>CAZRHI010000224.1:0-1501 GCA_964599945.1 uncultured Acetobacter sp. | reverse complement strand
TGGTAGGCGCGTGGGGGTTCGAACCCCAGACCCACTGATTAAGAGTTTGAAAGGCTTATTTTTGAATAAATTTTAATGCATTGATATTTAATATAAAATATTAAATATCACTCTTGACACGGGCTCAAAAATAGCCTAAATTTAACTATATTTTGTAGTATTTTAGTAGTATTTTGAGGGTAATGTGACAAAGTTTAATTTCACCGATAGTAAAATTAGAGGGCTAGCAACAAAGCCAAAGCGGTATTCTGTTATGGATGGAAAAGAAGATGGCTTGGAATTATTTGTGCATCCCAAAGGTACGAAACCCTTTTGCCTCTATAAGCGGATTAACGGTGTGCCACAACATAAAAAGTTGGGAAACTTTGGTGATATTACAGTTGCACAAGCCAGAGAGATTGCTAACCGCTTAAAAGATGCTATGTATGAAAATGTCTATCTTGGCAACAATGATAAACTCGCTCGCATAACTTTAAATGATGTCTTTGAAACCTATATGAATTCAAAAATTAGTTTAGGACAACGTACTGTTAATGAATATCTGCGACTATGAGAAAAACAAATAAAAGATAATCTTGGTAAAATGCGTGTCCTGAATATCAATATTGAAACTTTGGAAGCATTCCGCAATAAGAACGCAAGCACCCCTTATCAAACAAACAGATGTCTTTCTCTTATTAAGGCGGTTTACAATTACCTGATAAACAAGAAAGGATATAAAATTACAAACCCTGCCAATGGCGTGGAAACATACACAGAAGAGCCGTGCATCCGTGCTTTGGATAGCGAAGAAGTTAATAGAATTGTAGATAGCATCAATAATAAGATAAGCGTTCAAATCAATATCTCATATTGTGCAATACTTGCTTTGCTGTTTATTCCTGTCAGAAAATCTGCATTATTAAGTATGCGCTGGCAAGACCTCAAATTATCAAAACGTACTTGGATTGTGCCGACAACAAAAAACAGAACAAATCTTTCAGTTAGCATACCAGAGGCAGTAATGCCGATTTTTTCATTACTTAAAGACCACGCTAAAACAAATGGAATCAATAGTGAATATGTGTTCTATTCCAAAGAGAGTAAAACGGGACACTTGGTTGATGTCAAAAAATCGTGGCAGGTTATTAAAAAGGATGCCAACATTGAAGGTCGTATCCGCTTGCACGATTTTCGCCATACCTTTGCTACAATGATGGCTCAATTAACAGGAAATGCTTATAAAATCAAGACAGCATTGGGACATAATTCTCTGCAATCAAGTGAAATTTATGTTAATATTGTCAAAGAGCAAGTACAAGATGTTGTCAATGATACGGTTAAGAAAATGCTTGAAAAAACAATAGCCACTTCATTAGAAACAGGAAGCACTAAAATAAGCCTTAAAGAAAGTATGATTTTGGCTTCAAAACCAGCCGTCAAATTTGATATGCCAACACCAGAAAAAGGTGCGGAAGAAATAAAAAAACTCTGGGATAAGAAAATGAAAGAACGCCAAAAT
>CAZRHI010000223.1:0-1524 GCA_964599945.1 uncultured Acetobacter sp. | reverse complement strand
TCACGTTATTTGCTATCACGGACGGTGCTTTTTTATAAAGCTTTGCTGCACCAAAAGCTCCATTACACTGAAATTGGCACAGATCCGGTCTGTCTGATACTTTTACTGAGCCAAAATCAGCAGAGTACCCACACGCCTCAAAAGCTTCGGATATTTTCACGGTAAGAATTTCAATTATAGTTTTCACAAATGCCTCCTAAAAATAATCAATAATCAATAAACAACAAAAAACACTATTTGGTACTGTATGCCAAATAGTGTTAACTATAATATATCGTTACAATCACTTTTCTATAGGCACACAGCAAATCAGCCTGTGCCCATAAAGAACACAAGCTTTATCGTCTGCGTCGGATAGAAAGTGAATTGAACATATTATGTATCTCCTTTATTTTTAGTTGAGAAAAAGTATATCACAAAAATATAGCCTTGTCAATATAAACCTTAGCAACTCCCGTGCAGTGAGAGTTCAAACCATTCCGCAAAGGGAAATTGCCCATTTTACATCTACGAAACTGACTCTCGAAAAATCGCCGCCTAAGACGGCGCCCCCGATAAAATCGGGGGGCGGGGAGGAATCTTTTTCGTCCTTTTTTGATGTGAAGCGATTGCGAAAAAGATGTTTTTGCGTTTTTGGATGAGGGATTTGAACTCTCGCATAATTAATCAGTCAGAATTCTATAAATTTCCCTTTTGTTTTTTAGATAAATAACTTTACGCTTATGCTGTTCCAAAATTCTAATGATTTCTTTCATGTTTTTGTTTTGAAAAGTGTCAGTCCATTTTAAGAGATTATAAACAGATCTGAAAGTTTCTTTCTTGCCTTCTTCAACTCTAATCTTTCTCTGTATGAATCTTTTAATTATGCGAAACTTATATAGCCATTTGGGCATATCCAACACATAAATCGTATCTGCCTCTTCAAAACTTTGCTGTACCCAAGAGTAATAGACACCTTCAATAATCCAATCAGGTTGTTGCAATATTTCAATCAACATTTGATTACGTTTATCAAGAGGCATTTTCACACCGTACGAATTTTGGCTGTTATCCTAGTAAATATCATCTAAATCAAAATATCGAACATTATATTTTTCGGATAGCCTTTTCGCAAAATATGTCTTACCTGAACCACTGCAACCTATTATTCTGATTTTCACTTTAATTTCTCCTTAACAGTATGAAATAAGCAATTCCTCATACATCGCAAGTTGTCTCGTTAAAAAGCAAGGCAAAACCTTGTACCTCTCACTGTTCACTATTACTTATTAATTCCAAAAATCAACTCTCGAATTTTTAATGAAGAGCAAAAAAGTAAAATCGACAATTCTCTATCGAGAACTGTCGATTTTTTGCCCAAAGTTGTTACCAAGAAGATTTGAACGTGACTTGAACCCTTTAGCAACAAAATTATGTATTATTGATACTGTTAATTATCATTTTCTTTTTCCTTGACCTGTATCCTCCCTTTAGATAGCATCTTCTTTGGGCATATGTTTCATCTCAAAATAAAGAAGTAATATA
>CAZRHI010000222.1:0-1530 GCA_964599945.1 uncultured Acetobacter sp. | reverse complement strand
AGATGGACACCTAAAAAATGAATATACCCAACTTCATGCTCAAAGTTTTGATTATAGTATCTCTAGTGCTGGCGGTAGGACCGATGTAGATATGCCTCGTGTTACTGTTTCGATGACACACTATACAGGAGAGAAACATCAATCTATTTTATATTTTAGTGATGAATTAGAACGAAGTGAAAGTATAAAAAAATTAACGCCTGAAGCATTATTAAAATATTGTCTTATTAGAAAAAACTTTATTGAAGGACCTCAAGGAAAAAAATGTTTAGATGAAATAAAACAATTCAGACAAAAAAGAGCTTTATATGAGAAACACCAAGACCTATGTGATAGTTCTTCGTTTCCAGAATTTGTCGTAGCAAGTATTTATCATCTTAAGAAAAGAATAGAAGAAAGAAGACATTGGAATAAAGCAAAATCACAAGCTGAAAATAAAGAGCTTCAAAACACTGACAAAGTTATTGACTTTATTCAAAATGTTGTTGGTGAAAAAGCTCCCCAAGAAATGGGTAAATCTCAAAATATTTTAAATACTTATACAAATACTTCATTAAAATTTGGTCGTTAGTATATTCCTAATGTAAAAAAGATTTAATGTTGCCTTGGAATGTTAAAAAACTAAATCATAAAAAAGCTCCTTAATTGGTGCTTTTTTTGCAAGCGGAGTACAATACTTTGTACTTATCGGACTAAGAATTATGAGGAGTTTAAGGATTTGAGTAGGAAGATTGAAGCACTTTATGACATTGATGTCAGTTAGTTAAATTGCTTATTTATTGAAAAATTCTATTTGTACCAAGCATCTCGTGTATATTCTCAATATGTTGAGTTTCTGTTTCTAGTTTATCTCCATTCGTAACAGCTTCTTTTAATACATCAATAACTTTATGCTTATCTTTGTAATTAGCTAAAGGATTTTCCTGTATAATTGTATTGACAACATCAACCACTCTATACCATTTTGTTACGAAAGTCCCCCTTGGAATAAAGCTAATATCTTGTAGTTCACTATTTCCATAGAATACGACTATAGAATAAAAAGGAACATTTTCTTTAAGCTTTTGGCGAAGTTGCTTAATGTGGGTATTATTTTGCATAATAGGATTATAAAACCGGTATTTTTCATTTCCATAAGCTAAAACTTGTGTCCATTTAGTTTGGTTACCCTTTCCATAAATCCAACCACTAAAATCTTTAACTTCAAAAACAATGATGCCAACTCTTGTTGCAACAACCAAATCTATTTGTGAAAATTTTCCATCGTTTCTGTTGATATATAAATCGTGAAAAATAGCTTGAGGATGTATTCCTGATTTTAATAATGTTAATATTAGATGTTGTTCAGAAACTGTTCCTCTAGATAAATTTGTTACACTTTGAATTAGTTCTTTATTTTGTTTCATTATAACAGCATTGCGCCATATTCTATATATGGCAAACAAAACAACAGCAATTATTATAATCAAAACTTCCATAGTTGAGATGTTATGATGAATCAATTAAACTTTCAATCATTTTTATCGGACT
>CAZRHI010000221.1:0-1546 GCA_964599945.1 uncultured Acetobacter sp. | reverse complement strand
CTGCAAATAAGAATATTATACCTCCTCCACGGAGTACAATCGAGGAATGTGAACTTCTCAAATTCGGCTTATCAATAATATTAAACCGATCTGCTACACGAAAATATGCCAATTCGAAAAGAATTAACAGCACGGTGATAATAAAATAAATCATTAGAGTTATAGTATATTATTTATCTGGAATAAATAGTCTATCATATAATTCAGATAGAAGTTTATCCTTGGAATAATTCTCTTCACAATATTTTTTTCCTCTTTCACCCATCGCACTTAAATCATATTTGCTCATGTTCTTCAATTGTCTAATGGCATCAACCAATTCGCAAGGAGTTGACGCCGGGACACTGATCCCACATCTAACTTCTCGAACTAAATCGTTTGCATCACCATTTATCATTGCTAAAACTGGTTTACCGGAAGACATATATGCCTGCATTTTTGCCGGTACAGTAAGTTTCATTATCTCATCATCTTTCAATGATAGTAAAAGACAATCAGCCCTATCAAAAAACGATGGCATATACTTGATTTCAAACCTTCCTAACAAATGAATCTTATTTTCAAGATGGTTTGCTTTCACCTGCTCTTCAATCCACTTCTTTTTTCTCCCATCCCCCACAAGTATAAAGTGAACTGACTCATCTTCCGACATTATATTTGCCGCTTCAATTATACTTTCAAAATCCTGAGCATCACCAATATTACCTGTAAAAATAATTTTGAAACCATCCGGTAATTCCGGGATTGGGTATTTTTCACATCCTTTTAACTCATCTTCAGCCCAATTAGGAAAATAATGAATTTTATGCGAATATGGTCCCTTGTTATTTATATTTTTTTCAAAGCCCTTGGAACTCACAAGTATTTCATCTGAATTTCTGTATTGTAACTTTGCAAATAATCCAAAAAAATCAAGTATATGTCTATTCTTTATGCCACCGGCAGCTTTAAGACTTTCAGGCCATAAATCCAAGACCCAAGTATACAACTTTTGCCCAGTAATTTTCTTAAATAGTACACCCGGAACAGACATCATAACTGGAGACAACTGCTGAACAAAGCATGCATCGTACCTTTTATTAAATAGTATATGAAACGGAAGGTAAATTGAAGCAGCAAAACAATAGGAAAAATAATTTGTAAGCAGTTTAATCTTATTGCCTGTTCCTCTTGGTATTATTGGAACTCGGATTATCCTTACGCCATTGATGACTTCTTGAGTTTTTTTGAACCAGCCGTACCCATTATAAAAGCTTCCTTGTGGGTAGTTAGGTGTTCCGCATATTACCGTTACGTCTACTCCACGCTTTGCCATATCGAATGCAATATCGTTACCACGGAATACTTCTGGATAAAAATATTGACAGATAAACAACAATCTCTTTTTCACAGCAAAGGCTTTTCAATAAGGTCCATAGCTCTTAACACAAAAGACAGGATGGACACAGTAAAGCGTTTTTTTTACTCTTTTCCCCAGACCATCTTGTTGACGACGGTAACGTAGGACTGAATGATTTTTACGACGATGTTTGAAACGTTCTCACCG
>CAZRHI010000220.1:0-1577 GCA_964599945.1 uncultured Acetobacter sp. | reverse complement strand
TTTTTTTATTTTTCCTCTATAGTGATGTGGTTGGCAGAGATGTCGATAGGGCTTTCGAAAGCTCTCACATATTTTTAATTCCTTGATAGTAAGTCAGGGAGCTTATAGCTATATATTGAAGGCTATAGGAGTCATATATGTGTGATTTTCGAACTCCCTGGCACTGTATCATGCAGTGCCAGTTTTGTTTTTAACATTAAATTGGAGTTTTAAGAAAATGATAACATTTGAGAAAAAATGGACTAAGCATTACAGTAATGGTAATGACTATGAAAAATATATTGTCAAAATTATCGGTGGGTTATTGCAAAATTTGCGAAGAGAAAATAATCATCGTTTGGACGATTTGGCAAAGCGTATTGGTGTGCCCGCGCGAACTGTGGAAGAAAATGAACTTGGGCGTAGGCATTTTCGTTGGTATGCGGCTTTTCGGGTGTTACGGTTCTATAGGAAAACATTGGAAATCAAATTGGTTGACGCGATATATGAAGAGGAAACGACAGAGATAAAAGAAAGCTAACAGATGTGAAAGCACCCTCGGCTCTTGGTTCGGGGGTGTTTTTTTATCTTATGCGTGTGCTTTGTATTTTGGAGTGGTGTCAGCGACACGGGCATGCGTTTGGCTGTGGCGAGGGGAGAGTGTGATTTTCAACGAGCGGGCTTTGGGGGTGTAGTGCTACGCCTGTGGTTAGGATTGCAAGGTGATGGGGGAGGGAAGGGAACAATAGAAAAGCCGTTCTGGGGGAGAACGGCTTGGGGGTGTTAAAAACTTTTATTATGCGCGCTCTTGTGATTTGGTTATTGTGAATGGTTGTTTTTTTAGTGCTTCTGGAACGACTCTTTCTTTCTTTGCTTTGGGAGTAGAGATTGTGTTGTTCTCCGTGTGTACAGACTTGCGAGAGATTGTTCTTGAAACTTCGTTTATATGTTGAGTGATTAAATCTTTTGAAGTGTAGTCAGCGTGTTCGGCAGAGTTTTCAAAATTAACTCGTTTGCCTTTAATATCTGTGGTGTAAACACTGGCGACTTCACCATTTGGAGTATATTCTATGCCGATGAGTGGACGACCGTCAACAATTAGTTCACGGGAAACTAAAACAGGATTTTTGCTCACAAGCTCAGAATATGTGGTTTTTAGGCTGGCTGGAACCATATCTATTTTGCAATCAAAATAGGTTTGATCTTGGAGCTGTTCTGCTTTTGTATAATCAACTTTTTTGTTCATAACACACATCCTTCTTTTCATCATTTTTTATAGTATAACACAAAATTTTATGAATTTAAAGAGCAAAAATAAAATTCGTTTGATTTTTTTTGTTTTTGTTTTTATAAAGAAAGAAATGTGTGATTTTTAAAGGAATTTAAGAGATGAAAATGAATGCGCAACCAGTTCGTGGTACGAAAGATTTTTTGCCAGCCGAGGTCGAACTTCGGGATTTTGTTCGTGGCAAGATTGAAGAAACTTACAAAGCATTTGGGTTTAACAAAATCCACACCCCGATTATGGAAGATATTGAACGCCTAAATAAAAGCGATGGGGAGTTTAAACTTTTTCTTTTTTTTTATACATGATATAA
>CAZRHI010000219.1:0-1581 GCA_964599945.1 uncultured Acetobacter sp. | reverse complement strand
GGCGTGCCAGTTCGACTCTGGCCAGGCGCACCAATTCAAAAACGCTCCTTTGGGGGCGTTTTTTTGTTAAAGGGAGGAATAAAATTTTAAGAAAGGTATGTCTGTGAGACAAAAGTTAATAAAAATGGGCTACAATAGTATAAACAGATTAGTAATTATTTTGCTGATGTCTTTACCACTTGTTATTCGAGGTGCGTCAGCTAAAGGAGAGAGCAATATGCACGATATTATTTCTTTAAACTTGACAACAAAGACTGTTAAACTTAATGACGGCAATATAATGCCTATTATTGGTTTGGGAACATATAGCCTAACAGGAGATGTTTGTGTTAATTCCGTTTCTGAAGCATTAAAAGCTGGGTATCGACTGATTGATACGGCATATATGTACCATAACGAAGAAAGTATAGGTAAAGCCATTAAAGATTCAGGAGTCCCAAGAGAAAAAATTTTTATTACGACCAAATTATATCCTAATCAATATGCAAATGCAGATTTAGCTATTGATGATGCTCTTGAACGGCTTGGTGTTGATTATATTGATCTTATGTTACTTCATCATCCAGACAAAAATGATGTGAAAGCATACAGAGCTATGGAAGAAGCTGTTAAAGTGGGAAAAATACGTTCAATCGGTTTGTCTTGTTATTATATTAAGGAATTAAGCGAATTTTTACCGCAAATTACAATTATACCAGCACTTGTTCAAAATGAGATTCACCCTTATTATCAAGATACAAAGGTAATAGAATTTATTCAAAGAAATGGTATTGTTGTTGAGGGGTGGTATCCTCTGGGTGGTAGAGGTTATACAAAAGAAATGCTTGCTGATGAAGTATTAAAAGATATCGGAAAAAAATATAATAAAACTGTGGCTCAAGTTATTCTTCGCTGGAATTTGCAAAAGAATGTTGTCATTATTCCTGGTACAAGTAATCCTGAACATATGAAAGAGAATATGGCTATTTTTGATTTTGAATTGTCCGATGAAGATATGAAAAGAATCAGCCGTCTAAATCGAGATGAAAAACATGATTGGTATTGAGTTACTCTGTTGGTAAAGGTGGCTTTCACAGGGACTAGCTATTCTAGGAGGGAGGATATGATTGTGATGGCTTGGTGTGAAAGGTCTTGATGCTCTGGGGGTTGATGTCCACTCTGGAAAAGAGGTCGACCCGTATGACTTGTAAAGATCTTTAGTACTTTTTGAGGCGTTCAAACATTTTATGTTTGGACGCTTTTTATGAGGGGGAGGTTGAAATTTCAGTGGGTTAAAAAACAACACTACCTTTGTGTGGGTAGTGTTGTTTTTTTAGTTAGAATATGATGTTAGTTTATTTGGAGTGTCCTGATTTGATTGTTTCGGCAATTTTTCGTTTTGCAATTTCATCAGCGATGACTGCTCCATGTTTTTTGTCTAATGTAAACATTTTTTGGTAAAGATATACTTTGGCGAATGTTATGATTTAATATTTGGAAGTGGTTGAGTTATTCAACTTCTTTTACTGAAAATTTTGACTTTTGGGTTTGTTTGGCTTATGTTTAGGGGTAGGAGTAACAATTACAGGTGAGGTTATGGAA
>CAZRHI010000218.1:0-1614 GCA_964599945.1 uncultured Acetobacter sp. | reverse complement strand
ACCTCCCAGTCCTGAGTTTTCTCTGGAGGTGTTAAAAACTTGTCCAGCTCCTCCCGCACGGCAGCCCCCACACATCGCTTTACAATTCCGCCAATGGCCGTATGCTCACTGTCTGATAATACGATTTCTTTACCGACGTTTTCCTTCCCGCAGGGATAAAGTTTTTTAAGCTTGGCTTCCATTTCGTTAAAAGCCTGAATATAAGCAAGCTTGAACTGCAAAGCCTTTGCTCCGGTAAAACCCATCGCCAACAGCGTAAACCCATCCCGGTCCATCAAATACATCGGATTAGACTTTATCCCGCCGGTCGGCGTTTTCATATTCTGCTGCACCAAGCGGAACATGGCGGTTTGACTGGCATTTTGCGAAAGCTCAATTTTGAGCTTTCGCAAATCCTCTCCCTTTTCCTGCGAAAACGAAAAATTACGTTTTCGCAAATTCTCTTCTTTTTCCTGCGAAACCCCATTTTTGGGGAATCGCAAATCTTCTTGTTCTCTAAGGCTTCCGACCAATTCGTTAATTTTTCTGATGACATGATCATGCCTCTTGCCGAACAGCTCCGCAACCTTCATGGATGTTGTAACAACTTGATTATCTTTGATGATAACTAAATTTTTCATAACTTATTGTCCTTTGTTCAGAAGTCCCTCAAATCCGTTGAGGTGTCGGGAGCTAAACACGTGCAATAAGTCACGCGGAGTTATTCAGATATATCCTCGCACTCCCGACCTTAGCTTTTGTATCCAACAACAGAAAAAAATCATGAATACAAAAAAACACATCTGACGGGTGCATTAACCGCTTATTGAAGAGTGTTTAGCTCTGAGAGGTATAATAATACTAAACCGATTCCTTTGTCAATCAGTTTTTAATCCTAATATCTCTGACTCTAAGCCATATCAGAAACCCAGACAACTAACATACTCTTCAATACTTATCAAGAAATTCAAATGATTTTCTAGTCAAGCTATCTTTTATCTGATAATCCTGAGGAACAAAAATATCCATCATTATACAAGCTTCTTTCTCAGAAACAACATCTCCAAACTGTTTTAATATGCTATCATCTAAAAAGTTTTTATATATATTTATAGATTTTTCCAAATTCGTTTCTGAAAGTTTATCTGCAATAAATACTTTTCTCATAAGATTAAATGCTTCTTTTTGCTTTTTATTTATTTGTGATTTATATGGTTCTACATTCATAATGCTTATAACCTTCTGCCCATCAATTTGGATAGAGTTAGCTTTACTGACCAAATTATTAATTTGATTTTTATATTTTTTAGTCATTTCATCAATATGTTTAAGTTCATATCCTTTAGATAAACAATATTCTTTTATCCAAATAAACTGTCCATAATACCTTCCATAATCATGGAGTATTTCTTCCGTTTTAGCATCTAATTTCACAGAACTTACTTTTTTGTTAGCATATTTAGAAACCAATACATGTGAAAACAGACTCACTACTCCCAGAAACAATAAAACAACTAACATATACCATCCTGTACGGCACAAAGTTTTCAACAAAACATTAAAAAAATTATATATACATTTAAAAATAGTAAAATCCATCTTTATAGTAAAATCCGCCTTTTTAATTAAATTAAT
>CAZRHI010000217.1:0-1649 GCA_964599945.1 uncultured Acetobacter sp. | reverse complement strand
TATTTTTGAGCTGTTCCGTTGATGAAACTCGGCAGTTGGCAATCGCCTCAATTTGCCCAGGCATGACGATTCACTTCTTTGAGCATTCTTAAGACGAAATGATATGCTTGATAAAAATCAGGGATGTCGCCAGTATTGAGGAAAACAACTTTTACCCCTAAGCCTTTAAAGATTTTTGCTCGCTCGTTAAATTGTTGTTGACTGCTGGCAAAACGCTCACGATAATCAAAAATGAGATATTTGATGTTTGGGCGACATTTACAATATTGAGCCATATGTCGTATTTCCTTTTTTCCGACTGGACCAATATAGACGCTCGAATTGAACCAAAGGTGTTCCAATTCTGTATTTAGATCGTGGGCATATTTCCGCAGTTGTGATACTGGGTCAGATTCCTTGTCTTCATACTTGCTGAGTTCCTTCAATAAATGGTTAAGATTGGCTACAGACTGTTGATTATACATATAATTCCGCCTCCTCAGTTATTCTAGCTAGGCGTTTAGCGTTGTAATCTTCTTGCTCGAGGATATTCATGAGCTCGTTCATGGTTGCTTGGTAGTTCGGTATCTGTTCCTCTTTGTAGAATACATTAACGCCCAACCTCTTAAACAACCTCTCCCGCTCCTTATATTCGGTATTAGTACAAGCAAATCGCTCTCGATAGTCAAAAACTAGGAATTTAACCTCGGGATGCCACTTACAATAGACATACATTTTTGCGATTTCTTTATCCGAAACACGACTTATGTATGGGCAACCATTTCCCCATAAACTGTCTAATTCGCAATGAAGGTAATTGCTTATTTTTTTGACCTCTGCCTGGTCTAAAGTATTTGAACTCTCATGCTTTGCCAGTCTGTATAAAAATCGGCTATAGTTGATAATAAATTTAGAGTCACCTTTTTGACTTTTCATTATTTTCCTTTCATTAATTATAATTTAACTTTGCTTTCCGATAAAGGTTATAGAGGAAAATGGCGTAATCTAAAGCCATTTCATCCGTAATCTTATCGCTAGGGGATGTTTGTTTTGAACTTTTGACATCAAAAAGATGCTGTCTATCCGACATTGCTTATACCTTTCAAAAGCATTACCTTGATATGTCGGTTGAACAAAAGTATGGTCGGAATTCACCAATGAGTATCAACCACCAAGGTAAAACCTATGGCACTTTTCGTCTTTTCAGTCAAATAGATTGTGTCGTTATATCATATTAACTCCGTTTTTGAATTTATATTGAACTTTATATCTATTGTAGGGCATAACCTCCAAAAATTAAAATAAAATCTCTGACCCCTATACTTTGGGTAATCCCTAGCCACAAAAACTTGTCTAAGCAGGCTTAAAATTGAAATTAGAAGCAGGTTTAAGCTACGGACACTGGCTATTAAAAACTTATTTTGGTAAAAAACCAAACATAACAAAAATATGGCTTGCGTAATTACGGTTTTTGTAGTATAATGGAATTAGCTAAGCTTTGATATTCGGACTACACCTTTGATGGGTGTTTTGAAATCAGAAATGCGACCATGTGTAGCAGATAGGGTTTCAAAACTCCGTTTGTCAAAGTTTAGCGACTAAACATATGGTCGCTTTTTTTAGTTGCGGCAGAAAGGATTTTGTGAAATCAGTTTTCATTAAAGTGCTTT
>CAZRHI010000216.1:0-1650 GCA_964599945.1 uncultured Acetobacter sp. | reverse complement strand
ACCATAACAAAAAACCTCCTTTAAGGAGGTTTTTTGTTATGGTATCATTGGTAAGGACTTGAACTTCCAGAAGGAAATTTGACAGCAAACACAAGCGAGACACCGGATCGCGGTCGGCTGTGCCGATATGTGCTGTTGTAGCGAAGTGCAACGAAGCCCGTCTTTACCACAAAACGCAGTTTTGCTAAATATATTGACATTTAGAAATTTATATATTATATTAACATACAGAAGGGATGGATATAGACCACATTAAGCATTGTGATGCAGGATTTTATCTGGTTGTGGGTGATGCCATCTTTCTTTATTTTAAAATATTTAATTTCTTTATTTTTTGATACACAAAATCAAATGAATCTACTTCCTTAATTGCTTTTAGTATTTTTAAGGCATCATCATAGTGATTTTTGTTTTTTCCAAGGTGATATTGAGTATCAAAAATCCAATCTTTTCCAAGGTGTTTAGAGAATACAAAATCAATCTTGTTTCTTAAAATAATCTCAAAATAGCACAAAGATTGATAAAAACTCTCTGCCAGTTCAGAATTGTATAAATGACACTTGAAAGCATCTTCCTTGCTGATACCCTGATATTTTGCTAATCTCTTTTGAGATAATAAATCTGTTAGTTCATCCATCTTATTTATAACCCTCTCAATTTGAGAGCAATATAATAAAGTCCATTTAAAAATAAATGAATCTTTTTAAAATTTATTACAAGTTCAATCCCCATACATTCTATTGATATCATCAGCATTCTCAATGATTGCTTCTAATAATTCATCAACTTTGTTATGCCATCTCTCTTTTTTTACAAAATATTTATTTTTCGTCACAAATTTTTCACAAAAAAATTAATGCATTTTTAGTTTATATATGATATATTATAAATATACAGAATATTTTTGTCTATCTAATCTAGGAGGAAAAAGCCATGGAACCCAAAAAAATGTCACTTAGTGAATTAACCCAATTATATAAAGATTACATAAAACTTTCAGATAAACCCGACTATTCCTCCCGAGAAGAAAGCCAAGGAAAAAAAGGAAAGCTTGAAGATCAAATTAACTCCGCAACCAATAATGGGACATTCAGAAGATTTACAGACGTTGCTGACTTTTTGTCAACAATTGAAACCGGCATAGAAAGCGGAAAGTTAGGAAATGACCTGTATGCTTCCATAGGACGCGACATTTATGATGTTGCCACTAATAATAACATTTCCAAAGGGAACCATTCGGAACAAACATTATTAGATAAAAAACTGGATAATGTCTTTACCGCCTTATCCGATAGACTGAAGAGTGCTGAAAGTAATACCCAAACGGCGACAAAAATCCATTCAGCCTATAACTCTATAATAGACATGGAGAACAAGAGTCAGACCCAAATTCTAACCGAAGAAAGAACTGAACAATGGGCTAAAGCGCTCTCTAGCAGAACCGACCTACCTCAATATTTTTTAAGTACGGTCATGACCAGGGGGAATGTAAGCACTGAAAGCAAACTGGCGTTCATCAGTAATCCGGAGATGCCTGCCAGCCAAGCTATAGACATTGTGAGCAAATACCGCCGCGACATTAATGCTAAACAGATGCCTGAACAATTCAGACGTGTCATTCTGCAAAAATTAATAGATATGCCAACAGAG
>CAZRHI010000215.1:0-1651 GCA_964599945.1 uncultured Acetobacter sp. | reverse complement strand
CATTTCACCGCCTCTTAATTTTATCTATCAGCTCTGATTTTAAAAAGCAAGTTTAAAAACATTTAAAATCAAATAGCAAATTAACAACAGAATGCTTAAATATCTTAATATTTAAACATCTCTCTGTTTGTTTAGAACTTCTAGTCTATAAAAGCGCATAGCTAACAGTTTTTATGAAATAATAGAAAAAGACTTAGTCCAGATTTTTTAGCAAACTACAGGGCTTCAACACCTCTCCTTATCTCTCTACACATCACACTCATTTGTGCCCAAATCTTCATTTTGATGATTTTGCTTATAAATCGCCCACTCTTCCTCATTAACCTCTCTTCCCTCAATATAAAATTTACATTTATATATCATACCACGCTCATCATAAAACACTTGCTCCCCAAGTAATTGACCATTTTGATAATTTTCCACCCGCTTAATATACTTTCCTCTTTCATCATAAAACAACTTACTCACCCCATGCAAACGCCCTTTAACATACTCGCTTTTCTGCAACTCCCCATTTTTTAACGACTTTACAACTTTTTGGTCGCATTCATTTGTACCACCATATTCATCACCATGAGTTTTCTTATATTCAAACCACACTTCCTCACTAACCTCTCTTCCCTCAATATAAAACGCACATTTTTTTGCGCCACCTATATCATAATGCACACGCTCCCCATGCGCCTTACAACTCTTAAAATTATCTATATCTGATATAGAACCACGCTTGTAATCATAATAATCAATAGCCACCCCGTCAGGACACCCATCTTTATATTCTACAATACTCTTAATATTTCCCTCATAATCATAACGCACTTTTTTCCCATGCAAAACGCCCCACCTTAAATGTTCAACATACCCGTCTTTACAATTATCAGCACCACCAAATTGGCAACAAACCTTCTCACCACTCAAAAGATTATAATTCCAAGCCAAAAGCAACACAACAAATCCGATAACAGCAAACCTTTCATCGCATTTTCTCATCGGAATCATTTCCATTTCCGCTTGTTCTTTAATTTGTTTCAAATATTTCAAGGCGACACTACACCCACCCACAAATAGAAACATATTAACCACCAATTCAAACAACACAATAAATATACCAAGCAAAGACCACTCATATTTAAAAGAAACCGCAAATAGCCAAGCTGCCAACCCCGTTAAAATTATACTACAAATAACAATAATCCTCAACACCGCATACATTTTCCTGCGCATAAAAAACGACTTAGCTGCCAACAAAAACAACAAATAAACAACCACGTATAACGGAAATAGACCTACCTCTTCTAAAAGACCAAGCCTAAAATCACTAGCAACTCGCCCCATGCCACACGACAATGGGCTTATTTGCAAAAATGCTATATGAGTAAAACAAACATACCCAAAAATCACAAATAACGCCACAATATCATTGATCAAAAATGTCTTAATATTAGGAAACCGTTCAATATCAAATAAATTTTTCATTTCTTTTTTTACTATCGCTATATGTCTAAAACAACTACAGCAAAATTTTATAGCGCACCCCCTTAATTGTATAGCACAAAGTATAATCAATCAACAGCACGTCACATATTTATTTGAAAAAAACAAGATTAACAAGTCAAATAGTAATGGGCAATATTGAAACTCCCAACCATTT
>CAZRHI010000214.1:0-1676 GCA_964599945.1 uncultured Acetobacter sp. | reverse complement strand
ATGACATAGGGAAAAGGCTCTAAGAGCCGCGAACTCTCAGAACCTTTCATAACTCCCTATTTGATAAAGATTGAAAACGCTATGATTATCGCCAAGATAAGCCATAGCGCTTTTTCTGTTACACAGAATATCATTTACCCTCACCACCTTTCCGCTTATGTCCCATAACTAGTCTGTGTCGGAGGTGGTAAACAGGAGCTTACCCATTTGTAAATTGTACAATATATTATCCAATATGTCTAGACTAAATCCGTAATATTATCTCGCGTAATCACGGCGTCATAGTTCTTGTAGCCTAAGATTGAGACAATATCATTTGAGTGAGCACCAGCTATTTTTTTACATTCTTCCGAATCATAGTTAACCATTCCACGGGCGAATTCAACTCCGTTTTCATCGACGATTGAAACGACTTCACCCTGCTTGAATTCATTAACTACTTCTTCAATCCCAATAGGTAAAAGACTTGTGCATTTATCCAAAATCGAGCATTTTGCACCTTCGTTTACAACGAGTTTGCCACGAACATTTGTTGCATAACCAATCCAGCGTTTTTTGCCTGAAAGATTTTCTTCGGTTGGCATAAACATTGTACCGAGTTCTTCTCCTGAGAAGATCTTGTTAATAATATAAGGCGTTTTTCCGTTTGCAATAAGAACTTTTCCACCAAAACGTGTTACGAGCTTAGCAGCTTCGAGCTTCGTTTTCATACCGCCTCGTCCGCCTTCGGATGCACCTGTACCTAGTGCAAGAATTTCATCTGTCACGCAATCAACCTGACGGATTAGTTTTGCATCCTTATCTGTCTTAGGATTAGCCGTATAAAGCCCGTCAATATCAGATAAAAGGATCAATAAATCCGCATCCAACTCGCTGGAAACAAGCGCAGACAATTTATCATTATCAGAAAAACAAACTTGAATCCCTGCTAACATATCGTTTAACTCAATCGTTGAAACCGTGTCATTCTGGTTAATTATAGGCACAACTCCGAACTCAAGCAATTTGTTCAAAGTTGTTCTAAGACTTAAATAACGATGGCGCAAAGAAAAATCATCTTCTGTCAAAAGAATCTGTGCAACAGGAATATCATAAACCCCGAACCCGTTTTCGTAATATGACATCAAACGGCTTTGACCAACAGCCGCACATGCCTGTTTCACGCCATCTCCATCGGTTGATTCCAATTCAAGCTTCTTTTTGCCTAAACCAACCGCACCACTTGTTACGATGATTACCTCTTTTCCGGATTTAACCAGTTTTGAAATATCTTCAATAAATGAGTAAATACGTGATAACGCGACCTCGCCTTCATCGTTTCGGAGTACGTTTGTGCCGAGTTTTATTACAATTCGTTTAATGTTTTCTAACATATTATTTCCTTATTTGTTTAACGTATTTCACGCTTCGCCCCTTTTTTTGCTTTACTTCCAAGCTAGTAATTTCTACTACAAGCTTAGTTGTATTTACCCCTGGGAGAAGCTGGACGGAGCCCTGATGAGGAGTAGTATGCAAGCCTTGTTTTTACCCCTCATCCGACCTCCGGTCACCTTCTCCCACAAGGGGCGAAGGGCAAGGCGCGTTAGTTTAAAATCCCATCACCTTCAATACATCTTTCAACTCTGAACTTGTTTTCTTAACATCAGAATTTGAATACTTAATCGCATTATCAGGGT
>CAZRHI010000213.1:0-1694 GCA_964599945.1 uncultured Acetobacter sp. | reverse complement strand
TTCGCACAATGCCTAAAAACGTGTCGCATAAAAGATTTCACAATCCCAGAAAAACTACAAACCGAAGTAGCAGCTGCTCAAAAATTGCGCCATTCCTCTCCAGAAGAAATTGACTATGCTTTGGAAACAATGTCCATAGATAAAATCGCTAATCATAACTTTGGCATTCAACAACGTAGCTTAAACACTCTGATTGGTCTTACCGCCCTTGAACAAGGAATCCCCGCCGCCGAAACCAAGCAATTCCGTCAAGGCACAAGCGAGCAAATGAATGATATTTATAACACAGAAAAAGATTGGCTTGTCCCCGCAAGCTTTAAATCAGCGGAAATATTTGGTGCTTGGTTGCCAAACTATATGAACAAAGTAAAAGGGCATTTTTCAGTTCATGATGCGGTTTACTGGCTACCAGAAGGAATGAGCAAAGAGAAAAATGAATCTTTTGCCTCATTTATACAAAATAACATCATCTACGCTGATATAAATGGCAAAAAACAATCTCGCCCACTATCAGAACTTAACACTATCGCTCGTAACTGGAAACTCCTAAAACCAGAAGAAGAAAAACTCCCCTATCAGGAAGTACTAGCAATCTGTTTCAGCAGAAAATATGAAAATCAAAAATACGATAATTTTGCCGTAGAAGCTGCCAAATTTGGCTATCAACCAGAGGATTATCCACACCTAGAAGCAATTTACGAAGCAGGGCTAAAAGTTCCCGAACCATTTGACAGTAGCAAAGAATTTAAGTTTGGCAAATATACAGGCAAGTTTTTACCAAGAGAAGACGCTCGTGTCGGCTTTTTTGGAGATTACACCAACTGTTGTCAACACTTCGGTGGAGCTGGTAACGCCTGTGCTGTTTCATCAGTCAAAGATCCATACTCCCAACTATTTGTAATAGAAAACGAAAAAGGTAACATCATCGCAGGCAGTTGGATATGGGAAAACACCGAAGGAAAATATCGCGAGGCTTGCTTTGACAATATCGAAGCTATTGGGGAATATGCAAAAAATCCGTTAGTTAACAAGATATACGAACACGTTGCCAAATATCTGTGTGAAGAAGAAAACTGCCACCAAGTAACCATTGGTCTTGGTTATCAAGACGCCGATACAAGTGCCTATAAGACAACCAAAGCAATCCCTCTTCCCAAGCTTTACCATGGCTATTCAGACGCCCGCAACCAAGTTTTATTACGCGAAAACCCCAATGCCAAACCATTAGACAAAGAAAAAGAAAGCTTACGTTATGTCCGCGATGTTTGCCACCTAGACTATGGCGCAATGGACCGAGTATCTGAAAAATGTTTCCCAGAAGGCGACCAAGCTCTGCAAACCCCAGAAAACCTAGCAGGAAAAGTCTTAGTTGATAAAGAAAAAGGGATAGTCGGCTATTGCCTATATGACCCAGAGGAAAAACATATCTACGATATGGCGGTTTTACCAGAATACAGAAAAGACCAAAACAAATCTTCTGGCAAATTATTCTCAGAACTCAGCCGAGAAATCCATGCCCAAGGTGGCGAATGGACTGCGGAAGCTCGAGAAACAACATCTTACCGCTACCTACGCGCTATGCAACAACGTGGTTTGATTAACCTCAAAACAGGAGATGTGGACCACGTTATGAGCGACGGCTCCAAGGTTTATAATATTGCTTTCAGCATTATCCCACTAAACGAACGCGAAAA
>CAZRHI010000212.1:0-1706 GCA_964599945.1 uncultured Acetobacter sp. | reverse complement strand
AATTATCTAAACGTCACGGCGCAACAGCAGTTTCGGAATTCGTTGAAAAAGGTTATTTAACAGATGCTTTGATTAATTTTGTAGCATTGTTAGGCTGGGCTCCTTCGGATGGAGAAGAAGTTAAAACAGTTGATGAAATCGCACAAGATTTCAGAATTGGTGAAATTTCTTCTTCAAACTCAATTTTTGAGTATGACAAATTGAACTGGATGAATAGTCATTATATTAAAATGCTTTCTATTCCGGAATTAAAAGAAAGATTGAAACCTTATTTGACAAAATACGATTTGACAGAATTGACTGACGAACAGTACACAAGAATGGTTGAAATCACTTACGAACCATTAACACTTTTGTCAGACATTACTGATGCCGTTTCGTATTTCTTCGGTGAAGGTGTTGAATTGGACGAAAAAGCGAAAGAAACACTTGATACAGAAGTTTCTCAAGATGTTTTAAAAACTTTTGTTGAACAATCAGCTGATTGGGAATGGACAGAAGAAAACTTACACGAAAAACTTGATGCTTTCCGCGGATTTTATAAAGAAAAAGGCGTTAAGCCGAAAGTTACAATGTGGGCAATCAGAGCCGCAGTAACAGGAAGACTTTGCGGAGCTGATATGACGGCAACACTTGCGATATTGGGCAAGGAAAAATCCTTAAAACGTGTCAAAAGCGCAATGAAACAGACAGTATAAAAATAAAAGCCACCAAACGGTGGCTTTTTTATTTTATAATAGCAACAAACCAAAACCCAACCACGGCTAATTACCAACGCACAACGCACCATCAAGCTCGTTCTTGCCAATGAAGTATACTGAGTTATTGCTCAAATCGATATCCTGCGCGATGTTCGCACTAGTCGAAAGCGTAGTCCAAAAATAGCCACTTTGAGGAAGCTCCGGATAGGATGACCTGTTCCTGTATACTTTTCTTAGAGTAGAAAAGTCAGCCAAGGACATACCAATATCATCACAAGCCTTTATAGCGCCAGCCCAGCAATTGTCGTTGTTTGTAAAAGGTTCTTCACTAATACAAGCATAATTTGTACCAAGATTTACAACACAGCCGATATCTGGAATTTCTATACCCGCACAGCCTTTTGAAAAACGTGCAACCTTGAAACTGCGGATGTCGTTCTTTTTGTTATCACGGGTTTCGCTGTTAGGACCCTTTCCGCCGTTTACGTCCATTACAAAATCAATCGCACTTGTTGTGTTTGAAGTGTAAGCAAAGGTTTCACTTTTGCCAAAACCCACAGGCAAAGTCTTTGAACTGCCGACTATTGCATCGCCCTCGTCCATACCTTGGGAAGCTTGGTTGTATGTTAGGATTATACTTGCGCCGTCTGCAAGAACAAGTCCGACATTGTTGCTTGTATTTCCTTGTATATTAAGATTCTTTCCGGTCTTGGCTTTGCTTACATCAAATTCTTCACCGTCGCCTGTTGTAACTTTATTTGTAGGCCAGCAGTCGGCGATATGGTTCGAATCACAGCGTTTAGAAATCTTTAAATGCTTCTGAAGCTCGTCTACAAAGTCATCAGTGGTTTTGTAATTCCCGTTCAAAAGCCCCATAGCTTTCATCTTATCTGTTGCCTGAGTAATTTTATAGGCTATATTTGCCTCACGATGAGAGTTTACGCGTTCACTGACGTTCGTCATCAATGAAGGCATAGTCAAAGCCGCAACAACGCCGATGATGGC
>CAZRHI010000211.1:0-1709 GCA_964599945.1 uncultured Acetobacter sp. | reverse complement strand
TAATTTACTTATCATTTTTTTTCATCCCAAAATAACTCAAATTATGCCTATTATAAAAGCCAAAAAAAAATATGCAATCTCATTTATAAATCTGTTCAACACTTTTTTATAAAATCATTTTTATCATTTATCCTATTTCCAAGAATATTAAACTAGGTATTCTAATATTTATATAATGAAAACGGGTTAACTCTCGCTAACCCGTATATGCTAAACCTAAAAAATAATACTTTTATTTTTCCATTGCTTTCCGTTTACGGATTTCTGCACCAACTTCAGGGGTAATCACTCGTTTCTCCTTGCCGGAGCGTATATCTTCAGCAATTTTATCTGCAATTACAGTTCCTGAAAGTCTATCCTCGCTTTTTTCAATTTCTTTTTGTATCTTGCGAGATTTCTTTAGTTTATTTTTGTTTTCTTCAATTTTCTTTTTTCGTTTCGCTTTTGCATAATCACTAAATGATTTCGCCATAGATTTATGGTGTTCAGAGATCCCATTTTCTTGCATCTGTTCATTTGATAAATTGTTTGGAAGTTGCTTAAAATTAACTGTTAAAACGTTGACATCAGGATATCTAAACAAGCGTTTCGCAACATCTTCGTGTGTAAAACCTGAGCGATTACCTAAAACAACTACATCTGCGGTAATTTCATCTGGCAATTCATTAACTAAATCGGTTTCAAAAACAGTTAAACCTTCTAAGTGACTTGCTAATGTTGATTTTCCAGTTCCAGAATCTCCTTCCAAAATCCAAACAGGACGATTATACATAGCGCGTGCTAGTTGTCTAAAATTTTCCATTTTAACAAAGCCATATCCACGCGGATAGTATTCATCTCCACCATGAGGAGAATAAGCAAATACATTATTATTAATTTCTGCGTCATGATAAGGGGAATTGTCGTCATCTTCATCACGAAAAGAAGTAGAAGTGTTCTTAACTTTTAAGGTTTCTGGATCAATAGATAATCCGTCAATGATAAGAGGATAAACAGGAATATGGGAAAGAGGCATTTCTTTTTCTAGTTTCTCAACCTTCATGTAACCATAATCAGCAATACATACCTGAGAAAGACAAGCTCCTCTTGATGTGGATAAATGTATCACATACTTGTTTTTGTTTTCTAAATCGACAACGAAAAGATTATACTTCGTGTTTTCAGAAGTCTCACTATGTCCATCAATAATCTCATACGAGGTCAAAAATTTTTCAACAGATAATCCTAAAACTTTTACGCTCCCTTGAATGTTTTTCTTTTTTTGGGAGGTATTATCAAAAGCTCCCTCTGCATCTAACTCGTTGTCTATTTCATTGTTAGTTAATTTTACCATTGAAACCTCCTAGTGTAATATCTTTAGCATACCTACTACAAAATATTGTACATTTAAAAGTAGCATTTGTCAAGGAGGGTTATTTTCTCTAAAATCAACATTATAGCACATTGTATAAATGCTACTTTTAAATGCACGTTTTTTTGTGGCGTCTATTTATAAAATGCCTAGTTGCATAGATTAACCAGATTAGCCCTGTAATACATCATATCCGTTCTTAAAATATCTCCGTAAAAATAATTTATTTTTCTGTAAACAACTTTACTTTTAGGCTGGAAAATAAAAATGCTTGTGTTACAAAAGAAAAAGTTTTGTAATTTAAAGAGGATTATACCATGGTAAGAAAAACTTTAATTGCCGGAAACTGGAAGATGAA
>CAZRHI010000210.1:0-1717 GCA_964599945.1 uncultured Acetobacter sp. | reverse complement strand
TTGCGCAGAAGGAATAAATTTGTTTTTCATAATGCAACGTGTGTTTGTTGTTAAACAATTTTCAAATGCAAAATTACAAAATATTTTTACACTTACAAATATTTCTTTCAGAAAAATGCCGAAACGTCCAAAAATGATATATAGTTTCGCGTTGTTCTATTGAACATTTCTTTAACTTAAAATGCTATTTTTTCCATAATCCAATATATTTTCATATTTTTGCGGTATGCTAACAGCGGTACAAATCCTCAATATAGTAAGAAGTGGAGAAGGCTACAATGTAGACTTCAAGTGTAAAGTACCGTCAAAAGTTAAGGAAATATCAGATGAGGTCGCAGGTTTTGCAAACGCGGACGGTGGATACCTCTTGATCGGTGTGGACAATAACAATAATATAGTAGGAGCAGACATCGACAACAATAAACGATCTGCAATCCAAGACACAATTGGCGAAATATCACCGGGGATAAAATGTGACATTTATCCTGTTGATGTTGAAGACAAGACGGTTTGGGTAATAGAGGTGCCAAGCGGAAAAAACAAGCCTTATATAACAGGAGGATTGCTATATGTCAGAGAAGGCGCTAACTGTCAAAAACTAAGAACTTCTGAAGAAATACGAGCATTCTTCGCTGAATGCTCAAAGATCTATTATGATGCAATCCCCTGCCAACAATTTGACATCCAAGAAGATATCGATCCCAGCAATTTCAGAACATTTCTTGACAAAGCACAACTAACTATTGATCTGCCCATAAATCAGCTCTTTGAGAATTTAGGTCTAACCAATTCGGAAGGCAAGGCTAAAAATGCGGCAGTCCTTTTTTTTGCCAGAAAACCGGAACGCTTATTCCCTCACGCTATCATAAGGTGCTTGAGGTTCAAAGGGATCGACAAAGTTCATATAATTGATGACAAGATATTTGGAGGCCCACTTTACCAACAATACCTTAAAGCGCTATCGTGGATTGAAAGCAAGCTCGAAGTTGAATACTTTATTGAAGGAACTGGCCCAAGAAAAGAAATATGGGAAATTCCTTTAGAGGTTTTCAAAGAAGCCGTATTGAATGCTATTTGCCATCGCGACCTGTACGAAGAAGGTGCAACTGTAATGATAGAGATTTATGACGACCGCGTGGAAATTTCCAATCCCGGTGGTCTTTTGCCATTAGTTGCAGAAAAATTCGGTGAGAAAAGTATGAGCAGAAATCCCATCTTATTTAATTTGTTCACAAGAATGCATTTAGTGGAGAAAGTTGGTTCTGGGATACCAAGAATGCGTAAATTAATGAAAGACTCAGGACTCCCTGAACCAGAATTTGCCACTTATGGAGTCTTTAATGTTACATTTATGAAGCGTAAAAAAACTTATTGTGCCAAAAATGGCACATTAAATGGCACATTAAATGGCACATTAAATGACACATTAAATGACACATTAAAAAGAACAGAAAAACTGGTTTTTGATTTAATCAAGGCGTCTCCGGGAATAACAGCCAACGAGTTAATTCAACAAACAAACAGAAGTGTCAGAACCATACGTCGAACAGTAAAACAGTTAATCGAGCAAGAAATGATAATACGCGTCGGGTCTAAGAAATCAGGTGGATATTTTGTTAAGGAGGTTTGAAACTTTGTCTGTGAAATCTCTGTGAAATCTCAGTAATAAATTTGGGGGAGGAGGAAATTATGGCTATATTTGGCATTATTTTAGCCG
>CAZRHI010000209.1:0-1740 GCA_964599945.1 uncultured Acetobacter sp. | reverse complement strand
ATAGTATTTCCATTTTCCTTCTTCATCCTCTATAAGCATTGCCATGTGTGATATACTCTCATCACGACTTTTTAACAATGCAACAATGTCTTTGCCCGTCGGGTCGACAGTCATGACCAGCGGCTTGGCGGCATTTAATGCAACATCAATGATTTTAAACCATATAGTGTGAGTTTCTACCATAGTGTAGATTTCCAATGTGCACAACGTTTCAACGGATTCACGTTATTTATCTAATATGCAATTTTTTAGTTGAACCTGTTATAAGTTGGGGCATATCCAACGCTTCTGTTCGAATCTCTCTATCATGTTCGAGATAGGGGTAAACATCTCTATATTGTGTTATGATATCAACAATCTTTTTGGCAAAGAAAAATAGGGCCTCGATTTCAACGGGAGGAGGGCTTGGTAAGGTTTGGAAAATCATATCTGATTTTATAGCCGTTTTATCTATGTATCCCATATAAGTCGGGCGACCAATACCACCTTTCATTCCCACATTATCCGGCAATGGATCCAAGAAACAGTTCTTAGATTCAAAGAACGGAGTTGCATCTATGATTTCATCATCTAAATCGCTTTCCCAACGTTCAACATTAAAATACGTGAATGTAGAATCAGGATATGCAAAGTATTCCGTTTGGGCTGAGTCTCCAAGTATGATGTAATAAATATACTTGCTGAAACCATAAATAATTTTATCGTAAGAGGTCGTTGGATCTGGTAATTTAGCAATAATTTCAGAAACACACTCTCTGTTCTGTTCAAGGCTCAGAGGAACGCGTTTACCTATGTTAGATACAGGCTCCTTAATAGATTCATCGCCATTTTGCGAGTTAGTCTCAAAAAAAGAGATACAACAAAGTAGGGGTATTATTATTAATTTTATCATATGTCATGATTATTTTATTATGGGGAATAAATTTGGATTTCCCATATCAGTATCGTCTCCATGACCAATCCATCCTCTACTATCCCTTCCTAATAACCTTCGTGCAAGATTGTCTGCTCTTATGGCATTTTGGTTATTCAAATAGTCACTCATTCTTCTTGCAGTTGGAATTCCATGACCAAATACTTCATGCATGGAATTTGTAACTCGTTCAGGATTATTTATTTGAATAAAGGAATAAGAACCCTTTTTAATAGGTACGTTTAGACCCCCATTGCCCCATGAGATTATAGCATCAGCATTAAAATAATTATAATAATCACCCGTAGATGATTGTTTTTGAAGTTTTAAATGGTTTACAACTCTGTCATCATATGTTTGTTTTAAATGTTTCTCCAAGGCACTAAAACCTTTTGACGTTATTTCATCTCCTTTTGATATATATTGAACATAATGCTTCTCTTTTGAATTAATGGTATTAACAACCATTGAAATATATGCAGTTTCGTCATCGGAACACTCGACACCATTTAATGCAGCCGACAGATCGCGTTGCGAAATTTGTTTGAATTTTGTTCCTCTTACACTTATCAGAGAACGTAATGCCTCAAATTTGTCATCATTGAGTATTTGATATATATCATCTCTAAAAGCCTGCGCATCACTTTTAGTAGCTCCAATTATTTTTGTCCCCGTCGGGTCGGTGTACATCACCGGGTTGGCACCCATAGGGCTGTATGGGTTAATGTGGTGGTAATCCTCGCACTTGGGGTCTACCTGCCACCAAGTGCCAACGGTGGAGTTGAGCATTCGGGCGCCGAAGTCGTACTGGCGCAGGCCGGCGAAGA
>CAZRHI010000208.1:0-1740 GCA_964599945.1 uncultured Acetobacter sp. | reverse complement strand
CGTAAAGGTGGTTTAAAAATTGTTCTTTATTCAAAGTTGAGCCTTTGCGCAAAGAGAGCAACTCCATAATGCCGTATTCTTTACCTGTTAAATGGAGGTCTTTGCCAGCAACGCTAACGGTTTGCGTGTCTAGGTTTACTTCAACAAGACCAGTTTGAATAATCGAGTTGGAGTGTCCTTTAGAACGGCGGACAATCGCTTGGATGCGTGCTAAAAGCTCGCTCTTGTCAAATGGTTTGGTTAAATAGTCATCAGCACCATAGCCAAGACCTTTAACTTTCTTATCTGGTTCATATAAACCTGATAAGATTAAAACAGGGGTAGTTACTTTGGCTGTTCTTAAGCTTTTTAATACTTCGTAACCATTCATGCCTGGTAAATTCAAATCTAAGATGATGATGTCATAATCATAGAGTTTGCCACAGTCTAACCCGTCTTCTCCGTCGTCAGTGGTGTCTACAACCATTCCCTCTTTTTTCAAAATTGTTTCCACACTTTGGGAAACGGCGTAGTCATCTTCAATTAGTAAAACTCTCATTTTTCCTCTCCGTTTGGTTTATTGTTATTTCATATAATAATACATAAATTTTATTTGTGAATCCTTGATGTGGGGGTTGTTAATAATTATTAACATGGTGATTTTACCTTTTATAAATAAGCACTTAATGGGCAAAGTAAAGCCTTAATTTTTTGAGGAGAGAAAAAAATGTTTAAATTGATGGAGCTTCCTTTTAAGGAAAATGCACTCGAACCATACATCTCAGCAGAGACAATTAGCTATCATTATGGGAAACATCATAAAGCTTATGTGGACAAGACGAATGAGCTGATTGCAGGGACGGAATTTCAAGAGTTGACTTTGGAAGAAATTATTGAACAAACGTATAATCATTCGGATAGGCAGGTGTTATATAACAATGCGGGGCAGGTTTATAATCATAATGTTTATTGGCAATCTGTTGGCGTGGGTGGAAGGCTTAATGACGAGGTGAAGAAAAAGATTGAGGCGCAGTTTGGTAATATGGACGTTCTTAAAGAAAAGCTTGTGGAGAAAGCACTTTCGGTGTTTGGTAGCGGTTGGGTTTGGCTGGTAGAGGCAGATGACGAACGACTAGAGGTGATGACAACGCGCAACGGCGATACACCGTTGGTTTTGGGGTTTCAGCCAATATTTAATATAGATGTGTGGGAACACGCATATTATTTAGATTATCAAAATCTTCGTAAAGACTATGTCGAATCGTTTGTAAGAGATGTTTTAAAACTTTAATATTGCGCTTGCAAAACGGAAATATCTATTTTATAAGGCAGAATGTTGTTTGAATCAGGAGTATTTAGAGATGAGAAAAATCTGTGTTTTGGGGGCAATGTTTTTGCTTTTTGGGTGTGCGACGAAAGAGGAGGTTTATCCGTATGGGTTAACCAAAGAGGAGTGGAACTCTTTATCTATTCGAGATCAAACACGTTTAAGACGCGATTTTTATTTCTATGAAAAAGGGACAACGTCTTATGTTAACCCCAATTTGGAGGTTGAGGGCAAGCCTGAACATACTTATCGCTATTAGAGCAAGATAGATTTTTGTTTCAAATAAGCACCTTTTGCTGATGTGGCAAGGGTGTTTTTTTGTAAGTAATTGTTTTTAAAAGCAAATAGTTATGTTTGAAAAATGACTATATTTTTGTTGCTTTTTAGCGTTTTGTTAACCAACTGAATCTATAATAAAATATAAGGTAAATTGT
>CAZRHI010000207.1:0-1746 GCA_964599945.1 uncultured Acetobacter sp. | reverse complement strand
CATTGTATCGTAATATTTTTTAATAAACGCGTGTTTAGGCGCAATTTCTAAACTTGTGCCTATTTAAAATTTATGCTGGTGAAGTATGCGTGTAGAAAATTTTAACTTAAATAACTATAATACAAGCCAATGTGCGCCTAAACCCAAAGGGCAAGTTCAAACCTGCGCAAATTCCCCAAAATTTGAGACATCACTTTATTCTCAAAAGGGTTTGACTATTCCTTTTGGAATAAATGTTAAAGGTTCAAACAAAGTTGAAGAAGATTGCATAAAACTTTTTCGTAAAGTTTGGGATGGACGTAAAGGGCGTAAATATGATGAATTTGATATAGCTGGATTTATGACTCATATTAAAGAAGGGCGTGAAAAACACGATCCACGTGAACTTATAAAGCAGATATTTGACGTATATGACTACGAAATGCCTTATACTATGCAGCGCAGACCAGAGGCTTCGACACTTAATGCCATTCTTAAAGTTACCAAAGGACTTGATGAGGATGAATGTTTTGGTGTCTTAGAATTTGCAACCCATGAACTTCGAGCTGGAGCGGTAAGCCCAATGGAATCTTTGGCTAATCTTCCAGATGCTCAGCGTGCTAAAATAATGCCTCTGCTTACTAAGATTAATAGGGTTGATAACTTTGATTTTGTTAGTGATGCCAAATATGAAGAAAATGTTTTTAATCTATACGAAGAATTAAGAAGCGTCATCTATGCGGCAGAAGAACTTCCAACTTTAACTGCTGAAGGGAAATTGCAATATCTTTCGGATGTTAGAAGTTGTGTGAAAAGTTGCAAAGCCAATGATAGTGATTATAAAACCCCTGAAGCTAAAGATAAAACAGTACAGCTCACAAATGAGATATATGAAACTATTCAAGATATTTTATTATAAGAATTTTGGGTTATAATGTATTTATGAGTAATGAGAGAATTATAGCTATTACGGATATTCATGGTGAACTAGGCAAACTCGATAGACTTCTTGCCAAGCTTGATATTAAATCTGATGACACAATAGTGTTTATGGGAGATTATATTGATAGAGGACCTGACTCACGAGGTGTGATTGATAGAGTTATTGAGATGCAAAATGTTTGTAAATGTATTTATCTCAAAGGTTCGCACGAATATGCATATCTTCACGCACGTAAAAATGAGGAGTATTACAAGTTCCTATTCTGGACTTATGGTGGAGTTCAGACCGCAGAAAGTTATGGGAGCTTTGAAAATATATATAACATCCATGGCGAGTTTTTTGAAAACCTAAAGCCTTATTATATGACAGATGATTACCTGTTTATTCACGCAGGGATTAGACCAAATGTGCCGTTTGAAAAGCAGGATGAAAAGGATTTTTACTATATCAGACACGAATTTATAGATAGAAAACACAATTTGCCTCAAAAAATTATCTTTGGGCATACAGATTTTAAATCCCCAGTAGTTCAGCCTGATAAAATTTGTATAGACACAGGATGCGGGAAATACCCAAATGCAGTCTTGACCGCTTTGATTCTACCAGAAGAAAAATTTGTGCATTCGTAATCGAAAATTTTTAGGATTAGATCTCATTTAGCGTTTACTTGCAGAACACTTTATAATATAATCGAGGAATGGGTAGTACCACCAGCCTTCACCCACACACGTATTTTACTAAGAAATCGGTGGCGAGAAAGGAAGGTAACGCTATGGTTGACAAAATAATAATGCTACTATTCGTAGCAACGCTATTCATAGTAG
>CAZRHI010000206.1:0-1758 GCA_964599945.1 uncultured Acetobacter sp. | reverse complement strand
ACCATAAGCGTACCGCGCTGTTCTGATTTATTTTTTCTTCTATTAAACATAACCATATCTCCTTTTGTACACCTATATCGTATCTATTTTAAACAAGCAACCCTTGTCGCAGATATTATGTCCAGCTGCGTCTTTGAAAAAACCTCTATCAAACACATTGCTCGGCAAAGTCCACGAAGTTCTATCCATTAACCCAGAAGGATAAAGCAAATCTATACCATCATCTTTATGATCTTCAATCCATTGTTCACGATCATTATGATACACAGCTTCCATTCTAATACGACCATTAAACTGCCATGCATCAACCTCATCATCCCACATAATAATCCCAACATTAGACCTAAAATCTTTATCACGCAATGCCCATATAAAGTCAACACTAAGTCCATTTGTTAACCGATTCACCCAACGAGCATCTAAAACTCTATAAGAAACCAAATATTTTGTAGCTCCATATCCACAACAAGTCCCCGTGATATTCCCATCAGCATCTGTTGGCACTTGACAGGTAGTCTCCGCATCTTCATTAAAAAGTTCCCCCGTAGGGCAAAGAATTTTTGAAACCATTTCACTTGAAGGATATAAAAAACGCCCCATCATCAAAACATTCTCTCCGCCAGAAATCGTCGCTCCCAAACGTCCCCTTTTCCTTAAAGAAATATCCACAGCACCATGTCCGTCAGAAGGAGAATAACGAAGTGTGATATTTTCCCCATTTTTACCCACACTCCCACTAACAGGAGAAGCCGAAATAATATCATTAGGCATAATCCAACGCAGATTTTTCGCATCATACGCCCCATTCATAACTTTAATAACAATGGATCTGACTGTGCTATGTTGATGAGTGAATTTATAAGAAACTGCAGCAGCTTTCTTATGCACGATATCCCGATCATAATCAGGACGTATCGATAAATTATATCCATAAATCGCCGACATATACGTCGCCAGCAGTATTAACAAATACATAAAAACACTCCATTACATACATATATACGCAAAGTATACACTATTTTTTCTTAAAAATCAATAAAAATTCACTAAATTCCCCCAAGTTTTAATCATCATCAACCTATTCTTTTGGTAAAAACATACCTCACCCACTAATAAAAAAGATATAATCAAAATTCCCTTATGAAAATCCACACCTTAACAAGTTGCACTTGACTCTCTTGAAAAAAAGCCTACTATATTGCCAAAACAAAAACAAGGAGATTTTATATGCAAAACACACCAAAGTCTTTAGCTGAAACCACAATAAAGATGTTAGGAGACCGTTGGAAAGTTCAAATTATTGAATGTTTAATGGACGGCACCAAACGTTTTGGCGAACTCAAAAAAGAACTTGGCGACATCACCCAAAAAGTATTAACCGCAAATCTCCGTATGTTAGAAGAAAATGGCATTTTAATCCGCCATGTATACGCTCAAATTCCCCCACGGGTTGACTACACCCTCACAGGCCTTGGCTATAATCTAAAGCCTGTTATAGATTCTATGGTCGCTTGGGCTGAGGAATATCGTGAAACAATCCTTTCAGGGTTAAACGAAACGATAGAGCAAGGAAAAACAACAATAGAAAATAAAATCAATCAGATAAAAGATAATTTTTAAGTAAAAATTCAACCCTTCGTTTTTTTTATTTTTTGACTCTGTTAAACAAAATTATTAAAACATCGTCATCGCAAGAAGCGATTAAAATATGGTTAGTCATCGCGAGGAGCGATAGCGACGTGGCGATCTTTTGAGTGT
>CAZRHI010000205.1:0-1768 GCA_964599945.1 uncultured Acetobacter sp. | reverse complement strand
TTTATGCCTAAATACTATTTACATAATTTTGAACCAATGTACAGTATAGACTTACATATTAAGAATAACAGCACTTTAATTTGAAATATTATGTAAAATATGGTATAATTAATATGTACGCAAGTCGTAAGACAAAGGAGCAAAATAGCTCGCTCATCAGTATCATAAGAATGTTTGATGAGAATGGAAAATATGGAGGTGTCTTTATGATTACGCGGCAACACACAGCATTATTTGCAATGGAATTAATGACAAAGCTGAGCGGTAACCTGCAGGAGTTTGAAAGGGAATTTGAAAAGCGTATCCCGTTTGTTCTCCTTCCAGATGCAATCAGAGCCTATGTTGGACCTCGCCAGGCCGGCCATTTCGAGGTCACGCCTGACGGCACCAACACTTCTTGGATGGTGTTTCCCTCGCCCGAAGTTTTGACCCACATGTCCAAGGAAACCGTTTCCGAGAAGGTCAACTACTATGTAGCATCTGGGCTTCCCAAGTGTATCATCGGGGAAGAGTCATCCATTTCTGAGTTCGACCGCAGGAACTACGCTCACCAGCACTACCACAGCATCCGCATTCACTTGGTTCAGGACATGAGCCTGGACAGAATGCTGAGAGGCGAATTTGTGGACTGCACTCACCGGTTTGAAGATCGCTTCGTGGTGCGCCACAATCGCAGCATCGTTCTGAACGGCACGGAGCTGCGTGAACAGCTTGCACTTTTTGAGGAGTTGGGCTTCATCCATCTGGTAGGAAAGGTCTTTGAAAGGACTGGTATGCTGCTGGATGGAAAATGGTTTGAGGAGAACGTCATGGGGGCTTTGCAGAAGGCATACCCCGAGGATTTGGCGATCAAAACCTTCAGCTATATGAAGTACTCAGACTCCCTTGATCAGCGCATAAGGCATCATGAGTTCGAGCTTACCGATGCGGAGAAGGAAGCGGTGCTTTTGACCGATGACCTTATCACCAAACTGGATGAGCTTTACTCTGAGGCCGGCTGGTACACGTTCATCGAAATCTAATTGCAATGCTCCAAGCACAGGGTCAGTCCAATGGACTGGCCCTGTTGCTTTTTTATATAAAAAATGATAAACTAATTCAAATTAGTATTGAAGGTGAGATAATATGAATGTATCTGAAACTTTAAAAGAAGCTACTAAAATTTTAGAAGAAAATAACATCACAGATAGTAAACAAAAAGCTAGGAGATTACTTGCATTTGTTTTAAATAAAGAAAAAGAATATTTAATGATTCACGAAGATGATGAAGTTAATGATAATTTATATGCTGTTTATATGAATAAAATTGAAAGATTAAAAAATTACGAACCATTACAATACATATTAGAAAATCAAGAATTTATGGGATTTAATTTTTATGTAGCTAAAAATGTTTTAATTCCTCAGCCAGATACAGAAATTTTAGTTCAAGAAGTAATAGATATTGTTCAAAAAAATGATTTAAAAAGACCTAGAATATTGGATTTGTGTACAGGAAGTGGTGCAATTGCAATATCTATTGAAAAACTAATTAAAGATTCAATAGTGTATGGTTCTGATATAAGTGTGGAAGCATTAAAAATAGCAGAGAATAATTCTATTTCAAATCAAGCAAATGTATTTTTTATAAACTCAGATATGTTTAAAAATATATTTAAGGACTTTAGATTTAATATAATAGTGTCTAATCCGCCATATATAGAAACTGAAACTATAAAAAAATTAGATAAAGAAGTGCAAAACGAACCTCACTTAGCTTTAGATGGTG
>CAZRHI010000204.1:0-1776 GCA_964599945.1 uncultured Acetobacter sp. | reverse complement strand
AGCCCAATAGATAAAGGTTGCAAAGAGCTAGTTACTTCTGCGCCAAACGCTTTAGCCGAACGAAACAAGCGGTAATCATTAAATGCGATAATACATCCCTGTACTGAGCATAAAATATAAAAAGCGATATTATGTATCGGGTGAAAAAATAGCACAAAAGGAAGCAATGCTACAAATTGTCCTAATCCACGCAAAACCATAAATAACAGTCCAGCAAGTTTAAAAATCTGATTTGTATAAAGAACCACCGCTGTTAGTAAACTAGCAAAAATCGCCACAATAAACCAATATTGCTCCATAACATCCCTCAATCATATAAATACGGCAAAAATATTAGAAAGTAGTATTTAAGATAAGGTTAAAATAAAACAGAAAATGAATTTTTGTGCTACATCATCTCGTCATAATGCTAAATATGAGTTGTTCTATTTCTTGTAGGGTGTATGAAGAATAAGGCTGTTCCTTCGTTTTAGAAAAAATATCACCTTCAATATCTTTTATCTCAAGCATCTCAAGTGTTTCAGGATGTGAAAGCGCAATGGGAAAAGTATTATTTAAATATTCTTTGTTATTAAGTCCATCTAGGTGATCATTTTCTAGTTTTTCTAATTCTTTTTCACTGTCAGCATTTTCAAAAAATAAAGCACCTTTCCAATCAAGCATAATTTCATCAGGAATAAAAATGGTATTGTCGTCAACAACAATATCTTGTAATTCAGCCAAAATGTTGTTATCTTTTGAGATGATAAGATTATACTTACCAAAAGGAATATTGTCTAAAATAAAATACCCTTCAATATCAGCATACGTATAAGATAATTCATTTTTGTATTTATCCATAGCAGCAATTTTATATCCAAACATCCTAATATTTTGTGCATTGCTAATTTTTCCTTCGATTGCGCCACGGTGGATAAATGGAATGTAAATCGTACGAATAGTTCCAGGATGAAGCACAAGTTTTGTTTCTTCTTTTTGAGGTTGTAATGCAATGTCTATAAGAGTTTCCATATCAATATCAACAATAGTTTTTTCATAGGTTTGTAAGTCTCTCAAAACTGCCACACCATGTTCATCGGTAAAAACTTCTTTTTCTAAACCATTCGCATTCAATCCAATACCTTCAATAGGTGAGCCTGTTTCGTCAAAAACTTTAGCATAAATTGTTCCGCTCTGACTGAGTTTGGAGTTTGCAGAAGTGATGATATTCATCTCATCAGGTGCCTTAGCAAAGCTAATATTATAGGTTAAATAAGAACTCAAATTGAAGTTTCTATCTGTTTCAAGTGTTGCGGTTAGGCCACCAAATGGAAAAATATGTCCTCCTGAAAAAGAGAAATAATCCATATTTTGCGGAATATTTCGTGTATATTTTCCCGAAATATATGTATTGCGTCCTGTTCGCCAATCTAATCTAGTTGAAAATTCTGTAAATTTAGATTTAGGGGATGTAGCATATTCCAGCCACGTTTCAGAAGAAAAGTTTCCCCACCATTTATACGCTCCTAGACGAATAGTATTATTGGGTTTGCTACCATTTTCATAATCGTAATAATTATCTTCAACAGTTAAATTTAATCCATTTAGAATTTGCTTAGATAATCTAGCAGAAAAACTCTTGAAACCACTGTTATCATTTTCTAATGTACCAGTTTTCCAACTCAAATAATATGGAACACTATAAGGCAACATACCAGAAAAGCGCGCTTCTAACTGTTCATCTAAATAATCTTTGCCAAAATAGGAAATAGGTGAATGAATACCATTGTATTTATC
>CAZRHI010000203.1:0-1789 GCA_964599945.1 uncultured Acetobacter sp. | reverse complement strand
CATCTGAACTCTTCCTGAGGTTTAACTGATATTAAGTCCTTGGTCTTTTTTGTTGATGTCGGCAGCTTAGTCAACACCATTTTGTGCTACGTTTTGCATTTTGTTCTGTTCATTAGCGGCATCAACATTTTGATTGAACTTATCAATAGTGCTCATAACATCCGTAACATCTGTGCGTTGCTTTCCGTCTTTGCTGACCAAAACCCATTGAGGACCTTCTTGATGAATTTCCATACCACTTGGTAAGCTAACTTTAGAGAACATCTCTTTCATCTTTGCTTCTTGTTTTTCTGGGGTATTTTCCTTTTCTTTTTCTTTCTTCTTTTCCTGTTCGTTTTCTTTAGATTTATCATCTTTTTTAGCAGTTGGGCGAGTAATATCAATATTAGCTTCTTTTGCTTTTTTATCTAATTCCTTACCCTTTTTAGCTAAATCAGACAATCCCAAAGGTTTAGCTTTTTCTTTGGCTACTACTTTTGTTTCGTCATCAGAACGATTTGCAAGCTTTCCAACTCTATCAGCAACAGATCCCTTGCTTTTTGCTTCAAGAAGTTGTGGACGCAGTTTTTTCATAGCTTCATCAAGTTGTTTTTTTAATTCTTCTTCTGATTTTCCTCTGGTTTCAGCCATTGTTTTTCTCCTACAAAAGTATCTATTTTCTTTAAATATATCACAAAATTCACAAACCTGCAACACATTTTATATATGGAAATCTTAAATTTTTGTTACAAAGAAAAAGTAAAAAAAAGCCCTTGCAAAACAAGGGATTAAAAATGGTGCCGACAGAGAGACTCGAACTCCCGACCCACTGATTACAAATCAGTAGCTCTACCAACTGAGCTATGTCGGCAACCTTACGAAAAAAACTTATATATGAAAGAATTCCGAATGTCAATAAAAAAATTTAGCTGTGTACATAATTTATGAAAAAATAAATACACAGCTAAAATATATAACAAAAACAATATATTATTAGATATACTGTGGCTTAATTAAAATGTAATACACCACAAATATTAATTAGGATTAACTATTTTAGTTTGTTATAATCCTCGTCAGATACTGGTTCAAGCCACTCGTTTGTTGCTCCTTCAACAGGAACGGAAATAGCAATATGTGTAAACCAACTGTCTTTGGCCGCACCATGCCAATGTTTGACACCTTCAGGAATATCAACCACATCACCAGCATGAAGTTCCTGAGCGGGCTTGCCCCATTCTTGGTAATATCCACGCCCTGCAATAACAAGTAAAGTTTGCCCAGCTTTGTGGTGAACGTGCCAATTATTACGGCATTTCGGCTCAAAGGTTACATTTGCCGCGCTAATTCCTTGAGAGGTGAGGGGGTGTAAATAGCTGTTTCCAATAAAATATTGTGCGTACGCGGAGTTTTCTTTACCAAATCCGAAAAGCACATCTTTAGCACCTGTTTTCTCAGCAATATCCAAAATCTCTGCCACTTGTTCATCTGTTAAACCATTGTATTTACCAATCGCAATATGGCTATTTAGTTGAGATTGAACTTCACTTAAAGACGCTAACATCGCAATCGTTGCCAATTCTCTTGTTTGCCAATCCATATTATCTCTAGCAAAAATATCACCAAATAAATGTGCTTTTAAATATTCATCAATCGCAGGAGCAAAATCAAACAATGCGCCTTGAACTGGGCTCCCGACCAGTTTTGTCTGGTTTTCTGTGCCATAATCTAAACTGTTTCCCTCGGGTTTAGCCTCATATATCTTTCACTATTTCTACTGCGACCAACTGCCGACCATGGCCCAAAGCCA
>CAZRHI010000202.1:0-1792 GCA_964599945.1 uncultured Acetobacter sp. | reverse complement strand
CTATTCTTGTGTTGATGCCGTTTATTGTTGTATGGCGGATATTCTTTTATAGTCCAGAAGATTTTTGGGGGATGGTTAGGTTTTTTATCTTATATGTGGCGATGGTTGTGCTTGGCGTGTGGCTATGTAGTTTTAAGACCATATTAGAGGTAGATGAGGAAAATCTGTATATCATCAAAAAATGGTGTTTTCTTTTTGGGATAAGGGGCAAGAAAATTCCGTTGAAGGAGATTAAAGAGGTTACTTTTGAGGAAGTGGTTTCAGAAGATACGAAATTAAAAACAATTTTAAAGAAAGTTTTTCGGTTAAAGCTTTTGTATGGACTTATCTATAAACTAGGGAGCTTCTTGTTGCACAAAGGGAAGATGTGCGCATATATTGCTTATGGTGAGCCGATTGCTGTGGTAGAAATTATGGATATTAAGAAAAATGATGAGCGGTATGTGTTTTTGCAAGGGTTAAAAGAACCGTTAGCTAAGGAGTAGGACTATGGGACGGCAAAGAATCGGAAAAGTGGGGTGGCGTGAGCTGTGGTGGCGTATTGGGCTTAGCTTTGGTTTAGGTTGTTTTTCGTTATTTGGTTGGTATGATTCTTTTTCAAATGGAGGGATGTTTTCATTTATTGTAGAGTACTTTTTTGTAGGACTTGGGGTTGTTTCGGTGTTGTTAGGAGCTTTTGTCTTAGGGCATTTGAAAGATGTTTTAGAATATGATGGGAAGTGTTTGTATATTGTGGACATTCGTTATTTCAGGCGACTTATTGATAAATGTATTGAGCTTAAGGATATTACTGAGATTTTGTTGTTTGGTCGGCGAGAAATTTTGGTTACTATTAAATATGGAGAGAAACAAGCATATATTCGGTGTCAAAAAGATGATGAGGTGTATGAGTTTTTGAAGGAATTAGCTGTAAATTTGAATGTTTTGAAACAAGGTGAACAAACATTGGAACATAGCCTGATACTCACCTTATTAAAGCTAGGGATTATTTGTGGTATTGGGTGGATATATTGGGAAGATATTCTGATATGTTCTTTTTTTATTGGGATGTTTGCTCTCAGGTGTTGGTTTATGGTGCTAGGGGTGGTGTTGTTTATTATTTTATGTAAAGTTTTAGCCAAACATGAAAAAGTATAGATGAGATAAAATATCTTTTAAGCACCTTATAAAAGAAGTTTGGTTTATAGCTCTTTGACCATGCGGACGAAGTTAATGCCCTTTTCTTCAAACATATCGCCGTCTTGGGTGAAACCTAACTTTTCATAAAAACCGACAACGGAGAGCATGGCATGCATGACAAGACGATCATAGCCAATTTCTTTAGCAACATTTTCAGCGTGTTCAATGAGTTTGCGTCCGATACCTTCACCTTGGTGAACGGGGTCTACGGTTACCTGCATCATACGGATTTCTTCATCGTCTATTGGTACGAGGATTAAGCCACCGATAAGTTCTTCGGTGCTGTTTTCGATACAACCAATATGTAGGAAAGTTGACTCTTGTTCGCGATATGAGTCGAGAAATTTTAAGCCTAACGGTTGGAGCAAGATTTTATAACGCAAGTCTAAGAGTTCTTGGTAGCGATTTGAGCCGAACTCAATATCAATAAATCTAATCATAATAGCCTCCGTTAGCATATCGTAAAATAATTGTATGGGGTATATTAAAGCACACTTTGTTGTTATATGCAACAGGAAAGTATAAAATTTGTTGCGATTTCATAAAATATGCTTTATGTTGACGCATCTTGTACTTAGGATTCTTCTTGTTAATAACAAATAGACGACCTTTA
>CAZRHI010000201.1:0-1803 GCA_964599945.1 uncultured Acetobacter sp. | reverse complement strand
GCCAGTTCTAAAGGCGTATAGCCGCATATGAAGAACCACCCGTTTTACGGGTGGGGCTCTTTTTTTCTTTTAAACTTGACTCTTTTTTTATTTTCAATTATATCTTGGAATACTTTGTTTAACTTTATTTTTATAATTATGAAGAAAATAACTCTTTATCGAACTGGAAAGCATGACTTTCTGTCTGGCAAGATAGAAAAAGACTGCGCACGCAAGTTGTTTGCAGAAACCAAACTCCTCCAACGGGAGCTTGGCACCACGTGTCTCATCATCAGCTCTCACCAGCCCGAAGCCATGAACACCGCTAAGATAATCAAGCTAATCCACGGAAAAGCTTGGATTTCTGAGAATCCGTTCCTCTCACGCTATTACGCTGATGATGTAGAACGCGTCAAAGACAAGCTACTCCGACAGATACGAACAAATTACTCCTTTTGCAACCACATCATTGTGGTATCGCATCTGGAAACAATTTGTAAACTTACAGAGCAGCACATTCGTCAGGGAGACTGCCTCGTTATTGAAGCAGAAAGTTGGAAAGACATTTTCGACATGTCCGCCAATCGTATCTCTACCATGAAAGAACGACTGAGCGAAAGCACCGAAGACGACTGGAGCAAATCGCTTATCGACAAGCTAGACACTCAGGACCTTTCCAGAATCGACGCTCAACCATTTCTTTTGGATTGAATTTAAGCTCGCCTTTTTAGGCGAGCTTTTATTTTATTTACCTGATAGATACAAAACAAAAGGGCTACTATCGTAGCCCTTTTTCCTTTTATAGAAGAAATATTATAAATATTTCCATGCGATTGTGTTGTTATCTTTACCACTTGCACATGATGAAGATGCATTAACAACACTAATTGGCATGCCAAATGTAGAACTACCAACAACAGCCAACGATGCACTAGGAGTCAAGCTTGAAGCTTTAAGAGCAGATGCCGCAGCTGAAGCCGTCGTAGTACTAATACTCATTGCTAACAAACCAGAACCAGCGTCCCCACCCCACTCTGTTGTTGCGATCGAAACGCATGAAGCTTGTGGGATTTTATCAATAGCAATAATAAACGAGTCATCAGCTACTGAATGAGTACCAGATGTTATATACGCATCACCACCAAATGCATTTGTTGCCACTGATGTATCTGCGTCTTGTGTATCATACATTTCACCTGGAACTGTACCTGTCTGGATAGCGATTTTATTAGTCAAACCACTATATGTTCTTTGAGAAGAATATAAAGTTCTGATATTTGTTGCAATCATATTGATTTGATCAATAGCTTTGTTTGTTTTGAACTTGTTCATAGCTTTAGAATACCCTGCGATACCACCAACTGATAACACACCAACAATGGCCAAAACGCCGAGCATTTCGATCATGGAACGACCTTGTTCATTTACTCTCATATTAATTCTCCTAAAATATATTTATACCTTAACAACTTTACTTTACATTAAAAACAAACTTTATACAATTATGTAAATAGTCATATATCTAACGAAAGTTATAGTCTTGGTTATTTACCCAAAAGTTTTGAGTTATGTTACTCTAAACTTGAGCTTACTTTAACAAACATTCATTAAAATTTTACTAACATTTTTCATTTATATTTATTTATACTTTTACATACCTGAGACCATTGCCCCTCAAAACAACTTTAAAACCGCATTTTCCCTAGTTTACGCACTTTCCATCATATTTCTAAAAAAATTATCAGCATTCTCTTAACAAAAAAAGGAAGGCATCTGCCTTCCTTTTTTTCGAGATGTATAAAACTTAACGCTTACTGAATTGGT
>CAZRHI010000200.1:0-1805 GCA_964599945.1 uncultured Acetobacter sp. | reverse complement strand
AATCAACGCCCCAATCACTTAAACAGGTGAGGAAAATTTTGTTCAGTGAGCCGCAACTGTCCCCGAGTGAGGGGAGCGTACATAAGTTATACCTGTGGCACTGACCCGACTGAAGAGGGGGTTCCCCCGTACGGGCAGTACCATCTGCGAGCTCAATGTCAAAATTTTTCCATATGTTTAAGTGATTGCGCCACCTTAAACACTTGCGACGAATAATGCGCTCCTTTAATTAACAGCACGTCGCCGTCTTGCAAAATATCATCAAGTAACGCCTCCACCCCGTCAATAGAAGAAAAGTAATATTGCGCCACTCCTTCTGGCAACTCCCCAAGCATATCCTTTGTTTCCTCGCAAACACCAATAACAACGTCTATCTTGTTTTGAGCCAACACCTGCCCAACTTCCTGATGTGCTTGTTTAGAATAATCTCCAAGCTCTGCCATTTTGCCCAAAAGCGCAATTTTCTTACCCCGAATGTTCATCTGCCCAAGAGTTTTAATCGCCATTTTCATTGCGTCTGGTTGTCCTGAGTAGCTATCATCAATAAGGGTTATATTCCGCCCATGAAGATTTAAGTGATGTTTTTTCCCACGCCCCTCAAGCGCACCAAACTCATTTATCACCGCCACCGCTTTCTCAAACGATAGCCCTAATACCTCAACCACCTTTAACACCGCCCACGCATTATAGTAATAATGTTCAGCCTCATCTTGCAAACAGAGCTTAACCTCCGCATGATTATTTTTACCATACACCACCACTTCGTTAGCATATCTCTTAGCCTCCGCCCGCAAAATCTCCGCATATGCCGTATCTTCATTATAAATCGCAACGCCCCCCTTAGAAAGCCCTGAAAAAATCTCCGCTTTCGCACGCGCAATATTCTCTAAACTTTTCAAAAACTCAATGTGCATCGGATAAACATTTGTAACTAATGCCACATCAGGCTCTGCAAGCGATGTCAGATATTCAATTTCCCCTCTCGCAGACATCCCCATTTCAATCACCGCATAGCGTGCGTTCATATCCAAATCTAACAATGACCGAGGCACTCCAATATGATTATTAAAATTACCACTCGTCGCATATGTTGGCGCATATGCTGAAAGCACCGCTTTAAGTTCCTCCTTGGTGGTCGTCTTGCCAGAACTCCCCGTAAGTGCAATAACAGTCCCTTTAAACTGCCGACGATTATATTGCGCAAGTTTGCCAAAGGCTTTAAGTGTGTCTTGAACCACAATCACTCTCTTTTCATCAGCTCCCTCAACCAAATGTTCAGCAATCACCACAGGAACACCTTTATTAAGCACATCTAAAATAAAATCATGTCCGTCAAACTTTTCCCCTTTAATTGCAATAAAAAGCGTATGCTCGTCCACCTTCCTGCTATCAGTCGAAACCTCACGAACTTCCGTATCAACGACTTCACCCGCAAATCCCAAAATCTCTACAATTTTATTTGTACTTAAAGTTATCACGCCCTTAGTCCTCTAAAGAATTTTCAATTTATCATTATTATCCCACCGCAAAAGTTAATATGCGGTTAGAAGAATAATATTTTTCGCTTGATTTTTATAACTTTTTACCTTATTTTAGAAAGCGAAACAACCAAAGGAGCAAACCAATGAAATGCCCGTTTTGCGGAAAAAGTAACACTCAAGTTAAAGATTCTCGCGATACGATTGATGAAACCGCTATCCGTCGCCGACGTGAATGCCCAGACTGCGGAGGGAGGTTCACAACCTACGAGCATATCCAACTCCAAGAGTTAACTGTCATCAAAAAAAACGGCGAACGTGTTCCGT
>CAZRHI010000199.1:0-1828 GCA_964599945.1 uncultured Acetobacter sp. | reverse complement strand
TCTTAAAGAAGAGTTTCGCTGGAATTATGCCGTCGGATTTGCGCTTATTTTACTTGCGGTGTTTTTTGTTTTTAAGAAATGGGATTAAGCAACCTTAAGAATTTATATTTGGCACTATGATTGAACTATTAAAAAAATATAATGCTTCTTTTGCACTCAATCATTCCCACGGAATAGAAGAAAAAGAAGATATTTTTGAATTTACGGATAACTCTTCCAAACTTATTCTCTCTGCTCCACACGCAACTAGAAGTTTTTGCAACAAAAGAGAGAAATGTGCAGATTTATATACGGGTGCGCTTGTTCGGTATCTTGGCTCAATAAATAATACATCTACTTTGGTGCGAACTAAATTTACTCCGTATAAAGCACTTATCTCTGATTATATCGCAGAACACAATCTACAAGACCATTATTTTCTCGATATACACGGGTTTAACCAAGATGTTGGCTATGATGTGTGTTTAGGAACAGCCCATTTAGACGCGGAAAATTACCCTTATTTGGATTGCATTTTGAAAATTGCTGAAAAATATAACCTAAAAACTACTGTTAATCATCCTGATTATACAGGAAAAATTGGGTTAACTGGCAGGTATCAAAAAGCCTTTGACAAACCTAACGTTATCCAGATTGAATTAAAGCAATATCTAAGAGATTTCTATCAAAATTTTGATATTGTCGAGAATATTACTGTTCCATTTTTTAATGAGATTATTCGCGTTTATACTGAACGTTGAAGGACTGTCTAGACTTTTTCTTTATATCATTATTGGAAGCAAAATCTGTTTAAATTTCATATAGACAATAATTTATTTCTATAGTATATTACTCTTACAATCATCAAGGAGGACTAACATGGATAAATATGAAAATGACAGCTATGCAATTAAAACAGATCTATTAACGGCTTCAAATGGAAAAATAACTTTTCCTCATTTATAATCTTATGAAGTATATGACAAAAAAGAACACAAACAATATAAACTACTTATCCGTCAAGAACTTCGTGAATTATCCGATAATGTATATTTACCTGATGTCGGTGTTGCTATGGTAGAACTTGCTCCAGACCAATCTGGCGTTATGCATGTAACGGATATGATAAAAGTGCCTATATCTGTGGGGAAAGACTTTACGAAAAAAATGGGAACCATTGACGGGTTAATGTCTGTTTATGAAAAAATTGCAGAAAAACCTTCTTCGGATAAATCTGATGTTAGAATAAAAGATTTTTTTGATAAATATATTTTTAATGCTGATGAAAGTCGCGAAGTCTTACATGAATTTTTGAGCAACCAAAAAAATTCAAAACTCAATATGACCTATGTCGCCACACAGAAACATGGAAGATAAGTTTCATCTTAAATATGTTTGATTAAATAGTCGCAATTAAGAAGGATATTTTAAAAAATATTACTCATAAACTTTAATCAAATAAAAAAATGTTTAAAGAGAAATAGTATGCAGAAGACAATCAGTGGTGATAACTTATTGCAAAAATATTGATTACTAATTCATATACTTATAATTTTCTGGACATAAAGTGTTTTATATGATACAATACTGTTATGACTATATAAAGGAGTAATAAAAATGGTTAATAAATCATCGATAGATCTTAGCAAAAAAACTGCTGAAAAAGTTTCCCTTTCCGATTATGATATCAAGAAAGATTTTTCAAATATTATTTCTAGCCCTTTTCCTAATATTGGTGATGAATATAAACCTGAAAAATTTTTATCCTTTGAAGAACGAAATGGTTACATGGTTGGTATTTTTATGCCCAAGCACCAAGAGTTGGAATGTTTTGCTATCCCTTTGGATC
>CAZRHI010000198.1:0-1830 GCA_964599945.1 uncultured Acetobacter sp. | reverse complement strand
AACTAAATTCCACCCAGGAGAAAACGTTGGAATGGGTAAAGATCACACCATTTTTGCTACAACCGAAGGCAAAGTTGAATTTAGAACTAAAGCCAATGACAGAACTTATGTTTCTGTTGTTCCAGCTGAGTAAATTCTCTTATAAAGAAAAAATAAGGGGGTGTCAGACACTCCCTTTATTTTTCAAAAAAATAGCATAAATATCCATACCACCCAACCTTTTATAAAAAAGAGAGCCCAAATGAAGTTTTTAGACCAAGCAAAAATATACTTAAAATCTGGAGATGGCGGACGCGGTTGCGTTTCATTTCGCCGTGAAAAGTATATTGAATTTGGTGGTCCAAATGGAGGCGACGGAGGCAAAGGAGGCAGTGTCTGGTTTGTCGCAGTCGAAAACCTAAACACGTTAATTGATTTCCGCTACCAACAACACTTCAAAGCCCAAAACGGACAACATGGTATGGGGTCAGAGATGAGTGGTGCAAAAGGAGAAGACATTATCATCAAAGTTCCTGTCGGAACTGAAATTATCGCAGATGACGGAGAAACAGTCATCGCAGATATGGTCGAAGCAGGGCAAACCTTTATGATTGCCAAAGGCGGAGATGGCGGAAGAGGTAATGTTCACTTCAAATCTTCAACCAACCAAGCCCCACGCTACGCCGAACCAGGGTGGCCAGGCGTTGAAATGTGGGTATGGTTACGTTTAAAAATCATCGCAGACGTTGGTTTAATTGGTTTACCAAATGCAGGAAAATCCACCTTTTTAACCGCCGTAACCAAAGCCCGTCCCAAAATTGCAGATTATCCTTTCACAACTCTACACCCAAATCTCGGTGTCGCTTGGGTAGATAGCAAAGAAATCATATTAGCTGACATTCCAGGGCTAATTGAAGGCGCACACGAAGGAATTGGCTTAGGAGATAGATTTTTAAAACACGTTGAACGGTGTTCAGTTTTCTTACATCTCATTGACGCAACATCTGAAAACGTTGCCAAAGACTATAAAACAATTCGCAAAGAACTCGAGCTTTATGAACAAAAATTAGCCAACAAACCTGAGGTTATCGCTCTTAATAAAACCGATTCGCTCACCGAAGCAGAGATTAAGAAAAAAATAAAATCCCTAGAGAAAGTAACTAAATCTCCAGTTTTTGCAATCTCAGCCATCGCAGGAACAAACACAATCGCATGTTTACGCGAAATTGCCAAGTTCGTTCCCGTTAAAAAGAAAAAGATTGACCCAGACGAGGTCATTGAAATTAAAGAAGAAGCACCAATAAAAAAAACATGGTCGCCACTAGATTAAACCATTAGGAGAATAAAATGAACACAACCCCAGATAACACATTGCTTGAGTTGATAGAAAAAACACTAGACGACAACAAAGCCGAAAATATCGTAACAATAGATCTCAAAGGCAAGACCTCTATTGCAAACTATATGGTTATTGCTAGCGGAACATCAAACCGCCACGTCGCCTCACTAGCAGATAAATTAAAATACACCTTAAAGCAAAACGGCTATTCTGCCACATCAGAGGGCGAAGAAAAAGCAAACTGGGTTTTAATTGACGCGTTTGACGTAATTGTACATATTTTCTGCCCAGAAGTTCGTGATTTCTATAACTTAGAAAAGATGTGGAACACCGCCGCTGAACTGAGAAAAAACTAAAAAACAAAAAAATTCACGATATTTTATCGACAAGCACAAAAAAAGCTTGATTTATTGATTTATAACGTGTATCTAGGTTGAAGTGATAAAGAAATATCACAAAAAAGCTAGGGGTATAGCTCAGTTGGTAGAGCATCGGTCTCCAAAACCGAGTGT
>CAZRHI010000197.1:0-1837 GCA_964599945.1 uncultured Acetobacter sp. | reverse complement strand
GACACGGTGAGGAGGTATTTTGATGAGATACAGAAAGAGATATACGACCAGAAAAGTATAGAGTGTTCAGATTCAAAAGCAATATAAATGTGCTCCAGAATATGCTCTGTTTAAGGTTGAGCTTTCCAAAGGCAAACTGAGAAAAAGAGTAGTAACTGTTGATTATGGGCTCTCAATCATTTTTTGGAAAGCCTCAATAATTGGCATCATATTTATTTTGCCAAGATTAAATTTGTTTTGTTTTCCCTGTGTGATTTGGCGGAAAATATATGCGTTGTCTTTTAACTGAGACCCCCGAAATGAATATTCAGTTTCTTGTAAATTACAGTCTATTGAAAGAAATGTTAAATAGTCCTCACACCCAAGTGATAATCGTTCTTTGGAGGTCATATTCAAATAATTTTCTAACTGATTCTCGTCATATGGGATAGATGAGTATGTTACCATTAAATATACAGCTTTTATGTTGTCCGACAAGATGAGAGAAGCTGTTTGGTTTATTTTCCTGTAAAGAGTTGTTTTTATATCGGCATTAAAGCTATCGAGTGTAAAGGTATTATCCTGATATATTGTCATGAGTGTTGGCATTAAATCAGCAGTACCTAGAATAGCATGCATTAGAACAAATTTTTGGAAGTAGTCATTCCCAAGGGGGGCAAAGGGCTTTTTATCAAAAGCTGACAAATTTCCGCGGATCGCACAGTCGCCATTAGATGTTTGCATTTGCATTGCAATCCGTTTAGCACGTTCAAATATATCTTTTTGAGGGTAGTAAACATAGTCATTAATCAGTAGCATGTCTTTCGGTATATGTGAAAAAATAGTTTTAGAAGTTTTGCTTATAAGGTTTTCGCACAGTTCACACTTTTCAGGAATCTCTTTATACATATCCTTCAAGAAATTGTCCATTGCATTGATTCCTAAAATTAGTTTGTCATATAAATCATCATGGCTGCCTTTTTCAAAAAAAGAAAAATCAGCAGAGAAAAATACTTCAATTGGATTAATACTAAGAAAAAGGGCTTTTAGTTGATCGAGAAGTGTGCTTAATTCAGTATCATTTTCAACGGAAAATTGTTGTTGCAGAAGTTGAATTCCGGTTTCTGGAAAATAAACTGAGATTTTAACTTCTTTAATAAGTTGAAATGGATGCTGCTTGGTTGTGTCATTTCTCATTTCAACAAACCATTTGCAGTTTGATAAGTATTTATCACGCTTGTGCTCATATAGAGAGAAATACTGCGTATGAGCAAGAGATTTTTGCATTACAAATGTTATATTTCGAAATTCAGAAAAAAAGCTGTCAAGACTTGAAATGTTATCAAAAAAGTTCTTCTCTGTGCGGAAACGATCCAAACTGCTCAGTGCACTGTACCATTTTTGAAAAGCAGGATACAATAAGCCGGGCATATCAAACATCTTCTTTCTATCTTTTTGCTTTCGCAGTTAAAAGCTCTCTGGACTAGTAGATTCCAGAGAGCTTTTGGTCCGAGTGAGGCGACTCGAACGCCCAACCTCGACATCCCAAATGTCGCGCCCTACCATTGAGCTACACCCGGATATTTACTTTTTAAGAGCTGGAGAAAAGGAACAAAAAATCGTGTCTGTGGGTTGTGTTGTGGTCAGCGGGCTGGTTGAGACGCTCTGGGGAAGAAGGCTAAGGCCGTGTCCGCTACCGTCCCAAAGGCTTGCAGGAGTGCCATTTCAAGGCCGGGGATAAGGCCGTCTGTGCTCCCAAACCAGGCGCGATACCAACTTCGCTACACCCGGATACAACCAAATATTATACCGGAAAGGGAAGGGGATTGCAAGGCCCTCTTTGCTGTGGTACAATAGC
>CAZRHI010000196.1:0-1895 GCA_964599945.1 uncultured Acetobacter sp. | reverse complement strand
CCAAAGGCAACATGCACCTGAAGCATGCGCGTCTACCAATTTCGCCACCAGAGCATCGCATATTTAATTAGCTATTTTTTTTCAATTAGTCAATAGTTTTTTTAGATTGCGCCGTATGCATGAAGCAATAAAACTATCCCTAAAATAACACGATAAATGACAAAAGGCAAAAACGTAGCAAAACGTAACCAACGCATCATCAAGAAAATTGCTAGAAATGAAAAAATAAATGACAGCCCTACAGCTTGATAAGCTAATGCTATTCGTGCAAACTCTGTTCCATTATAAAGAAGATATGCAGCTACCACACCCGCTGCCATGATTGAAGGAATAGACAATAACATCGAAAACTTTGCTACCTCACTGCGATTATAGCCTAGCATTCGCCCAACTGTGATGGTTACACCTGAACGACTTGTTCCTGGAATAAAAGCAAGGCATTGTGCAAAACCGATACATAATGCGTCTTTTAACCGCATTTCATTTAGGGTTTTAGTGGTACTAAATTTCGTATCTGCATACCACAAAACAATCGAGTATAATATTAGCATCCAGCCAATTAGCTTTGTACTTCTAGTCCATTCTGTTCCCAAATATGAAAATACACCGCCGATAACAACTGCGGGGATTGTGGCAAACACAATATAATATGCTAAACGAACACCTGTATTTTCGAAATTTGGCATAAATTTATTTTGCCATAAACCTTTAAGCATATTTTGAATAGTTTTCCAAAAATACAACACAACGGCAATTAGTGAACCGATATGCAATGCAATATCTATAGCTTGCCCTTGGTCGCCATAAGAAGTAAACTTTGCAAATAATATGAGATGTCCTGATGAGCTTACAGGCAAAAACTCGGTTATGCCCTGAATTAGTGCTAGCCAAAATATGTGCATACTTATCATTGCGAATCTCCTTTATCTGCCACAATGATAAAACTTAGTTCTTAAAAATCAAATAACGTTTCTTGTTGTTTGTTTTCTTTTTTTACCTTTTTAGAAGAATATTGTGGGGTGGTGTTACTTTCTGGGGTTAAGCTTAGTTCTCCATCCGCAAAGCGAATATTTAAGCTTTTTTGTTTTTGCGCATCGGCTAGTGTATAAACAGTTTGGTTATTTCCCCCTTTTACCCAAGCAAAACCTCTTTTTAACACTGACTCAACTGAAACGCCCTCTAGACGCACACTTAGGCTTTGCAGACGCTCTTTATAGCGTTCTATTTGCGAATTGATATATACTGGTTTAATTTCTGCTAGTGCTAGAGTATTTCTTTTCATGGTCAAGACATTTTTCATAGCGATTTGCAAACGTTCTAGACGATAGTCCAACTTTTGGACACTTTCATTGAGTATCTGCTGTAGATTAGGTATTCCTCGACTTAGCCCTTCAATACGCGTCTTATATTCCCCAAGACAGCGACGAATTGAATTGCGCATACGATTATCTAAAATATTTAAGCTTGAAACTAGCTCATCTTTTACTGGAACTGCAAACTCTGCAGCCCCTGTGGGGGTGGGAGCGCGTTTATCAGAAACATAGTCTATCAACATCGTATCTGTTTCATGCCCTACGGCTGAAATTAACGGAATTTCAGAATCGTAAACCGCACGAATTACCACTTCTTCATTAAACGGCCATAAATCTTCTAAGCTTCCCCCACCTCTGGCAACAATTATCACGTCTGGACGTTTGACAGCACTTTCTTTGGTTAGGGCATTAAAACCACGAATGGCAGCAGCCACCTTTTCTGCCGCGCCTTCTCCTTGCACAGGTGTTGGCCATAAAACAACATGAGATGGAAAACGATCTCTGATACGATGGATAATATCTCTGATAACAGCACCTGAGGCACTAGAAACAACACCGATAGTTTCTGGCAAGAAAGGAATC
>CAZRHI010000195.1:0-1903 GCA_964599945.1 uncultured Acetobacter sp. | reverse complement strand
AGATGGAAACTCGCCAAATGTGATTTTTAATGTTTCTGAAAGAGCTATAAGGCGTATTATTAAATACATTCAGAGGTAATTTATTACACGCTAACATTTGCCTCACTTCAAAATTCTGTGAAAGGATGAGCCTTACATTTTATATCGGTCATAAATCTGATTTCACATATTGGATTTCCGGCAGTCTTATGATTAAGCCAAAAGTAGTGTCCGAGGATGACTTTTACTTTGAAACCGTTAATCATAATGATTTTGTTGCTGATATTTCTTCTCTTAATATCGATATTGATTACCGTACTCTGTACAATCAAACCAGAGCTTTAGGTACTCTTCTTGATTGTGTTTCTCTATTCACTTCAATGCAAGATGAATTAAGAGTAATTATTTATCAAAAAGAACAGGTGAATGAAATCCCTTGTAATGCCATTTTTTTGTTTCGAGAGAAATTTTTACAAAAAGGGGGTAAGACTTTCTACACACTTACAACATTCAAGTTAAACGAGCTTGGTATATTAAAAGAAGTTGAAAAAATTTCTCTCGACTCCAATATTGAACTTATTTCATTTATGAGATATCACTCTCCAAAATCATTATTGGTTGATAATACTGATACTTCGCATATAAGTATTGCGACTTATAATTATCCGTCCAATCCGTTACTTCATACCAACTCGAATTTCGCATCTACTGTTTATCATAAGGGCTATAATTGTCGAGAAACACCTTTTAGTCTCATGGTTCAAATTTCTGAAAAAGACCTCATCCTCATATTTGAATCAAGTAAGACTGTTTTTTCGAGAGATTTTACAGTTATTTCCCATGCTTCTTTTGAACCTGATCCCGAAGAAAAAACTGAATACACTGATTGGATAGTAAGAGGAGTTTTGATATTCTTTTCAGTTTCTGATTTAAGACAATATGTTCACGAAAAGAATATTTCTCGTATTGACGATAACTGCATTTTTAATGAAAATTTCCCAAAATATCCTTATAATAAAATACTTCGATTTTATAGTGAGTCATATGTAACGCCTTCGTTTAACTCTATCAAGGAGGCGGAAAGTTTTCTTGGTATTAAATTGACAGAGCAATGGAAGTGGGGACAATATTGAATAAACATATATAGTATGGACGAACTCGAAGATTTAGGAACATACGACGGCGACACCGTCCACGATATGTATGTTGATTATAACTATCATATCAATACTGACGAGGATATAGATACTTATGTAGACAACCTTGACGACTGGGATTGATGAAAGAAAAGTTCCTAAAACTTTTGGATAAAGTTGCTGATGCAGGAGGTGTGGCTTTAGGCTGTGCTTTCGTGGCTTTTGCTTTCTTTGGTATAGTAGTAGGAGTCGTTTTTCTTTTGAAGTGGCTTTGGTCATTGGCCTGGGTAAAAAATACAGCAGGGAATGTTGGAAACTTTCTTGTTGATAATGGTACTATATTTGAGTATATATTTGTCGGTGGCTTTCTTTTATATTTGGGCATCTGCTTAGTCCTGGGAATAGTCGCTTTTATTACCGATAAAAAAATTCTTATTGTAAAAGACGCAAAGACGGCATGGGAATGGTTCTTAAAAATTATATTCATTCTTTTTCTCATTGCGTTATGTCTATTCAGTTTGCACCAATGTTTTCATAATTCGCCCGATATAGAGCCACAGCTTTATGAGTACAGGATGTAGGAGATTTGTGGAGTTGCGGCACCGCCGCCTAACCTTAGTTTTTTTGGTTGGGCGTGAGTCCTTAAACGCCATGGTGCTACGCACCCCCAGCGAGTCATTGATTTGGCTCGCTTTTATATTGGATCTTCGATCCGTTTGGGGGGGATAGGATTTTAACTGATCATTCGCTCATGAGCGTATGTGATATGACAGGCTTAAGGATTTATT
>CAZRHI010000194.1:0-1905 GCA_964599945.1 uncultured Acetobacter sp. | reverse complement strand
TTTCTGTGTTGTACCTTAAAGAAGACTTCCGCTGGAACTACGCCGTCGGCTTTGCTCTCATCTTACTGGCCGTCTTCTTCGTCTTCAAAAAATGGGATTAACCTGATAGCTGCTTCACTTAAAATAAAAAGCCCACCTTAGCGGTGAGCTTTTTTATTATGGTGCGACTTGCTGTGCAGTTATCTGACTAAGAATTATGAGGGATTTATGGATTTGAGCATGAAAATTAAGAAACTTTGTGACGTCATATCAGGTCATTAATTTTTTTGTTTGGAGCATTGGTACAACGTTTTAATATCTAATTTTAAGGTATTAACGTCCAATTGCCTCGGCTTACATGACGATTTTATATTCAAAACATCTCTTAGTTTAGCTATACGGGAGGCTATATGTTCCTTTGATTTATCAGACATAAATTCATTTAGTTTCTTGTCGCAGGCCATATACGTATTAACATCAGAAAAACCTCCTTGCCTCATGCAGGCTTGCACAATTTCATTATTAGCAAGATCCTGAGCTGTAATACGTTCTTGGGACATTAGTTTAGTATATGCGGATAATTGTTCTTTAGAAAATTCTGGTCTAGAAGTTAATTCACACGTTAGTTTTAAGATTTCAACATCTGTTGTTGGTATTAATTGAGGATTCAGAGCATATTCTTCTAATTTTTTGTATGTGTTGGGCATAAGATATGTCATAGCTCCACCCTTAATAGCTCTTTGCTTTTGTATGCCCTTTTTTTGATGCAAAGTGCTAATAGTATATCCCATTTTAGAACGCTGAATATTATATATATCAAAAATCGGTTTCGCGTATTTAGGGTGTTCTTTCATTATTTTTAATAATGCAAAAGCATCACATTTACGTTCATCTTTTGTTCCCATTGCCATATGAATACTTTCGTGATACATTCCCCTTTTATATAATATGCTTAGCCGTTCTGCATCAGGTATGTTCATAAATTCATCAATTTTTTCTTGCGAAAGTCCCGTAATATTGCGAGGAACATCTGTAACAGATTTTGGCTCCATACATAACAATTGTATGTCGCCAATATTTCTATCAAAGAAATTTGTATTTGTTAGGGCTTTATTATATATTTCATTTGCATAAAATTTTTCTCTGGTTACATTATTTCCTTTGTCATCCTTATATAAAAAGTCGTCCTTGTTTTGTTCGTAAGAAAATTTGTCAACATTATGCTCTCTCAAAAAATCGAATACAACATGTGCTTTTATCTCTGTATCTGACATTTGAGGATTATCTTGCCTGTAGTTATTAAAAGCTTCCTCAAAAGAATGAGCATTTATAACGGCTATATTTGGTGACAAAACAATGTCATCATCTTTTTTCATTGTGCCTAAATTATAATTTTCATCTTCTATGTTTGTGGAAAATAAATCTTGTTGATCAGCTATCAGAAAAAAGAGTTTCTTTGGATAATCTTGATATTGAGCTATAAAATTATCATATATGTTATTTCTCATCACACTCATCCTTCACAAAATATAAGCTATAATAGCATGCTTTTACAAAAAATAAAATATTAATCTATCATCAGATAGGGAGTATAAATGTCAAAAGGCTTAATTTTCTTATTCTTATAAAAATCCGATAAATTCACATAGCAAACTAAATAACGGCTTGTTTAAAAACAAAAAATCCGCACTAAATGCGGATATTAATAAATGGTGCATCAGACTGGAAGGGGCGTAATAGATTGCTTCGCCGACTTTATTCGCTTGCCTCACGGCAACTGGTGTCGATATCCGCTCCGAACCTCGGTATGTTTCCGTCAAACTTACAAAAAAACCACAAAAAAGCACCGCAAGGATATCTGTTTTTTTTGTTGGTGCGCTAGGCCGGAAACACACCGTAATCTTTCAAATCCCTTGAAATGCTTGA
>CAZRHI010000193.1:0-1912 GCA_964599945.1 uncultured Acetobacter sp. | reverse complement strand
AGGGGGTTAGTGTTCAGTACTATTTGGAAGAAGCTCTAAAAGGGTTTAGTCACCAAGATATTGATGTTTTTGGTGCAGGACGAACAGATGCGGGTGTTCACGCACTTGGGCAAGTGGCACATTTTGATTTAGAAACAACAATGGATTTATTCCATATTAGAGAAGCATTTAATGCAAGATTGCGGATTCTTGAAGCTCCCGTGTCGGTTATTGAGGTTGAAGAGGTCTCGCCAGAGTTTCATGCCAGATTCTCTGCAATAGGTAGGGGATATATCTATCGCATTTTAAATCGACGTGCGCCTACTGTATTACTCCGTAATCGTGTTTGGACGGTTGGTTATCCTCTTGATGTTGAAAAAATGCGCGAAGGAGCGAAATATCTTTTAGGAAATCATGATTTTTCTTCTTTTCGTGGAGCGGGGTGTCAAGCTTTATCCCCTATAAAAACTCTAGACAAGCTAGATATTGTTACGAATGGCGATGAAATAGATTTTATTGTGGAGGCACGTTCGTTTCTTTATCATCAAGTACGCAATATGGTTGGCACTCTAAAATCTGTTGGCGATGGCAAATTTTCACCAACTGATGTAAAGACGATTCTCGAAAAAAAGAACAGAGCAGACGCTGGCGCAACAGCTCCAGCCTGTGGTTTATATCTAAATAAAGTGATGTACTAATTTTCATTAAGAGCGTTTTTAATTCTCTCAATATGCCAAGGCAAACGCACAAAAAAGACATCAAATTGAATAGTATAGCTACTATATTGTGGGTGATGAGCAATAAAATATTGTCCTCCACGCATGATCCGTTGTTGTTGGTGATAGCTTAGTGCTTTTAAGAAATCTTCATTACGTTGGCGTTTCTTTACCTCGCAAAAAACAATACTTTTTCCTTTAACTGCTACAAAATCTAACTCACCAAATGGAGTCTTTTTCCCTGTTCCAGAGATATAGTTTTTTGCAACGATTCGATACCCCAAAAATCGCATATACATACGGCAAACAAATTCTGCAATTTTGCCAGATTGGTTATGCTTTATTTTTAAGTTCCAGTGCTTTCTCATAAACATCATTTCTTTTTAGTTTATAGGTTTCAGCGATTTTCTTAACAGCTTCCTTGAGTGTACTATTTTTAAGCTCTTCAATAAGTAAAGTTTCCCAATCAGGAACAATGTGTTCTTCTTCTGAAGGTGGCGCAATAACCAACACAATCTCTCCTTTAATGGGTTTTTCTTCGATTCGTTTTTGAACATCATTGATTGAGCCGAAAATACATTCTTCGTAAATTTTACTGATTTCTCGAACAACAGCCACCTCTCTATGTGGCATAATCTGCTTTAGTGCAGATAAGGTCTTTTCTAGACGGATTGCTGTTTCATATAAGACCAAGGTTGTATTGATGTTTTTAAGCTCAGTAAATAAATCTAATCTAGCTTTGTCTTTGTTGGGAATAAATCCTGCAAACATAAAACGATTCGTTGGTAGTCCAGAAAGTTGTAGAGCACAGATAACAGCACAAGCACCAGGAAGCGTAGTAACTTTAATACCTTGTTTTCTACATTCTCTAACAAGCTTAAACCCTGGGTCGGAAATTAAAGGCGAACCAGCATCGCTAATAAGTGCCACCATTTTCCCCTCATTGATAAAATCTATGATTTCTTGAAAACGTTCTTGTTCTGAATGGTCTTCGTATGTGATGAAGGTTTTATTAAGAGAAATCCCCAGAAGCGAAAAAAGTTTTTTTGCAACTCGTGTGTCTTCCGCAGCAATAATATCCGCTTCAGCTAAGACTTCTTTAGCCCGAGGCGATAAATCATTTAAATTTCCAATAGGGGTGGCAACAATATATAAACCAGTGGACATCTTATTACTCTTTACAAAAAATGTTTTTTGTTTTAAATAGAACAACATAA
>CAZRHI010000192.1:0-1932 GCA_964599945.1 uncultured Acetobacter sp. | reverse complement strand
TGGAGTGTTGGCAGAGCGGTAATGCAGCGGATTGCTAATCCGTCATCCCGAATAAGGATGCACAGGTTCGAGTCCTGTACACTCCGCCAGTTAAGAAGCGACCTATTAAGGTCGCTTTTTTTGCTATCTAAATATTTTATAAATTTAGACAAAAGCTTTAATTTTCTTTACTTTAATTTAAGTTTTTTGCTGATATATTACATATAGATTTTTTTGTTTAATTTTTTCAAAATAATTATTGACAAAAAAGATTTTATCTGCCATTTATTATGTCAATAATAAGAAAGGAAACAAGTATGATTAAGGCAACAATTAGTAACAATACAAAACGCGAAACATTTGCTAAAGCTGGTGGGAAGAAAATTGCCAGCGGTGTTTGCTCTACCAAAATGACTGTTCGGGGTTTGGTTTTAAATAATTATAAACTAATCGCTTCTGGAACGTGTGTTGAACAAACAAACACTCTTGAACTTAACAATGTTATCGCATTCAAAAAGCAAAGAGAAGTTGCTTAAATCTTCGGATTTTCACTTTATGCCCACTTCGTGTGGGCTTTTTTTATATAAAGATATTCTTATTAAACTATTGGCGTATTTTTTGTAGTTGTGTTTTTAAGAAAAATGCTTGCAAATCTTAGCCAAACTTATATATTCGTTATGAGAATAATATAATTTTAATAAGGAGAATATTGATGCCTTTAGTTTCTATGCGTCAAATTTTAGACCATGCTGCCGAAAACAATTATGGTGTTCCGGCATTTAACATTAACGATATGGAGCAAATTTTAGCTGTTTTGGAAGCTGCAAAAGAAGTAAACGCTCCAGTTATCATTCAAACATCTACTGGTGCAAGAAAATTTGCTGGCGACCCAATGATTCGTCATATGGTTGCAGCAGGAATCGAGATGTATCCCAATTTGCCAATTTGTTTGCACCAAGACCATGGCTCTTCTGTTGATATTTGCCAATCTGCTTTGGTTAATGGTTATTCTTCGGTGATGATGGACGGTTCTTTGGAAGCTGACGGCAAGACTCCTTCTTCTTTTGAATACAATGTTCATGTTACAAAAGAAGTTGTTGCTCGCGCTCACGCTGTTGGCGCATCAGTTGAAGGTGAACTTGGTGTTATTGGTTCTTTGGAAACAGGTAAAGGTGATAAAGAAGACGGACACGGTGCTGAAGGTGTTATTGATAAAAAACGTTTGGTAACAGACCCTGACGAAGCTGCAAAATTTGTTGCTGAAACAAACATTGACGCTTTAGCTGTTGCTGTAGGGACATCTCATGGTGCGTATAAATTTACTCGTAAACCTACTGGAGATATTTTGGCGATTGATGTTATTGAAAAGATTCATGCCAAACTTCCAAACACCCACATGGTTATGCACGGTTCTTCTTCTGTTCCTCAAGAATTGCAAGATTTGATTAACGCATATGGTGGTGCAATTCCTCAGACTTTTGGCGTTCCTGTGGAAGAGATTGTTCGTGGTATTAAATCTGGCGTTCGCAAAGTAAACGTTGATACAGACTGCCGTATGGCTATTACGGGTGCTATCCGCAAATTATTTGCTGAGAATCCGAAAGAATTTGACCCACGCAAATATTTGAAACCAGCTATTGAAGAAATGAAGAAAGTTTGCATTGATCGTTATGTTGCGTTTGGTGCGGCTGGTCAAGCAGATAAGATTAAGCCTGTACCATTATCTGTTATGGCAAAAAAATACGCTTAATTTTGTTTCTTTATGAGATAAAAATTGCCCACTACTTTGGTAGCGGGCTTTTTGTTTAGAAGGTTAGTTTTTCTTTTCATAATCCAACGGCAAGACACCTTTTAGTCCCTCTGTGGGAACATCTACCAAACGCAGTGCCATTGTTTTACCATAGTAATCCAATAAAATCTCTATTGCACCCCAATGAGGCTTTTCTTTTGCCA
>CAZRHI010000191.1:0-1935 GCA_964599945.1 uncultured Acetobacter sp. | reverse complement strand
TTCCCACGGAAGCTTAGACCCTGGGTCAATTTTGCGTGTCGGTGCCATATCCGAATGTCCAATAATCTGTGTCGGCTGAAACCCGTGTTTATCGATAAGATGCAAACAAAGCTCTGTTAGCGCGTCAATTTGTTTTTGCGGATATTCCTCTTCGCCAAAAAGGCCGTTGCAAAGCTCAATCCCAATCGAATTACTATTGATATCTTGTTTTTCACCATGCCATTCACCAGCCCCAGCGTGCCACGCTCGAAACTCATCAGGCACCAACCTCACCACTTCGCCGTCAACCCCAATCACATAATGCGACGAAAGTTCACGCTTAACCAACACGTCAACCAAATCACTCACCTTTTGTTGCGCCGCCGCATGAATAACCAATGTGTCAATCCGCCCTTTCCGACGTTCATTATAATATGGTAATAACAACTCTCTCATTTATAAAACAAACTCCTAAATAAAACAAAAAGGCAAAGCCCTCCTTAAACTCTCCCCTTCCCACCGAGGTTGGGGACGGGGGATGGGGACAACATAAAATCCATACCATATCCCTCCCCCAAGTCATACCTGTATCGCTAGCACCGTCATTGCAGGCAGGCGTTAGCCCACATGTGCGAAGCAATCCTCAGCCAAATCACATCACCGTCCCACCAAAACCGTCAAACCCAAACTTCTCAGCAATCGTTTCGGCAATATCCGCATACGTTTTGCGCCGTCCGAGTTCCCTTGGCTCAACCCTCTTGCCAAACATCAACACTGGCACACACTCCCGCGTATGGTCCGTTCCTTTCCATGTCGGGTCGCACCCATGGTCCGCCGTAACAAAAACAATATCATCATCAGAAAGAACATCAGCAATCTCAGGCAAGCGAGAATCAAAATACATCAATCCCTCAGCATATCCCTTAACATCGCGCCTGTGTCCCCAGTTCATGTCAAAGTCCACAAAGTTCGTAAACACAATCCCATCTGTTTTTAAGGCTTTTGCCTCACTAAGGGTCGCATCCCACAGTTCGGGAAGTCCACTCGCTTTAACCTTTTTAGTAACGCCAGAACCTGCGTAAATATCGCTAATTTTCCCAATCGCAATCACTTGTTTCCCTGCCCCCTTTACCTTGTCCAAAAGGGTCGGTGCAAACGGACTAACCGCGTAATCATGCCGATTCGGTGTACGCACAAATTCGCCAGCTTGATTGCCCACAAACGGACGCGCAATCACTCGCCCAATATTATATGGTTTTACTTCTTCAAATGCAATCTCACAAAGCGCATACAAGCGGTCTAATCCAAATTTTTCCTCATGCGCCGCAATTTGTAAATTGCTATCCGCCGAGGTATAGAAAATCGGCTTGCCTGTTGCCAGATGTTCCTCACCCAGCTCTTGAATAATCACCGTGCCAGACGCCGCCTTATTTCCCAAAATCCCCGAAAGCCCTGCACGGCGACAAATCCGCTCCACTAAGTCAGCAGGAAAACTAGGATAATCCAGCGGAAAATGCCCAAAATCTTGTAACACAGGAACACCAGCCATCTCCCAATGTCCTGAAATCGTGTCTTTCCCTGCGCTCACCTCTTCCATACAGCCATACGCCGAGGGAAGTTTGAGCAACGGCTCAGCGGAAATAAGCGGTGCCTCAACACCAGAGGCAAGCACCCCTGCTTTTTTAAGCCCTAACGCTTCCAGATTTGGCAAAGAAAGAGAGGGATAATTTTCTGCGATATGTAAAAAAGTGTTCGCTCCTTCATCATCAAACGCCTTAGCGTCTTTCGCCCCTCCAACACCAAACGAATCCATCATCAAAATCACAACTTTAGCCATAACAACGCTCCATAAAAATACAATACTGCAAATATACTCCCCCCTCAAAAAAACGCAAGCAAAAAATCACCCCTCCCCCTCCAATCTCTCCCCTTCCTCGAAGGATGCTCGCTCCTATC
>CAZRHI010000190.1:0-1939 GCA_964599945.1 uncultured Acetobacter sp. | reverse complement strand
CCAAGGAGTTTGATTCTTGATTTTCTTGCATATTGTTACACGATTATTGAATGTTTAACTTTGTGTCCCTAAATACTCGCAAATATTCTTGCCGGTTTGCAGGTGTGCCTCATATGCTTCAAGCCATACACGGCATTTTAGGTAAACTTTATTAAGAGCGACATCATGTCGCCATGAAGAATTGCCATAGTGGCATATTCTGGTATATCCGTGTTCACTTGAAAGTGTGTGCATCTCATGACTTGGACTGTTTAAGTCGTGCCCTGATTTGCTTTTAAGCATTTTTGTGACAAACACCTTTGGGATTGACTCGGGAAATTGATCCAGGTCAATACGGATTGTGTACATATTTTTACTATTGGTAATAGCAACCATCTTAAGATACGGTGTATCAGAGTCCATATCACAAAACCTAAACATGTTAGGTGGAAGCGATAGGCCTAATGCCGCAACTTCTGCATGATATCTTCCTGCGGTAATCATAATGTATGATTTATTTAAAATTTCTATAGTAGGTCAAGAAAGACTTATAAATATTATCAGTGTAGTTCCATTCGCATTTTTCTGATAGAGAAACATATTGGCACCCACTAATTATCGGAGCCTTCTTAGGAAATCCCATAGGGAAATGAATATCTTCCTGTAAGGTCCCATTTAAGTAGACTTCTATATGTACTTGATTTTTATTATCTATTGTAGGTATGTATTCATATTGACTATAATTTTGTTTTAATCCTTCAATCAATGATTTAAGGATTAAAGGAGCTCCCTCTTTTTTTAGCCAATAGCATCCGTCATAATTTACTTTTCTTTTAATGGAAATGCCATCAACTATAAAAAGGTCCACCATATTTCCTCTTGTTGTTTTTGGGGGGAGGAAAGTCAAATCATTGTTTTGTGCAATAATTGTTCGGAACGGACTTTCTAATTCTTTAATCTTCCATGGTATGCTTTCGTATTTTGGTTTCGATGAGTTAAACATGAAAGCATTTATCATTGAAGATGTATTAGTGCATGAGCCGATACAAAGAAGGAATTTTTTATATCCTAACTTTCGCATATTCGTGGTTATATTATTTGCATCATGACCACTTGGCCGCGCTAACCCCAGTTGATGATGAGAGTGCCATTCTCCAATATGATCCAGTCCGTATTTCTGCTTTAGCAATGTAGCACATTCCTTAAGATATAGAAGGTCCTGCATAAAAAATGTTTTGTAGTGTCCTGCGTTCTTCCCAGGTCCTAGTACAAACAAAACAACAGGTTTTTCATCATATGTCCAATATCCGAAGAGTTGACCACCTGTTTCAAAATGTGGAAAGTCCAAAATATATCTCGACAAAACATCTATCTCACGGGAATTTGTTAAGACATAATCGCAAGATGGTAATGACCGATGGTGTCCGAGAGTCAACGAACCTCTTCGATAGGTATTTCTCTTAATTTTTTGTTTAAGTGAAAATTTATTACTCTTACTCTTACTCATCTTTTGTAGATTATGAAATTAATAAATTAATCAAAAGCAGGAGATACGCAATAAGAATAACGCATATCTCAGGGCAATCCGCATCCGATTGCGATGTATGAGTTTCGCGGTGGGTTTTCCTATTTGCAAAGATAATACTTTTTTGTCAAACTTGCTCACTTTGTGACTAAATTTTTTTGCACCTGGCTCACGCAGAGGGCGCTGGGGAGCAGGTTCTCAATTGTTAATACCAAGGAGGTGGGGGAAGTAAACAAAAAAATTCCTCCGAAAAGAGGAATTTTTTTGACGAGCGTTGCTCGTTTCACTCAACCGAAAACATGGTCGACGTTTATAAAGTTACTAGAGACGCGCGCCTGGTCAGCACGAGACGGTTAGGAAACCGCCTTCCCATTGACTATGTCGCGCGCGGGACGGATGCTTTATATTTGCAGCGTGAAAGATGCTTTGTTCTAA
>CAZRHI010000189.1:0-1943 GCA_964599945.1 uncultured Acetobacter sp. | reverse complement strand
GAGGGAATGTTATGAGTGAATTGAGTGTTAAAGACTATGAAGGTGTTAAAAAAGCTCTGAATAATTATTTGGAAGCAGGAAGAAAGGCGGATAGCCAGATTTTACGTCCATCTGTTTATAAAGATGCGATTATGTATAGTGCGCCAGAGGGAAAGGTAGACGGTGGTTCAATAAATGCGTTGTTTGACTATTTAGACACTAACCCGAAAGCAATTGAGCTTGAAGCAGATATTACTGCGGTGGATATTGCAGGCAATATTGCATACGCGAAGGTTGAAGCGGATAATTGGCACGGAGCAAGATATACAGATATGTTTTTGCTTGTTAAAGAAGGAGGCGAGTGGAAAATTTTAACCAAGGTTTTCCATACGCATTCAAAATAAATTCATCAAATGTTTAATGTAAAAGCTCTCTGTTTGGAGGGCTTTATTTGTATATGGGTCAGGTTTTGAGATAATTAGCACTGTGGAGGGGGCGTAGGAGTTGACAAAAGGGGAAATTATCTATAAACTTGAGGTGTTGTTGGGGAGAGGGTTTGCAAAATGACGGATTTTACTGAAGATACACCACATTATTGGGAAGATTTTGATAAAAATGGGATTGTGGGGGCGCGTTTGGACCCTGATGTATACAGTCCTTCTATGCGGTCAACTCATCAAAAGATGTGGAGCAAAATGCTTCCAAACGGAGAAGAAATGAAACTTGAGCAAGGGGCGGATAAAAATTATCAATATCTTTTTTGGAAAGATTTTCGATTTGGGGCGGACTCTATTGTGAATATGTATTTTCATCATAAAGGGGTGCAGGTGTATTTGACGGAAGATGTTAAAAAGGTGCTTATGCAATGTTTTGGAAAAGGTAATGTGTGGGAAGACTTTGTTAAAGATTATTTGAAAAAGACTTATACGATTGGGGGAAACATCATTTTTCCGAAGAATGGGGGTAATTCTATTAACCCTCGGCGATATGGACTTTTGAAAGATAGGTTTGATTTGGCTTTGGAGTGTATTCGCAGATATTATGCAAAAGAAGAAAGCCCGATGTCTGCGGTATTGGAGGCAAACGGGGCTTTTTTTGAGTTGTTTTGCTCTTTTAGGGGATATGTGGATTTTTTCTATTTGCAGGATCTGGTTACTGAGGATTATGGGGCGGTAAGATATTTTATAAAAAATTCGGATTTGTACCATGTTTTTTATCCGCAAGGGGAGAAAGAGTGGAAAGAACTATATGTTAATCAGCTTGATTTTGTGTTAAAACGCAATGAACGTATAAACAAAGGATAAACAAAATGACTAAATATCGGATTATTGGAAATATGACGGGGAACTCTATGGATGCCATAGATTTGGTATTGACGGAGTTTGACGGCGACAAAATGGTTGATATTTGCAGTTATACTAAGCCTTATACAAAGGATATGCAGGAAAAAATTGAGTGGTTGCGGGGTGTGGTGTTTGGCAAAACACGGGCAGAGATTGAAGCAATACCTCAATTTAGAACTATTCATGATGAATATATTAGACAGATTGCTGAGTGTGTTGATGAGATGTGCGTTCAAAATGGGATTGATAAAACGACTGTTAGCGCGATTGGATTTCATGGGAAAACGTTAGATCATAATCCGCCCTCAAAAGCAAAAACAGACGGGACACTACCATATACTCTACAAATTGGATCAGGACAAATGTTAGCAGATTTAATAGGGATTCCTGTTGTATATGACTTTCGCTCCGACTTGCTCATGGCTGGTTTTGACGGTGCGCCTCTTGTTCCGCCACATAATGCGCATATTTCGGTAACTGAGGGTGACGGTTGTTATTATAACGGGGGTAATACATCTAACTTTGCGCTAATTGTTAATGGTGTGGCGCAGATTGGTGCTGATGCGGGTCCGTTTAATGAATATACGGATAGTTATATTCGTCAACATACAGAAGACGCAT
>CAZRHI010000188.1:0-1945 GCA_964599945.1 uncultured Acetobacter sp. | reverse complement strand
TACCTAGGTGGTAGATTACTAGTACATTGTATAAGTTGGGAGTGGGAGTTATTTTGGAGAAAGGGTGGAGCATATGTCAATAGAAACTATTGTACAGTTGGTGTTTTGTACACTAACGCTTCTTTTGGAGATTGTTCGTCTCTTGCGTAATCGCACCAAGACACAACAGAAGTCCAAAAAAATTTCTGCTGAACTATCTTTCAAGTTCAAGCAGAAATAAATATTTTTCTCTAATTTAATTTTACTTTACAAATGCGATTATGTCTAGTAGATTTTCGCAAAATCTTCGTAATTTTACGAAATCTGCCACCTTTTTTGATTGTTTTTTGTGTTGAATACTCTCTGGCATTATGGGGAGTGAGACGTTGTGGAGCTCATTAAGATGCGCTAAAACACAAAGGTTGAGAGCATCTGGTATTAAAATGTGTTGGTTGAGTTTTTTTGTATGAGAGATGATAAAAAAGAAGACGACCTATTGTCCATTACTGGACGCATCCGTCTTCTACTGTTTATGATTATATCGTACGTTTCAGATAATGTCAATAATTTTTCTGTCCTTTGTGATCAGTAGTACGTGACGAAACTTAACGTTAGTAGCTTTAAGCATGTAGCGAATACGCGCTTCGGCACGGGTGGCATCCATTCTTGATGAGCGTAATAAAGAAACAATTATGTTATCCGCCTGCTTGTTTGCCTTCCGCAGGTTATCTTCTATCGTGTGTTTGCTGTAACCCCTTATATTTTTGATTTCCCAGGATTGTCGTGTCTTGACTACTTTAATGTCTGGCGTAGTGTGTCTATTACGCACTATAAACTCTATGTCGCTCTGAAAATGCTCTGCACACAGTTCTGCTACTGTTTCTTCGAACTCGTCTGGCATGGGCCGCAAACCTACTGGTCGGATAATCCGAAAAATCTTTTTATTCATTGTCTTAGGATAGCACAAATTTTTCGAATTTCAAAGCTTAATCGTGTTCATTATTTTTGTATTTCGGTGCTAAAAATGACGATTTTGGGGTCCGTGGAATTGTTGTCAAAAACAGGGGTGGGGAAGTACAAATTTGCAGAAAGTGCAAGAAAAAAGCATAAAAAGTATTGACATTTTTCATGATGTGTGCTACTATTAGGACAGTTAGATCACAAAACACAAACATCTAACCAACAAAAAATCCGATAATTTTATAAAAAAGTCAAAATATCAACAAAATTATCCAGGAATAGAAATTGCTAAAGTGTACAGTTTCTAAATTTAAAATCCCATTAGGGAATTAACAAAAAATAAACAAGGAAACTATCAAATGCGTAACAATAAAATTAACACTATGAAAGGATCTACCAATGTAAAATCTAGTCGCGAAGAGCGAATCTTCGATTCTAAAAAGGCTGCAGTAATCCGTGACGAAAGCCGGTGGGACGCTTTCCAGTTGGTCGGTGATACGAACCGAGAGGAGATGACCCATCAAGCTACGCTCAAAAAAGCAAAAAGTGAGAAGGAAATGCAAAAAATTCTCGATCGAGCGCTGGCGTTTCGGATCGGACGTAAGATTGCGATGGTACTCGAATCTGAGTCGGCCTAGTTAGTCTAATCTGTTTATGGTAAAGCGACACTAATCACGAAGGAGAATTTATCGAATAGAGCGAGCCAAGGCGGCTCAAGAAAAGATATCTAAACTGAATATTATTTAAACGAGGGTAAATTTATAGGATATATGCAAACCGGCCCCGGGCTAAGACCCGGGGCTTGGTGGTGCGAGAGAAACGGCGGGTGCTAAAACCGAACATGGTGTTCGGTTTTAATTGTTGGGTGGAATATTGCTGAATGTGGCTGGCGTTAGTGATGGCCAAGAATGTCTACGCTAGTTAGAAGCATAAAGGTTTTGTTGACACCTGAAAGTACTCGTGGTAAACTGGAGAAAAGTCATGTAGAAAGGTACAAAATGCCAAA
>CAZRHI010000187.1:0-1948 GCA_964599945.1 uncultured Acetobacter sp. | reverse complement strand
GTATGTTCAGAAGCCCCGGCTTTAAAGACTGAAACGGTCATTTCTTGGTATATGATTTTCTAACTCTCCGGCCGCCTCCAATCAGGCGGTTTTTTGCTATGTTTAATTAAACTATGGAGTTATGAAATCTTATGAGAAAAATATTTTTAGTCTTTATCTTTTTTCTGAATGCTTGTTCGACTACTGTTGACGATACAGAACGTTTATCTATAGCAAAAGTTCAAAGGGAAATAAAAATAGGGATGTCATCTTCTGAAGTCGTTACCATTTTAGGTTCGCCGAATATGGTGACAACAGACGAACAACGTCGAGAAACTTGGGTTTATGATAAAGTTGCAACGGAAGCCAGTTCCAATCATTCCAAAAGCGGAATTTGGTTGTTGGTTCTTTATAGTGGAAGTTCAAATTCAACCAGTTCTATAAATCAGAGAACACTTACGATTATTATAAAGTTTGATAATGCTGGAAAAGTTCGTGATTTTGCGTATAGAACGTCAAGTTTCTGAGGAGCCCGATTATGAAAAGATACTTTTTATTATTTTTATTTTTGATTTCGGCTTGTGTCAATAATTATGAAAATCTGTATGTTATGCCAACGGATTATTTGGCAGTCAGACAAATAGAAACTCGAAAATATACAACTCAAAATGAAAAAGAAGTTTTGACGGCTGTTGCTCAGGTTTTGCAAGACCTTGGATATACAATTATTGAAAGCGAAACAAAGCTGGGAGTCTTAACGGCTGATGCGAATAGAAATCCAGATAATATGGGAGGGCAAATTGCTCTTGCAATATTATTTGCTTTAAGCGGGCAACCGCCGATGGTGGATACTGAGCAACAGATTTCCGTAACTGTGGTTACGAATAAAGATAAGGATGGTGTCGTTGTTCGAGTTGGTTTTGCTCGGATTGTTTATAATACAGAACCATCACAGACTCGATTACAAAAAATTACAGATGAAGAAATTTACAAGGCATTTTTCAACAAACTGGATCAATCTATGTTTTTGACAGGAAATGCAATATAGGAGTTAGATATGAAAAAATTAATAATTATTTTATTGTTTCTGATAACAGCATGTGCTTCGACAAAGGATAATGTTCTGGGGACTAGTCATTCACAAGTAGCTTTGCGTAATTTTCAGGCGAGAGCTTTCGATACGACAGATAAAGCTATGGTTCTTCGGAGTGTTATTGCAACAATGCAAGATTTGGGATTTATTGTTTCGCAAGCAGATGAAAGTTTGGGTATGGTTAGCGGTATGTCTTATATCAGCAGATCAAAGTTGACGGTAACTACACGAATAAAAGGAAAACAAGTGATTGTTCGTGCTAATGCTCAGATAGGATTAGAAGCAGTTGAGAATCCTTTACCTTATCAAAATTTCTTTGAAGCCTTGTCTAAATCTTTATTCTTAACAGCTCATGAGGTTGATTAGAAATTAAAGGATAATTTGTTTTATTATTCAAAGCCTTCAATTATTTGAAGGCTTTGAGATTAAAATGGGACTTAGGATTAGTTTGAGGAGTATCTTCGAGGGTTCTCATCGTTCCCCCTCAATTCCATTAAAAAAACCTCCGTAAAGGAGGCTTTTTAAATGGAGCGGGTGAAGGGATTCGAACCCTCGACATCAACCTTGGCAAGGTTGCGCTCTACCCCTGAGCTACGCCCGCATCGTTAGAACGAGTTATTAAATACCACATTAAAAATAAATTGCAAGCATTAATTTTCATTTTTTGCAAAAAATTTTTTAGGGTGTGAATTTGGGGAAATATTTTGTTGGTGTTGATATGGATGCTTCTCAACATAATGAGGGGAGAGGAAAGCATGACGCCCATGTGGCGAGTGTGATTGGATGAAGGGGGAGACATATGGGGCGGGCGGATTTAATAATTCGGTAATTGGGGTTTATAGATTTCTCGTTTTTCCGGTAGTTCTATTCCTTCGA
>CAZRHI010000186.1:0-1952 GCA_964599945.1 uncultured Acetobacter sp. | reverse complement strand
AAACAACCCCGTTGTTTAACGCAGTAAAAAACGCCGACGCATAAATATTAAACCCAGCAAGCAAAAAGGAAAGCGCATAAATCCGAAACCCATATGTTGTCATCTCTAAAAGCTTCTCATCATAGCCCACAAAAATTTGCGCAAGAAACTGTGCCGAAACCTCCGCAAACACTGTCAAAATAATCGCAGAAATCCCAATAAACACAACATTCTTTCTAAAAAGGCTCTTCAGCTCTTTCTTGTCGCCAGCCCCATAGTGATAGCTAACAATCGGGTTGCTCCCTATTGAATACCCCACAAACACCGCTAAGAAAATAAACATAACATACGAAATAACGCCATACGCCACCACACCATCTTCTCCAGCAATCCGCAACAACTGGTAATTATACAAAATCGCCACCACAGACATTGAAATCTGCCCCAAAAATTCACTCAATCCATTCGTGCAAGATTTAAGAAGTGCCCCTGCATAAAACTTTGTCTTAACCAAGCGTAATGGTGTTTTATTCGGACAAATAAAATAAACAAGAGGAACAACACCTCCCACAATCTGGCTGATAACCGTTGCCCAGCCCGCACCAACCAATCCCAAATCCCAAACAACAATAAATAGCGCATCAAGCACCATATTTGCCACCCCTGCCGACACAGTAATAATCATTCCAAGTTTCGGACGTTCCGCCGTAATCATAAAGCTTTGAAACATAAATTGTAGCATAAACAACGGTACAAACGGCAACAAAATATAGCTGTAAACAAGTGATTGTTCCAAGAGTTCCCCCTCAACACCAAACGCCACCAATACGGGCTTAATCACCAAGAGCGCCACAAGCGACACCACCACCCCGAAGATAACACTCGCATACACTAACATCGAAAAGATTTGATTTGCCATAAATGGATTTTGCTCGCCCAAAGTCTTTGCAATCAGTGCGCTCCCGCCTGTGGAAAACATAAACCCCACCGCCGCCAAAATCATCAAAAACGGAAAGACAATATTCACCGCCGCAAACGGGGTCGCCCCCACATAATTAGAAACAAACAGCCCGTCAACAATACTATATATAGATGTAAAAATCATCATCAAAATAGACGGCGCAGTAAACCTTAACAACTTCGCAAACGTAAAATGTTCCGAAAGTTTAATTTCCATAACCTCACCTGTAATTGTTACTCCTACCCCTAAACATAAGCCAAACAAAATAGAAAGTCAAAATTTTCAGATAACATTTAATAACTTCCCCCCCAACAAAAAACACCCCAAAAGGAGCGTTTTTAAATTGGCATAAGACTTAACACATCTCATCGATTTTTCTGAATAAAGTCAAAAACATTTTTATAATCTGCATAATCTTTACATTTTATGGTCTTTACTTCGTTTTCATGTAAAAAATCTGTTACTTCTTTTACTATCTCTTGGCAAGCCTCATCCCATCGTCTAATCCTTTTTAAAGATATTGGGCGATAATGATATGCTTGCACTGGTAAATCTTTATCAATATCTTTACCTATTAATTTTTTAGCCTTTATAAATCTTGTTGTAAAGCGCCATATTGAAACAAACCTATTTATCCGCATATCAACAACTAAATCAGGCATTGTTTTCTCATATAAACAACGCTGACTTCCTTCAATCACCCAATCATTATTTCTTTGAAGAAATGCATCTAATTTTTCAAATTGTTCTTCCTTTGAATAATAACTACCATCAAGAGGATTTCGACAAACCTCATCCAAATTCAATCTAGAAAGATTGAACCGTTTATTTATTTCGTATGCAAGTGTTGATTTTCCTGCACCTAATGGACCGATTATAAGTATTTTCATACCAAAATAGTAGTTAAAAATTTAATATTTTCAATATATTTCAAAAAATCCCCCCAACAAAAAAACGCCCCAAAGGAGCGTTTTTGAATTGGTGCGCCTGGCCAGAGTCGAACTGGCACGCC
>CAZRHI010000185.1:0-1970 GCA_964599945.1 uncultured Acetobacter sp. | reverse complement strand
GTAAGTCCCCTCCATAAAATTCCCGGACTCCCATGGTGGCGGGATATTTGTTCCAATCATCTACCTTTGTTACATGCTCTCCGATATAGTTATACTCATCATTTAAAACATCGTTGGTGGGATCCCCGTTATAAAAGCGATCCACATAAATCTGATACATTACTGCACCTTTCGCCCATCTTGGCACATGCTGTCCGGGAACAATTACAAATTTGTAATAATCTTGCACATCTTTTGCCACACCGCGATAATCATAAACACAAACAATTTTTCCTGCAGTAACTTCAAAGTAATAAAATACTTTCTCATCATCTAACTGTAAATCGTATTCATAATAATCAAATAATTCATCACTTTTAAATTTCATCATCAGGTGTTTTTCACCTTTACAGACAAAATATACTTTATCAATATTATTTTTGGCTGAACGGAATTTTATTGTAACGATACTGTAAGGACTTGGGTCAGGCGGACAAACAAATTCAGAAGAAGTGTCAGAAAACAGCGCCCTTTTATTTAATACGGGCCGCATCGCTGAAATGTACTGCTGACTTTGTTCTAATTTTGATAAGGAATTATAAAACATATGAACCTCCCATGATTCACCTACTGTATTTTATTCTAACATAATCAGTTTTGACATTCCACAAATATTTTTTGCAAGCAGCAGCACAAAAGATAAACAGGAAAAAAGACAGCAGTCGCACAGCTGTCTTTTTCGAGAAGGTATTTCTTTTGGGGTATAGCAAAAAACTATGTAATGTATTGGGGGGTTACGAGTACATTATAACAATACCCCCCTATAGAGTCTAGACTCACCATTCACAAATATAACCAAATTAAATAGGCATTTTTTAGTAATATTGCACAATATTAAAACAATTTTTCAAATTCCGCCATAGTAATACGTTCCTTCTTCAATAATAACTCGGCGCATTTATGCAAAACTTCTTCATTTCCCATAATAATTTCTTTTGCTTTTGCATAACAATCATCTACGATATCCTTAACTTCCGCATCAATCTTGCCCGCAACAAGCTCACTATGGTTTCTGGCATGTGCCAGGTCCCGGCCGATAAATACGTCATCGCCCTCTTCATCATAATTGATAACACCGATATTGGCAGACATACCATAACGGGTAACCATTTTACGGGCAACTTCCGTAGCCTTTTTAATATCGCTGGATGCCCCGGTTGTAATATCATCAAAAATCAGCTCTTCTGCAATCCTGCCGCCTAAAGAAACCATAATCTGATGCAGCATCTTTCCTTTCGTTAAGAACATTTCATCCTTTGCCGGCAACGGCATGGTATATCCCGCTGCTCCCAGACCGGTAGGAATAATGGAAACCGTATATACCGGTCCCACATCCGGCAGCACATGAAATAAGATTGCATGACCGGCTTCATGATATGCCGTTATCTTTTTCTCCTCGTCGGAAACAACACGGCTTCTCTTTTCCGTACCGATTCCTATCTTGATATAGGCCTGCTTAACGTCCTCCTGGTTAATATAAGCCCGGTCTGCCTTTGCTGCAATAATAGCAGACTCATTCAAGAGATTTTCCAGATCAGCTCCCGTAAACCCGGAAGTTGTCTGGGCAATATGTTCTAAATCCACATCTTCACTCAGGGGTTTATTCTTTGCATATATTTTTAGGATGTCCTCTCTGCCACCTACATCCGGTACTCCGATAGCAATTTTCCTGTCAAACCTGCCCGGTCTCATAATTGCCGGATCCAGAATGTCCACCCGGTTCGTGGCAGCGAGAACAATAATTCCTTCATTTTCCCCAAAACCGTCCATTTCTACAAGAAGCTGGTTCAGGGTCTGCTCTCTTTCATCATGTCCGCCGCCCATACCTGTGCCACGCTTTCTTGCAACGGCATCAATTTCATCAATAAAAACAATACAGGTCGCCATACATCTTCTCAAGCCATTCGAGATCATCCGTCACAAGATAGCGA
>CAZRHI010000184.1:0-2006 GCA_964599945.1 uncultured Acetobacter sp. | reverse complement strand
TATCTAGTTTTACATGAACTTTCGGTTTAACTCCTGATCTTTCAAAAGCCTTACGGCAAGCCTCAAGATGCTCTTTTGAAAAAATTGAAATAGTTAAGTCAGCCTTAACCGCAGTTTCAACCGCCCAAACAGGTACGGCACCTAAAACAAGTATTTCTGAGTTGATTTTTGCTTGTCTTAAATCCACTCCTTCATCAATTGATGCAACTCCAAGCATATCCGCACCTGACGCCAACAACGTCGGTGCAAGCATTACAGAGCCATGCCCATAGGCATCAGCCTTCACAACAGCAAGAAGTTTAACCCCCTGAGGTGTGTTTTTTCTGATTTCGCGCATATTGTGCGAAACATTTTCAATATTTATTTCAACCCAACTGTCTCTGTGGATATTTATATTTGTTTGTCTAATGTTTTTCATAAGATTAGTATATTACTAAAAACTAATCCTTGCAACTTGATGCTTTATTCCAGCCAAGTTTTTCGGGGCAATGCAGATAGTCCATGTTTTTGTTATATATAACCCAGGCTGCACATCTCCCGTTGGCGTTTTTCTTAAATTTTACACATGAGTCTTCAAATAGTTGTGTGTGTATTGTTTCTTTAGAAGAGCCCAATGGTACGATACCGTCCTTTACAACAGCAAATCCAAAAGCATCAACATCTGTTTTGTTAGGACTTGCAGAACCATTGATATCTACAAGTAACTCAAAGCAAGCATGCTGGTATGTTCCGTAATAGTGTTTTGCTTGGTTCGGCTCACAATTACTAATATTATATTCAGAACATCCTTTTTGTTTTAAAGTTGTGTCTTGCTGGCAAGTTCCACCACTACTTATTCTAATTGCGGCTCCGTTTTTTAAGAGATAACTGTTTGTAAGTGGACTCGTTCCTGCAAATTTATCTGATGTTGCCCCTACAACTCCCGAAGTGTATTTATAAGCAATACAGCCATTTGTCAGACCTTTGCAAGTTTTTGCGATTTGAACGTATTTCGGCAGCAGCTCTGTATATTTTTTCTTTCTTTCATCGTCATTAGTACCGAAATTATCTATTGTGACTCCTTCGTCCTGTATCATTTTTTGAGTTGCCTGTTGCAAAAGACTATAAACATTTTGCAGCTTTGTAACAGTCGTCTTTTCATTATACTTGGCAATCAATGAAGGTATCGTAACAACCGCAATAATTCCGACTATACCGAGAGTTATAAGTGTTTCAGCTAATGTGAAAGCTTTCTTTATCATTGTATCTCCAAATATTTTTATTGTCCCATACAACATATATATTGTACAAGACAAATAATACATTGTAGATAACATCTTGTCAAGCTCATAAAATTCTTATATGAATAAAAAAGAAATATTAAAAGAATTTGGCAGAAATCTTAAGGCGGAAAGAACTCGTAAAGGATTATCGCAGGAACAGCTTGCAGAAAAAATAGGGGTATCCTATGGGCAAGTCATTGGAACAATCGAACGCGGAGAAACAAATACTTCACTTTTAACGGTAATTGCAATAATGGATGCGCTTGATATTGAATTTAATGCGTTGTTAAATATAAAAAAAATTTAGTCTTTATTTATGTTACAATAAAAATATGATTGAAAGATATTCACGTGAAGAAATGAAAAAGATTTGGGATTTGCAGTCAAAATTCCAATATTACCTTGATGTGGAAATTGCAGTGGCACGGGCTTATGCGCAAAATGGCGATTTCCCGCAGGATGAGATTGACGAACTTGCTAAAAAAGCGAAATTCGACCTTAAGCGAATTGATGAGATTGAGGCGGAAGTCAGGCATGATGTAATTGCATTTTTGACCTGCGTTAATGAGAGCTTGGGCGATCTTGCCAAATATATGCATGTCGGGATGACAAGTTCTGACGTTATCGATACTGCTTTTGCGCTTCAAATCCAAGACAGCGGGAAAATTATTCTTAGGGATTTGGACGACACAATTCAATCATTAAAAGATTTAGCACAAAAGCATAAAAACACAGTCTGCATCG
>CAZRHI010000183.1:0-2041 GCA_964599945.1 uncultured Acetobacter sp. | reverse complement strand
CGACCCACGCATTACGAATGCGTTGCTCTACCAACTGAGCTAAAACGGCACAACAGCTTTCTTATAATTGTTTGTTTTCTAAATTGCAAGTGTTTTTTTTGTGTGTGGAAAAATGGGGAGGGAGCTTTGTGTGTTAGGGGAGGGCAGATTGGTTTTAGTGTGTGGGAGGTGATGTGCGTGTGGCTTTGGTTTATGTTTTGCTATGTTTGGGGTGTAAAAAAGCTCCCTTGGGGAGGGAGCTTTGGGGGGTGAGTTATTTCTTATTTATCTGACACGGACTGTTCTACAAACTTTGCGACAGGTGCGTGTTCTTCTTGGTCCTTCAACACATGGGGCTTGATATGTGCTGGGTGGGGTTGGGATATCTATTATTTGGTATTGGATTGTTTCGGTTATTTTTTGCGTTTCAACACAGCATTCTCTTGTTTCAGAAGCACAGGGACATTTGCATTCGCCCTCTACGCAGGGAACTTCTTGTAAATATACTTCTCTGGTGCATCCTGTTAATAAAACGGCGATGGCCAATATTAGTGTTGATTTGCATTTATACATTTTTACTTTCTCCTCATTCTTGATACTTTTGTCTATCACTCTTCTTTAAATACGCTATTTTTAGACGAAAGTCAAGCTTTTTTGGGTTGACTATTTTTTTTTATGATTTATATTCTCTAATAGAGATAAATTATAATGTTTAATTTTTAATAAATTTTTCTTTACTATGGGAAAAAAAATTGTGGAGATTCTCGAAAGAGATTCTGCTGATGAGCTGAAAGCTTATCTGGATAGTTCTTCTGCGGAGCGTCCGCTCGATAGCCATGAGGAACTTGTGATGCTTGAGCATTTCTTGCCCGAAGCTGTGAGAAGCTATATCAATCGCTTTCGCTTTTCTAAAGAGGCTGAATTTCAGTTTATTAAGAAAGCACCAGCGGATATGCGCTGGTTGTATATCAACTATTACGGACTTTTTGAGGAAACTCAGAAAGGAATTATTGATGAAAACCTCAAAGACGCCGCATTTGATTTTATGAAACTGCGCCGTTTTTGGGACGATGACTATTTACTTGATAACGCTTCGGCGTCGATTTTGAGTGCGTATGTTCGTCAGTATGTGCTTGAGGGCGACGGACGTGTCTTGAAGTTACTTCATCATGAAAACTCGTCGTTGTTTTCGGCTTATGTCGCCAAGGGGCGTTTTATCAGCGAAAATGTGTTGTGCGAAATCGTCGCTTCTCGAAAGCTTCCTGCTTTTCAGGCGGTGATGTATCGTTTCCACAACGCTTTCAAGAAAAAGGCTCGCCGTTCTGACAACATCGACAAGCTGGTCAAAGAAACTGCAGAGTATGCTCTTCCCGAAGAGTTACAGCTCAAGGTTATTCGGACGTTTGATCGTATGTTCCTCGAGATTTTGTTCAAGACCGCGTTGCTTGCGCCAGCTGCTCAAGATTTGTTGTTTTTTCACAATTTTGACGCACAATGGTTTAAGCTTCACGCTTCAACGTTATATGGCATGGGCGGGTATCGCTTTACGCCAGAAAACGAAGCAAAGCTTTTTACGCTGTTAGCTAGCAAAAATCTTGACGATTGCTTGGCAGAGTTTCGTCATCGTGATGACTTGACGTTTGTTCGGCTGGCGTCTACTGATGCGGTTTGTCGTTATGTTCAGAACTTCTGGCTTTCTGACGATGCGCAGGTGGCGTTGTTGAGACGTGGCGATGTTTCGCTTGCCAAAGAGCTTATTTCCCGCTATTCACCCGAGCATGGGCTTTGTTGGCAGGCAGAAGTTGAGCTGGCAAAACGCTATTCGGACGAGGTTATCAAGGCGTATGTTTCTTTCCACAGCCTTGCCTTTGAGGCGCAGGACGTGCTTCGCGCAAGGAAGAAAGAGGAGGTGATGGCGTATTATTTTACCAAGCACCCGTACTGAGGGCGCGCCTAGCAGGGGTCATGATCGTGAAATTAAAACCTCATGTACTAATTTGTACACTACGGTTTTAATTTCACTTCCAGCACCCCTACTAATCGCACCCGATGCAAAAGCACT
>CAZRHI010000182.1:0-2073 GCA_964599945.1 uncultured Acetobacter sp. | reverse complement strand
ATGTGTCTTTATAAAGATTTGAGTAATTGGTTTTTAATCCTTCTGTTAATGCTAAAATGGCGTTCTTTTTTTGGGAAGGGTTGCTTTTGACGATGTTTGTTATTGTATTTAGTGCTGTTCTTAATGTTTTTGTATCGTTTCGTTCAATTTTTAGCCCTTCTGTAATAACGTTAAGACCAGCAGAGGCAACAGAAGAAAATGGGGCATTTTTTGTGATAGTGTCTACCTTTTCAAAAAATTTTTGTAAAGTTTCTTGTTCACGATAGTTTGAGAATTCTTCTTTATTATACTTCATGTATATAGCAAGTAGGGAAAGTGCAGTTTCTGTATGTGATGTGCTGTTTTTTGTGATAGTGTCAAAGCACTCTCTAATACAGTAGGATGAAATCTCATTTTTCCTATTTTCGGATTTTATTGATATAGCCCAAATAGAAAGAGCTTTACTTGTATATTGAGGGGTGTTTTTAATAATGTTATTTAAAACTTTAATTCCATCGTATGGATAAGGAGTCTTTCTTTGGATTAGCGCAAGTACAGAAAGAGCGTCATGAGCAGATTGAGGATTGTTTTTGATAATGCTGTTTAAGATATTACAAGAAGTTTTCTCTATGTCAGAGTCACTTTGTGGAGTTAGGGCTACAAGCGTGGGAAGCGTTTTATCTAAGAGTTGAGGTTTTGTTTCAACAATAGTGTTTAAAGTTTTGCTAATCCAGTAGGTTGAGAGGTAGTTATATTCTAGAGATTTTAATCCATTTGCTAATAAGTAAAGGGACTCTTCAGGATGGTTTTTAGCGATATGCATCAATGCGTAAAAAGCTTCGTAACATGTATCTCCGTTGTTTTTTTCAGATTTTAATCCTTCACGAAAAGCTGAAAGAGCTATATTTATGTGTTCTGGATTTTCCTCGATATATCTATCTATACCTTTATAAAAGATACAGAGGGATTCTGGATCCATTTGATTGGATTGTATTGCCTCTACTTGTTTGGCAAAGCGAACTAATGGCTCGTCAATGGTTGTTGGGGAGGTCCAATTGATTCGGGCAAGGTTTTCTTCTATATTTGGGAAACTTTTAATGACAGAATCCAAAATCTCATCCTGACTGAGTGTCATCAGTTTGCTTATGTTTGGTGTTGTTAGGATGAGATTATTTAAAATTTGGTCAGCGTTGTTTTCTAATGTAGTATCAGTTTTATTTAATATGTTGAAAACTCCTGAGGATATGTAACTAGTTTTTAGAGCTTCTGCATAAGCATAACTTAGTTCTGGTTTGTTTTTTATTATTTCTGCTATTTTTTGATAAGTTTCTGATTCAAATTCTGGGTAGTCGTCAAGAATATTTTCAAATTGGATAAAAGCTTCTTTTATTGAGTTGAGGCCATTTTTTTCAGATTTTAATCCTTCCGTTAGTGCGTGAAGAGTCCAATTTGCTTGTTCTTTGGTTTCAATGTTATGAGGCAAATATGAAAAACCATTGTATAATGAATAATTATCATTTTTATCGGATTGAAGAGCTTCTATATAGAGAGGATAAGCAGGGTGGGTTAATTCTGGGGTGTCATAAATGATGTTGCTTAATGAACTAAATGCGCTATCTAATGATTCGCTGTCGTTTTTATCAGATTTTAAAAATTCTGAAAATAGGGCGGATGCTTGTGGTGCGTGTTCGGGAGTGTTTTGCATACAATCGTTTAATACTTCATATACCACGGTTAATGCAGTGCTATCGTTTTTATCTGAGTTTGTATTTTTTGCACAGAAAGATAAAACAGTATCTATTTTTTCGGGGGTTGCATTAGCGATACTATCTAAAATGTTGTAGAAAGCGACTTGTGAGTATTCGTTTGGTTGGCTTAGTATAGCAATGGCTTTATCGGCTAATTCTGGTTTGTTTTCTATTGCGTCCATTAGCGGAAAGCTGGCCTCTATCATTGCGTCTGGATTATTGTTTTCAGATTTTAAATCGTTCATCAATAATGAAAAAGCTTTTTCTGATAATTCGGGAGAGTCTGTAATAATTTTGCGAATGGTTTCGTAAGATTTAGTTAGTGCATTGCTATCAAGCTTTCCAG
>CAZRHI010000181.1:0-2097 GCA_964599945.1 uncultured Acetobacter sp. | reverse complement strand
TAAGCAGCTACGAAGCGAGGCAGCTAAGCAGCTAAGTTTTTTATCTGAAATTAGCCTATCTTCCTACCCTCCTATCCTCTTATCTTCTTTTAAACGCTCAGCCTTTACCCTTGCCGAAACGCTTATTGTATTGGCCGTTATTGGTGTTGTTGCAGCGTTGACTTTGCCTAATATTATTATCAATGTTCAAGAACGCATCAGGGTTTCACAGGTAAATTCAGCTTATACTTTGCTTTTGAATGCAACTAAAAATTTGATTGAAGCTGAAGGTAGTATCGACAATTTAACCACTTTTCCTGATAGTGCTGTGCCTACAAAATTTGAAGAACTTTTGCCCAAGTATCTTAATATTGTAAAAGTTTGCGGGAAAGTTAAAAAAGGTTGCATTGGCAATTCTTATACAGCCTTAGATGGTTCGTTTGTGGCAGGTGTAACCGCTACTAACTATACCTACCTTCTTAAAAATGGTATGGGTATTAAGATTGGTTCTTCAAGTCATTGTCTGCAGGATATGACTTTGGAGAAATTTTTGAATAATAATGTGAATAAAGGAACATATGGATCTGCTTGTTATCGCATTTTGGTAGATATAAACGGGCCTGCAGGTCCTAACAAATCAGGAGTTGACTATTTTGATTTTTGGGTTGTTCAAGATGGTTTAGTTCCGGGTGGTTCTCCTAAAGAGGATGTTTGGACACAAAAATTTGATGACAGGTGCACGAAATATGGAGAACACTGTGCAGGCTGGGTTATTTTGAACAAAAATATGGACTACCTTCATTGTCCCGAAAAATTAGGATGGAGTAAGGCAAGAAGTTGTAAATAAAACCGCTTAAGTTGGAGAACTCCACCAAGATTGCATGGTAAAAAAGCTCCCAAACGGGAGCTTTTTTTATTTAAACAATTTACCGCTTTCAGCAACAACAGGAATTGCTCTGACTACACAGAATATAATCGCAATCCAAGCAAGTGCCATTGTAATCATATGTAGAGCAGAAATTCCGTTCCACAATTCAATTCCTGGAGTATTTACGACGATTAGAAGCATAAATGCTGCAACTTTTGCAACAGCATAACTTATTCTCATAAATCTTGAAGCGCATATGAATTTACCCCAAGCTGTTGATTGCATTGTTTTTTCGCCGAATGCGGTCATGCCTTTTGATAAAGCAACACTTCTTATGCCGTCAGTTGTAAATGCTCTTGCCACACAAATCAGAGGGAATAAAATACTTATCCAACCCATAACTGCAAATACAATCCAATATGAAACCTCGACAATTCTGTCTCCCAATATGTCAAGAACTGATCCCCATTCTGATGATTGGTTGAATTTACGCGCTAAATACCCGTCTAAGCCATCCATAGCGAATGCAACAGCAGTTAAGAAGAATGCCAAAACATATGCCCAGGTTGTTTGTATATACAATAAGCCAATTGCTATAAATGCAACAAAAATTCTTGTTATTGATACTATATTTGCTAAATTATCTTTAATTCTCATTTAAAAGTCTCCTCATTTTTTGCGCCGTTTTATTGTGCGTCTTATCGTTTTGTTCTTGAAAGTGCAAAATCAACTTTATCAAGATCTTTTACTTTATCCCCAAGCATAATTTTCTCAGCTTCTTCAAGGATTTGAGTTACCATAAAACCGTTGTCGCCGTCAGAACGAGCTTTTGAACCAGTTGAACAACAACTTACAAAGTGCTGGCATTCAAGTTTAAGCGGTTCAATTTCAAGATAATCCAACGAGATATTTTGCAGAGTATCTTTTTTAAAGTTATCGTAAATTGTTAATTTATCTTCCGCAACCGTATCGTCAAGAATTGCGGTTGCTTTCGTACCTCTTACCAAAAGCTGTACGTGTTTTCTTGGCGTAATCCAACTGTCGGAAATCTGTCCGATAACTCCGTCTTCAAACTCTATTCCGATATGTGTTATGTCCATAATATCATTTTGTTCGGATGAACAACCGATTGCTGAAATTACTCTTAATGGAGCTTTGCCTGTAACATAACTTATCATTGATACATCGTGTGGTGCCAAATCCCACATTACGCTTCTGTCGTTTTTAAAGAAATTAACATTTAATCTGTC
>CAZRHI010000180.1:0-2158 GCA_964599945.1 uncultured Acetobacter sp. | reverse complement strand
TCAGTCATGGAATTTGGAGTAAATTATGAATAAAAAAATAATAGCATCTTTGCTTGCAGCATTTATCTCTAGCTCGTTGACTTATCCTGTATATGCTAATACCGATGAATCTTATATTTATGAAATTCCGACTACAGTGGAAGATATGCTTGAACAGGAAAATACCTTTCAAACCTCACTTACTGAACAGGAATTTGTAACCTCTTTAGAAGAGCAAGGGTTTAGTGTTCGAAAAGAAAAGACGATTCAATTCTATTCTGTTGAAAGTACTAATACTTACTATACCATTGAAAAACCATTGACCACTCTAGCCTGTCCAAGAGGAGTAGGAACAGTTCCTGGCACACATTATATTAATGCTGTCTACAGTACCATAAATGGATGGAATTATTTCGTATCTTTTAATGGATCTGGTGTAGCTTTAGCAACGAGTAACTATACCAAAGAGTCAGAAAATTCTAATATCTTGTCTATTGATTATGGTGGACAAGGCGTTACTTGGATTACAACTCTTCAATACGAGTACTCTGTAAGCAATTCAATAGCCGTAAATGTAGGTTGGGGAGTATTTGGAGGGAGTGCGGGAATAGGAAATACGATTCATTATCGTACCGGTTTAGTTACAGAGCAAAGTTCATTTCACTTTCCATTAATGGGATGAAGTGGATTAAATATATAATGCTGTTATTTTTAGGGTCGACATTTTTTATGTGTGGCTGTTCATTGAATGGCAATCAATTAGATGCTATAAATGATCAGGAAAGTTATCCTGTTATATCCAAAATAATGAGAAATCTTACCACTCAGGATATAGGCTATGAGTGCAACATTTATTTAAATTGGAAATTGTCAACTATTTATAAAGTTGAAATCAATCTCTTCTGCTTCCTGAATCAGGCAACTGGTAATATCGAATATATAGATGTGAATCCAATTATTATATTATGGGAAAATAACAATATAATTGGTGTTAACCAAATACCTGAAAATATGGATGGAAATAAGAAGATTATCCAATACATAGAGGCTCAATACGATGAGAGGGATCAATCTTTGAAAGTGAATTTCGACGTTGAAGTCGTTAATAATAATTATAAGGCGATGAGTAAGCAAGGATCCATAATATTACAAATAGATATAGAAAAATTGGAATTTACAATCAAAGAATATTCACTTCACTAACCATCCCAAGAATAACAGCTGTCCGTTTTAGAACTCCTTAATAACCTATACTAGCCTTCAAATGAGTAAGCAATTGCTCATTTGAAGGCTTTTTATGTAGAAGCGTGTCTGTGCCTGAGAAGTAGATGAACGTTTAATGGGATAACATCGAATATTCTTCCTCAAAAAAATTAAAAAAGTGGCCTGAACAAGCAAGTTCTAACCACTTTTCTTATGCAATTTTTGAATTTTAAGCTCATGCTAAAAAAGAGAAAATGAGTTTAAATTGGACAAACAGGAATGGTCCGATATTCATTTTATAAAATTTACTGCGAGAGGTGGATGATGTTTTGGATTTTTTCCCAGCTCTTTTTCCGGATAGCCAACGGCTAAGGCAAGAAGCGGTTCAAATCCTTCTGGGAGTTCTAAAACATCGGTATGATCCAATTCTGGAAACAATCGCATTGATTCCAAAGCTCCCCACATATAGACACTTCCAAGGCCTAAATTTGTGGCCTCTAGATGCATCTGGTTTGTAATGGTGGTGACATTGGCCCATTCAATTCCCTCTTGCACATTTTGTTTTCGATGAGAAACAAAAAATACAGTTGGAGCACCGTAAAACAAGTTTGGTCTCTTATTGCTAGCCCCTTCATCTGTAACGGTATCCCCAGCAATTTCTTTTACCTTCTCTTTTGAAGAAAATCTTTTCCAGGCGGCCTCACACAAATACAAAAGCTTTTTTTGATCTTGTACCACCGTAATATGAATGTCTTTATACAAATTACTGCCCACTGGAGCTTGATTCGCCGCTGCTAAAATGGCATTAATCTGTTGGTCATCAATCTGTTTGTCCAAATACTTTCTAGTGGACTGGCGATTGCTCAATACCTGGTCAAATTCCATACCTAATTTTCTCCTGATCTGCTTTTAACTTTTCTTTGCCCTTCTCGATTTATATCGTGGAGTTGATATAAAAATGCTACTGTATATCTGA
>CAZRHI010000179.1:0-2197 GCA_964599945.1 uncultured Acetobacter sp. | reverse complement strand
CCTGCTAGAATAACTGATGAACGCATTTTATGCATTAAGTCTTGTGGTATTTCGAAGTTTTCTATTTTGGAACTGTCTATTTTTATTTTTCCGTTTTTCTTTTCTACTTTTGCTCCTAGACTTTCTAATATTTTAAACATCATTTGTGTGTCTTGTATGTTTGGTACATTATATAGCGTGCTTTTTCCTGCATTTAATATTGTTGCTGCTATTATTGGTAAAGATGAGTTTTTTGAGCCTGATATTTTTACAGTTCCTTCTAGTTTTTTTCCTCCTTCGATTATGTAACTAGACATTTTTCTTCCCCCTTTTACGTTTTTTGTATATTTTATGTTGCGTTTACGTAAAAAGTGAATTTTTATTAACTAAAAAAGGAAATACCATTATGGAAATGCTTGCAAATACTGTGTACTATGTTGTTCCTTTTCTCATTTTATTGGGAATATTGGTTTTTGTTCATGAATTTGGACACTTCATTGTTGCTCGAAAACTAGGTGTTAGTGTTAGTGCCTTTTCAATAGGCTTCGGTAAAGAACTTTGGAGTAAGACGGACAAAGAAGGAACTGTGTGGAAAATATCTGCCATTCCTCTTGGAGGTTACTGTCAATTTTTAGGAGATGCGGATGAATCATCTTCAACAACTGAAGTTGACTTGAGTAAATATACCCCAGAAGAGCAAAAACATTTGTTTGCAACGCAATCTCCTATCAAAAAATTGGCTATTTCTGTTGCAGGGCCTTTGTTTAATTATTTATTTGCCTTTGTCGTGTTTTTTGGACTATTTTTCTTTATTGGAAGTTATGATATTCCTCCAGTTATATCTGGGGTAATTGATGATAGCCCAGCACAACGCGCAGGAATTTTAGAAAACGACAAAATCTTGGAGATTAACGGAAATAAAATTGAAAACTGGGCAGATATTAGTAAAGAGATTAGTGTTACTGTAACTGATGCTGTTTTGAAAATTGAACGCAATAATGAAATTATTGATGTTGTTGTTCCATTAGAAACAATGGAATACGCTTATGATGAAACAGAAAAACCAATAAAACGCAAAATGATTGGTATTAAAGGGCAAGCTAAACAGTTTAAAGAAATTAAAGACAATTTCCAATTTGTTAATTCTATAAAGAAAGCGACTCAAGAACTCTATGATGTTACAGAGATGACCCTTAAAGGTGTTGGACAAATGCTTACGGGTGAACGCTCTAGTGAAGATGTTGGTGGTATTATTCGAATTGCAGAGATGTCTGGTGATATTTCTAAAAGTCGTAGTTTTTGGGACTTTTTATCGTTTATGGCTTTATTATCCATAAATCTCGGACTAATCAACTTATTCCCAATCCCATTATTAGATGGTGGACATGTTGTAATTTATCTGTTAGAGATAGTTTCAAGACGTGAGCTTAATGCAAAATTTAAGGAATATTTGTTTAAGATTGGTCTTGGTTTTATTTTGTTTTTGATGGTGTTTGCGACGTGGAATGATATAAAACACTTGATAGCAAGATGGTTTGAATAATTGTAAGGATTAGAAAAATGAAGTTTAAATTAGCTGGAATTTCTTTATTAGCTTTGGCAATTAGTTCACATGCTATGGCTCAGGAAGTTGTCAAAAATATCAGCATTAATGGATTGCGTCGCGTTGAACGTGAAACAGCTTTATCTTATGCAGGTATAAGTACTGGCGAAGCTATTTCTTCCACTGAATTGAACAATGCCTTGAAACGATTGTATGATACTGGCTTATTTAGTGATATTACGATTGATACAAAAGGTAGCACCTTAATTATCAATGTTGTTGAGAATCCTGTTATTGGAGTTAGAGCTTTTGACGGTAATGATAAAATCGATGACAAGATTTTAGAATCCGAAGTACAATCAGCTCCTCGTTCAGTATTTAGCCGTGCCAAAGTTCAACAAGATGTTCAGCGAATCCTTGATGTTTATAAAAGAGCTGGACGTTATGGTGTTTCGGTTGAACCGAAGATTATCAAAAAACCAGAAAATCGTGTGGATTTGATTTTTGAGATACAAGAAGGTCCTGAAGCTAAAATTGATACAATTAATTTTATTGGCAACAAACACTATACAGGTAAAGATTTGCAAGGAGAAATTATGAGCAAAGAGAGCCGTTGGTATATAAGACTTATCCTGTGGCTACCCCTCAGGATAGCGATGAGTTTGATTCCACTAC
>CAZRHI010000178.1:0-2239 GCA_964599945.1 uncultured Acetobacter sp. | reverse complement strand
TATATTTTTTAGATTGCAATAAAAAAATACACCTCAAATCAATTTGTAACAAAATTTTAAGAACTTTTTTCTATAATAAGCTCTAACAAATTCTATATAAGGATACGACAATGGAGCGGAATAAAAAAAACATATATGAACTATTAGAAAATGATTTAGGGGAAATCATGCTTTTAATTTATGCAGATGAACAAGCTCCAGAAAACCCAACTTTTCGCTTAAACAAAGAAGAAAAATATCTCGAACTAATACGCAAAGAAAAACAGATTGTCATAATTAACGGTTTAAAACCAGAAACAATCGAAAAACTGGCCAAATTAGATAAGCTCTATGTTTCTGAAATGAAAGACCAAACAACCCCAGAAAGCCAAAATGGCATTTTATACGCATACACCGCCACTTTGCAAGTTTCTCCTACTCAAGAAAATACCCCTACCCAAGAAACAACAACTCCTCCCAAAGAAGAACTCTCATTAGCAGATAAAGCAAAATCTGCTCGTGAAAAATTATTGAAAAAGTCGTAATTTATTCCCCCCCCTATCAATTAAACTTTTTATACAAAATATCCCCCTTGTAACTGGGGGATACTGCTATCAAAAGCATTTTTTATTAAAATCCAAAAACCGCCGTTTTAAGTCGAGCAAGTGTTTGCTTGGCAATCTCCCGCGCCTTTTCCGCACCTTCTGCCAAAATCTGCTCCACTTCGTCAAAATGTGTCATATAATAATTATAGACTTCGCGCTCTTTCGCCGTTTTTTCAATAATAGCATCTAAAAGCATATTTTTAACATGACCATATCCAAGCTTTCCAGCTTTAAGCCCTTCAGCCATTTCTGCCACCTTATCTAAAGGAGCAATCGCCTTATAAATCTCATAAACCAACACCTCATCAGGATTCTTTGGTTCTTCAATCGGCTTTGAATCCGTTTTCACAGAAAAAACCGCTTTCTTTAGTGTTTTATCATCTTCAAACATCGGAATAACATTACCATAAGACTTACTCATCTTACGCCCATCAACCCCTGGAATAACAGCCACATTGTCTTCTGTAACATATTTCGGTTGAACCAAAATCTCTTTACCATAAACAGCATTGATAGCTCCAGCAATATCTCTAGCAATCTCCACATGTTGAATTTGGTCTTTTCCAACTGGCACAATATCCGTATCAAATGTCAAAATATCTGCCGCCATTAACACAGGATACGTATAAAGCCCCATGTTAATACCATCATCATTTGGTTTCCCTTGTGCCACATTTCTATCCACCGCCGCTTTATACGCATGTGCTTTGTTCATAAAGCCTTTAGGCGTAAACGCTGTCAAAATCGTCATAATTTCAAATATTTCAGGCACGTCAGATTGACGATAAAAAATACTTTTTTTGGGGTCCAATCCCGCTGCCAGCCACACACAAGCCACTTCTTTTGCTGATTGATATAAAACCGACGCATCTTTTTCTGCATTGATAGCATGGTAATCTGCAATAAACATAATATGTCTTTTAGCAGACTTCCCCAATTCTATCGTTGGCTTAATCGCCCCCAAATAATTTCCTAAATGAGGTTTTCCTGTTGGCTTAACACCAGTTAAAACAGTTTTTCCTTCAATCATCTTGTGCTTGCCTTTCAAATTTCTGTTGTTTTTAATTTTTATTATTGATAATCTCATTTTTAGATTTTTGCAAATATTTTATATCAAAAAGGATAACAACAATGTTGGATATTAAATTCATCGCTGAAAACAAAGAACTAGTTAAAGACGGACTTGCTAAAAAAGGCTACACCGCCGAGCAAATAGACATAGACGCTCTGCTTAATCTTCATAAAGACGTAAACAGATTAAAAACTTCAACCCAAGCTTTGGCTGAAGAAAAAAATCGCTTGAGCAATTCAATCAAATCTGCATCTGCTGAAGAACGCCCAGCTATCATCGCAAAAAGTAAAGAACTTGGCGAACAGCTAAAAAAAGAGCAAGAGCAACTTGCAGAAGAACAACAAAAATTTGATAACATTATGTGGCGTATGCCAAACCTTCCTAGTCCACAATCTCCCGTAGCCGAAGATGAAACAGGCAACGTTGTCATCAAAAAAGTAGGCGAACCCACAAAGTTTGACTTTGAACCCAAAGATCATGTTGAACTTATGGAATTAAATGATTGGTCAGAAATGGAACGCATTACCAAAGTTTCTGGCGCGCGCACATATGCTATTAAAAACGAATATCGACCTCCTCGACA
>CAZRHI010000177.1:0-2261 GCA_964599945.1 uncultured Acetobacter sp. | reverse complement strand
ACGAATGTCGGCACCAAAAGCCGATGCCTTACCACTTGGCGACGCCCCAACTTATTTGTGGTAGGCTCGCAACTTGCGAACAAAGACATATCTAAAACAAAAAAAATATAAATGCAAGAACTTTTTTTAAAGTTTGTGAAAAAATATTCCTAAATAAGTAAAAACAACTCGTTAGAGGTTTTGGACAAAAATTACTTGACAAGAAAAAAATAACAGCCTATAAAAAAAAACACACAAATAAATTATTATCAACAATTATTAACCTAAAAAACAAAAAGTTATGTTAAAAGAAGTGTTTGGTTTTATTCTCGCTTATCTAGGAGAACAATCGGGGTTCCCCCTCAATGTTCATGGGGTAGTAACGGTGGCTCTATTCATCTGTTGTGGCATTCTTGCGCATATGGTCTTGTGGCAACGGTATATTGCTGACAAAGATTGGTCGTCAAACCCCATGCCCACCAAAGTCTGCATCATCACACAAGGTTTCTTCGGGCTAATATGTGCCTGCTACATCATCTATCTTTTGATAGCATGGAACACATGGACAATAAATACATTGATACTGGTCGGAGCGATAACCTTATTCGGTTCAGTCCTCGCAATAGGTCTCTTATGGATAGCCGTCGGGTTTATCTACATTTTCATATACAGCTGGATTAAGAACCTAATTTTGCTGTTAAAGAAGTGAACACTTTAATAATTATTAACCTAAAAAACAAAAAGTTATGGTTAACATATTAGTTGCTACATCAGCTCCAATAGCAACAGAAAGTGCTTGCTCTATTACACCCCTAGACATAGTCTGGTTCATTCTTATCTTTTTCTATTTCATTTACTTTGGTGTTTTTGCAATCGCAGTGGCAAAGGATGATATCAAGAATGAGGAGAAATGGAGTAAGAAACCAATTCCCGCCACAATACAGCTGATCGCCAAAGGAATGATCGGGCTAATCACCGTAGGTTTTGTAATCTACGCACTGATAAACTGGTCTTCCTGCACGGGAACAGAATGGCTCGGATTTTGTTGTTTAGCCCCAGTGTTTGGAATAATACTCGCGTTTGGTCCAACGATTGTCTTCATGTTTGGGTATTATTTCTTGTATAAGCCGTTTGCCGCGCTCATATCGTACTTAAAGAAAAAAGAGTAATCACACATCGCGCTTCGTATCAGATGATACGGGGCGTTTTTTGTGCAAAATAAAAAAACTTTAGCATAACTTAAAGCACCTCTTTACAGCTCAAAAACACACGCCTATACTGCCAGACAATGAGGATAACCACTAAATAAAAGAGGGAAAAATGGCAATAAATCTAATTAAGCGGAATGGCGCAAAAGAAGAATTTTCGGTTTTCAAATTAGAAAAATTATTAAACGACGTCTGTAAAGGTTTCCCCTTAAATGCCAAGAAACCGTTGAAGAATCTCGATGATTACTTAAAAGATAATATGACCACTAAAGACCTGTTTAATGCGCTGATGATGAACGTTTTGAGCCTAACCTCTGTTGAAGAGCCAGAGTGGAAAAATGTTGCTGGTCGAATGAAAATATTGTCATTATATAAAGAAGCCTCTAAAAATCGTAATATGCCAAAAAACACCCCTCCGTATGATTATGTCAAATTTTTAAATTATGCTGTGAAAAATGGGGTTTATAGTTCTGTAATAACAGAAAAATATTCCGCTGAGGAAATTGAAAAGGCAGCTCAATTTATCAACCCTGAGTTTGACTTTGTTTATGACTATGCAGGCGCAAACCTCTTGTTAAAACGCTATTTGTGCGAATATGATGACAAGATTGTCGAGCTTCCGCAAGATATGTTTTTGTCCATAGCACTTTTAATTGAGCAAAATGAAGATAAAGCAACTCGTTTGGCAAAAGTCAAAGATACATACGAAAAACTAGCTAATCGTAAAATCTCACTCGGGACGCCGTTGTTGATGAACCTCCGTCGTCCAAATGGAAATTTAAGTTCTTGCTTTATAACGGCGATGGACGATAATCGCGAGTCAATTTTTTATGTAATTGACCAAGTTGCCGCTATTTCAAAGTTTGGCGGAGGCGTTGGGGTAAACATCTCTCGTGTACGAGCCAAAGGCGCGCGCATTAAGGGGATAAAAAACTCATCAGGAGGTGTTATCCCGTGGATACGCATTTTGAATGATACGGCGGTGGCAGTAAACCAACAAGGAAAGCGCAAAGGCGCGGTAACCGTATCTTTGGATATGTGGCACTTAGATATTGAAGATTTCTTAGAACTCCG
>CAZRHI010000176.1:0-2278 GCA_964599945.1 uncultured Acetobacter sp. | reverse complement strand
GACAGGCATGTATTCTAACCAACTGAACTACGCCCCCAACGGAACAAAAACATTTATAACTAACAAAAAATATAATTGCAAGCTTTTTTTATAATTTTTTATATTTTTTTTAATATTAAGGCTTTTCGGAGCTGTAATGGAAGTTTAATTCCACGAACTTCAGGGGTCTCAACCATATAATTTTCCCATTTTTTTATAGTATAATCAAATGCTTTTTCCCTAATTTCTGAAATAATCCAAATTTTAAAATCTTCTTTTATAATATGACAATTTCCTAAAGTTGTATGTGCAAAATTAGGTTTTTCAATCTGGTTAATTAGTGCTTCTAGGCTATCAGCTTCAGGAATATATGCTTTTTTGTTTAAACTCGTCATCAATTTTGCTAAAACATAAAACCTTAACTCTTCTGGTAAATCAATAAATGCCGAAAAATCAAAAGAAAATCCGCAGTTATTCCAATTATGAACTTTAGTTTCAATAAACTTTTCAATAAGTTTTTCAACGAGTCTGCGTATCTTGCGTAAATCTGTGGTTGCTTCATCAATCCGAATCGGAGAGATGCCCGTTTCTTGCTCAAGTTTGGGTAAAAACTGTCGCATTCTAACTCGTAAAAAATCTGCACAATGATTAGATTCGTCTTCCACCCAATCAATACTACGATTATTTAAATAGTTTTTTAATTGCTCAGGAGGGGTGTGTAAAAATGGTCGTAAAATTCTAATATTCTCACGTTTAGAAATTTCATTCATGGCAGATAAACCAAATAATCCACTGCCTCGTTGCAACCGCATTAAAAAAGTTTCCGCTTGGTCAAATATATGGTGAGCAATAACTAAATTTGTAATTTGATTTTTTTCACACCATTGACATAAAAGTTGATAACGCGCTTCTCTCGCTTTTTCTTCAATTCCAGTTTGAGGTTTTTCTCCAATCCATTCTAAAATATGATGTTCGATACCATGTTTTTTCATAATTTGAGCAACATACTCAGCCTCCTTTCTAGAAGAAGGACGTAAACCATGGTCAACTGTTAATGCAACTAAACGATATTGAGGACACTCTTCTTTAAACAAAAGAGCTAATGCCAAAGAATCCGCACCACCAGAAACGCCAATCGCAAATACCGTGTCTGAAATATTGTGAGAAGTTAAAAATTGTCGAATTATTTGCACTGAAGCTCCTCAGCCTCTTTTTTTGCACGAGAGGAAATATTCGTTCCGACATTACTAAAAACAGTTGGCAGATTCACAAAAGCGGTGCAAGCTTCTTCTTTTTTGCCTAAAGCTTTCATTGAAAGTCCTAGTTTTAATAAACAATCAGGCCCCTTAACCCCCTTAGGGTAATTACTATATCCATCTTTAAAAGCAACAGCCGCTTTTGCAAAATTACGTTGCTTGTAATAAACTTCACCTAACCAATATTGAGCATTACCTGCTAAGTTATCTTTAGGATAAGATGAGAGAAATTGAGAAAATTTTTTTTCCGCATCAGCTAGTTTATTGGCATTCAAATCCTTTTGTGCGCTGTCATATAGTTCTTTAGGTGTTTCTTTTATAGAGGTTTTAGAGTGATTAGAAGTTTCTTTATTTTTTCCTTTGGTATTATTGTCTAAAGAAGGAGATGTTTCTAAATGCTTTTGCATCTGTGAGAAACGTAAATCAATATCTGCGTTAATGCTATCTAGTTTCTTTTCTAAAGTATTTAAACGATATTCAATACTTTCAACTTTACCATTCATATCGCGTATAAGTTGGTCATATTCACCAAAGCGAACATGAAAATCAGAAACAGACTCTTTAGGAGCGTCCATATCAGCGCGTTCCCGATATAATTGGCGTTGCAAAACAACAATATCTTCTTTAATCTGGCGTAACTCATCATTTAAATATGTATCAGCATGAGCAATATAAGCAGGAAAAAGTAAAAAGACACTGCACAACAAAAAAGATTTTTTCATAATATCCCTCAACAAAACGATAAATATACTTGAAATATACTTGAAATTTTTTAGAACTCAACAAAAAAAACGTATTCTTGCGAATACGTTTTTTCTAAAATCGTCAAATTAAATTATTTGCTTAATTCAACAACAGTTACACCACGACGGCTTTTAGCATAAGCTTCTTCAGTGTCGCCTGGGAATGCATATTCTTTACCATAAGAAACAGTGGTAATTCTCTTTGCGCAAATGCCTTGGTCAACCAAATATGCTTTAACAGCGTTAGCACGACGTTCACCTAAAGCGAGGTTGTATTCAGCAGTACCTCTTTTATCGCAG
>CAZRHI010000175.1:0-2296 GCA_964599945.1 uncultured Acetobacter sp. | reverse complement strand
CCTTGACTCTGAAGGTAGAGTTGAAAGATTTAAAAAACGTTACGGAACAAAATAAGTCTATTAAAAAAGAAGGTTTGGATTATCAAACCTTCTTTTTTTTATAAAACATGTTATAATAACAATTGTTAATCCCCCTATTTTAATAAAAAAGGAGAGCTTGTATGAAATGTAGAGCTTATACTCTCGCAGAAATCCTTATTGCATTAGGAATTGTTGGAATACTTGCAGCTGTTGCGCTGCCGATGATTAATAGGTTCAAACCTGATACAACAAAGATTTTATATTTAAACACTTATGATGCTATAGCAGAATCTATTAATGGTATGGCAACTAACGGATCATATTATGCAATTGATAACGGTGTTTTTCAATTCGGAGAAAATCCGTTTGCAAACTTAGACCGTTATGTTGATAACACCAATGACCGTCACATAATCGAAGGCGGAAGAGGAAAATTCTGTAGAGTACTTGCAGAAAACTTTAATATTATCGAAGAAGCTAACGAAATAAGATGTACTAATAATAATGTCGCTCAGCCCAATACAGATTTTGGCGCAGATGATGTTTCATTTACAAACAAAAACGGTGTAGAATTTTGGGTAGCAACCAACTCAAGTGCTGCCAACACTAACGGATGGGGATACGAAAACATTAACCGTTATGAAACATATATTGTTATTGATGTTAACGGCAGCAACAATGGAAGAAATTGTGTTTTTTCTGATGACAGCGATTGCAAAAAACCAGACAGATTCACGTTCAAAGTATCAGCTAGTGGAGATTTTTTACCAACTGATAAAATGGGTATAAGATATTTAGAAACCAGGACAAGTCTAAAATATAAGCAGATAGATGATTATAGTAATAATAGTGATGCACAGCTAAATAAAGACATTGAAGCCCGTATCAAAAAAGGGGAAGAAACATTTGAAACATTCCCATTAGAAAGATCTGAGTTACAAAATTATGCACAAGAGGAAGAGGATGCCGAATAAACCAAAAGAGACTCAATGACGCAATCAAAAAGAAAAACATATAAAAAAGAGCCAAATCCAATCGGCTCTTTTTTATTGACAAAAATCCCTTTCTCACGATAAAATTAGGCTATGGCAATAGTTTATTTATCATTAGGTTCAAATATTGGCGACAGAGTCGGTTTTATTCAGCAGGCAACAAGCTTGCTTAGCTCTAATGAGAATATAAATATTGTATCAACTTCATCTTTTTATGAATCTGAACCTTGGCAAATGGATTCAGAAAACTGGTTTGTAAACGCGGTTATCCAAATATCAACAACACTCATGCCAGAAACCCTTCTTGCTGAATGCCAGAAAATTGAAACATTTTTAGGCAGAAAACGTCAGACAGGGAATCCAAAGTATACAGATAGAACAATAGATATTGATATAATTTGCTATGACAACCAGATTCTAAACACTCCAGAATTAACAATTCCGCATAAATATTTCCACAAAAGAGCATTTGTATTAGTTCCAATGCTTGAAATAGCTGAAGATTTTGTTCACCCTGTTTTTGGAAAAACAGTAGAGGAACTGTTTGAAGATATTGAAGAGCCCGAAATGGTTTGCTTGTATGGCACACGAATATAAAAACAATGCGAAAAACATTGACACCTCACCCCAACCCTCTCCTCAAGGAGAGAGTGAAAGAAAGGTTGCAATTGTAGGAGCAGGAGCTGCAGGTTGTATTTGTGCATATTATCTTTTAAAATCAGGAATTGATGTCACTTTGTTTGACAAAGGCTCGCCCCTTAGAACTTTATTACCAACAGGCGGTGGCAGATGTAATCTCGCACACGCAGAATATGATTTCAAAGAGCTTGCAAAAAACTATCCACGCGGAGAAAAATTTTTACTCTCTGCATTCTCTAGATTTTCAACCTGGGATACACTCGCCCTTTTTGAAGAATTAGGAATAAAAACATATACACAAGATGACAACCGAATTTTTCCAGAAAGCAACAGCGCGAAAGAAGTTAGGGAAACTATCTTATCAAAAATCCGTAAAGCTAGAATTATTAAAGAGGAAGTTTTTGAAATAGAAAAGAGTGCAAACGGATTCAAAGTTAATAATGAAGAGTTCAGCCATGTAGTTGTGGCAATCGGAGGGCATGCAGGATACGGTTTATTACAAGATTTGGGGGTAAATATTATTGAAGCAAGACCCTCTCTGGTGGGTTTAAATACCAAAGAACATTTCAAAAATATAAGTGGGACTGTTTGCCATGAAGTAAAAGGATATGGACTAACTGGTGACATTTTATTCACCCACTTTG
>CAZRHI010000174.1:0-2312 GCA_964599945.1 uncultured Acetobacter sp. | reverse complement strand
CTTTTGTACACGATTTTGTACTTTAACTTGTGCCAAGTCTGGATCTGTTCCTATCTCAAAGCTAATATCTAACTGATATCTACCAGAATTATACGATGCTGAGTTCATATACATCATATTATCAACACCATTGACTTCTTTTTCAATCGGAATAGCAACGGTATTGGCAACCGTTTCAGCACTCGCCCCTGTATAATCCGCTGTAACCATCACTGTTGGCGGTGTAATTTCTGGATACATCGCAATCGGCAATGTAAACAGGGCAATAACCCCAGCCAAACTCATCACAATGGCAATAACCACCGCAAATCGCGGTCTTTCAATAAAAAACTTAGAAAACATAGTTCCGCTCCTCTAAACTATTTCGCTTCAACTTCTTTAACTGTTGCCCCTGGGTGCATCATTCTGTTTTGCAAACCGCCCACAACAACCTTCTCGCCAGCTTTTAAGCCATCAGCAATCACCTGTTTTCCGTTAAAGCTATCGCCCAATTTCACCATACGCAAAGAAACCGTATTATCTTGACCGATAACATAAACTTGAGAGTTTTCTTCATTTTGCATAATAGAAGTTTCAGGCACAATAATCCCTTTTTTAGGCATTGCAGAAGTAATAAACATCTTCACATACGCCCCAGGTTTTAATAAACCTCTCTCGTTGTTAATATCCGCATATACTGCAACAGTTGCTGTTCCCATGTTAATTTCATTATTAGCAAAAACTTTATCTAATTTCTCTCTAAAGATTTCACCATTAGCCAATTCAATATTAACTACAAAATCATCCAGATCACGCTCACCTGCCGCCTTCATCTCCAAAAATTCTTTATCTGTCAACGAAAAGGCTATACGAATAGGATTAACCTGAACCACTCTAGCCAAAGGCTCTGCTGATGCTGTAACATAGTTTCCAACGGTTACTTTAGTTTTACCAATATATCCGTCAATATAAGCTTTAACTTCCGTATTATCTAAATCAATTTTAGCTAATGCCAACTGTGCTTCCGCCTGAGATACCGAAGCTTTTGCCTGTAAATATGCACTTTCAGCACTATCAAACGTTGCTTGAGAGGCAATATTCTTAGCACTTAATTGCTTCTGTCTATTAAAATCACGTTCAGTTCTTTTCAAGTTTGCTCTAGCACTTTCAAGTTGAGCAGCCGCCAAATCATAATTCGCCTGATAGCGTTTTTTATCTATCACAAACAAAGGCTCATCCTTGGTAACATATCCGCCCTCTTTAAAGTTAATTTTATCCAAACTACCACTAACCTTAGCCACCACATCAACACTGTTAATCGCTTCAATCAACGCAACATATGTTTTAGGATTGTCAATATCCGTTTCTTCAGCTACCGCAGAAGTAACATTAACAGTAGGCATTTGCCCTTCCACACTCTTCTGCCCATAAAAATGACACCCAGCAACAACTGCCAATAAAACTGCCGCACCAAAAAATAAATAACTTTTTTTCATCGATACACCTTCTTCATGTTTCAAATGTTGTACATTTTGTTCAGATTTCTCTTTTTTCATTTCAACCCTCTTCACTTTTTAATCCCATTAAACAACAATGTTAATCCTGTTCTAACCATTTCAACCAAATCCAAATCAACTTTTTTACTAATCGAGGAAAAAACGATTCCCAAGTACGATGAATGAATAACTTGCTGAACAAGGTCAATATTTATCCCATCTTTAAGCTCTCCGCGCTTTTCTGATTCTACCAAAACTTGATTAATTTTTTCTAAATGTCTATTTTTAGTGGTTGCCAATGTTTTATCCACTCTATCCAGAACAGCCTCAGACCACTCCATTTGACACATCATAAACCGCTGAAAACGCGAAAATCTCAAATCTTTTTCACCAGCACTTGCCCATTGAATAAAATATTCTAGCAAATCCTCAAAACTATTTCCTGTTGGAATATCAGCCTCTAATTCCTTATACTTGCTTTCCGTATATTCCATAATCAACGCAGCCACCAAATCCGCCTTATTCCGAAAATACCAATAAACAGCCCCTTTAGTAAACCCCGCTCTTGCCGCAATTTCATCAAAAGTAGCTTTTGCATACCCTTTATCTGAAAAAACATCTAAAGCAGATTCTAAAATTGCCTGTCGTGTTTTTTCTGCATCTTCCTTACATTTCCTAACCATGAAAACTCCTAAATTATAAATACATACTAAAATGTATGTTAAATACAAAAATAAAAAACACTAAATTTAAAAAATTGTCAAGAGGATATTTTTAGATTTATTTTACACTAGATTTACATTTTTTTAAGAAACAGATTCGCCTACGCACCCAATT
>CAZRHI010000173.1:0-2316 GCA_964599945.1 uncultured Acetobacter sp. | reverse complement strand
TATAGGCTCCAATAGTTCTGCCATTCAGCTCTTTTTGCAACTCTTCAGCAACAGGGTGATTTGCCAAATTTTCTGCTAACGGTAACGAAAAACCGAAGAATTCTTTTGCATTTTCAAACAAAATATACTTTGGCTTAACTTCTTTGATGAATTTGATGCAATAAAGTATCAGCAGTAACCTCTCATCATCTCTCCAATTTTTTCCCCGCATAGGGCAGAAACACTGGCACGGGATTGTGCATTTTAACAATTCAGACTCACTGCTTTTGAATGCTTCAACTAGTTCATCAAATTTAGCTTCCAACTTTCCAACAATCATTTGAAGTTGCTCTTCTGAACGCATCTTATGCATAGCCTCAAAGTATTTTGCTCGGTCAGGATCGCATTCTAAAGCCACTTTACAAATAAAACCATGTTTCTCGAGATAGTATTCGTCAGAACCAATACATGCGGCGATTGAAGTATAAGCAATAGGCTTTTTCAATTTATGATTCATACGTTTATCTGCGGGAACATCAGAAAAGACAGTTTCAAATTGAAATTTATCTTTAACGATTTTTTGGGCTTTCTCCGTATCAGCCTCGTCTTTTTCTTCATCAGTAAAATCTGCCGGTTGATTAAGAAACGATAAAGCGTGATTACGGCTAGGAACATCATTATTAGCAATAGCATATTTCAGCTCTTTCTCCACCAATTCATCTGTTAAACGGGTTAGTTGGCGAGCTTGAGTGTATCCAATGCCATAATCTTCGGCTAAAATTTCTTTTTTTGTGCGCAGCTCAGCCAATACATTATCTAAATCAGCCGTGTTGCGTTGTTTCTTTTCATTGTCATTGGCAGCTTCCAAATCAGTACGTTTACCTATCCGTGTTGCAATTTTGCGAATTTCATTACCGAGCTGAACTTCCCCTTTAAGCCAGATATAGCCATATTCTTGAGCACGTTTTAAGAAGAAGGAACGCGTTTCTGCGGGAAGTATCCGTTTTTTAGCCAGTGTTCCTGCGGTGGAGGCGGCTCCTTGATTTACTGTGATAAAGCTTGTTAACTCTGTTAAATCTGTCGGAATAGCAACATTTTTTGCAGTTCCTTCACACAAAGCAACAAGTTCTGTCTTTTCGATATGCGTGCGATTGGATACCTCATCAATATCAATATAAACTTGATATGAATTGCCGTCGTCATCTTCAACAGAAGCTTCAAAAGGAGCTGCGGAAGACGGAGGTGGGGTATTATCCCCACCATTATCTCCATTCGAACCGTTATCATTCTGGGCTTGAGAGGCTTTGAATTCTTCAGCTCGATGTAACATCGTTTGAAGAGCACTACCTGTTTGATATTCAGTTGTGTTAACTTCGTTGTTGTATCCGGTTTGAATTGAATCGCCGGATATTTTTTGTGCTGTTTCACCGTTTTGGTTTGCAGCAAATTTTCTATTTTCTTGTTCCATTTTTTTATCTTTCTAAAAAGTGTCTTCTCTAACACCATGCAGAGCTTGGCACACCAGCATTTCGTGCTGATAAGGAAATGATAACTAATTGAAAAACATAGTCAAAATGGCAGTAGGTGACACAAATGCCACAAAAGGTGACACAAAAATCAAAAAAATAAGATACAAATATGAAAAAAGTTACAAAGCACAGTCAAAATTTACTATTTTTGCTGTGTTGAAAAATGATTTCGAAGTTTCTGTATATCGATTCGGTAGATGATATTGTTTTTTTACATCTTTTCTATTGGGCGATGAAAGTATTTTTCCAAATCGTCTTTGTAATATCTACACTTTCCACCAACTCGTGTAAATTTAGGACCAATTTTTTTTAGACCACGAGGGTTTTCTTCAATCTGATCTTCTTTGCCTTGCTTTATACGATTTTCTCGCCAACGCTTTATTTGGCGAACATCCACTCCCAATATATCAGCAAGTTGTTGCGTTGTGATATATTCTTTCTCCTCTATTTCTTTTTTTTCTTCATCACTTAATTTAGAGTATGCACACAATAAATTTTTATGTCGTTGTTGTATAATCTCTTTGCTTTGTTCTGTTTCAAATAAAAACGCATTATATTGCTTTAAAACGGTTTTTGATTTACCCTGATAATTAGAAATAATGGAAAACAAATTTACAGCTAGGTCTTTGCTAGTAGAGTTTTCTTTTCTACATATCCGATTTATTGTTGCTAAATAGTCATAAATGGTACTATTGGACAAGCCTTGTCCAACCAACCAATTTTTGAAGCCTTCTTTTAAGTCTGTCATTTTACAAATCTCCTGAATTTATAATAAATTAGCGTGATTTAATAAAAAGTAAAACCGGAA
>CAZRHI010000172.1:0-2328 GCA_964599945.1 uncultured Acetobacter sp. | reverse complement strand
CCCAGAAGATCAAGAAACTTCCCGCGCCGAACTGGTTTGATGTCAACGCTAATGCTATTTCTACAAAAAACAGCATCGACATCTATAAAGGTAAGGCTAAAAAGGCCTCAAAAGCGAAGAAGCGCTAATCTCGAAAACTTTTTTACTCCCGATCACACAGATCGGGAGTTTTTTATTGTATTGCTTAAATGCTACTTTTCTGATATAATAAACATCAGGTTCAAAGGTTTGGCCTTGATTGGGAATAAATGCCTCGCAAAAATAAGGTTTGACGCTGCATGATTCGCCAAACCTTTTTTGTGTCTTTTATTCCGGCAATGAACCGAGTTTTGACAAAGCCTCAATAATAGGAATATCTGCCGGTGCAAAGTTATATTTATTCAAATCTTTGAGCTCTACCCATTGTGCCTGTTCATGTTCAAACAAATCGGGAATATTCTGCTCGAGGCAAGTTGCCCAATAAAACTCCAACACAATTGTACCGAAATCGTAGTCGTAAGAAGTTTCCATAAAGAACTTTCCGACTTTTATTTCCATATTAAGTTCTTCCAATATTTCACGATGCAAGCATTCTTCGCAGGTTTCTCCCTGTTCAATTTTACCGCCGGGAAATTCCCAAAAATATTCCAAATCTTTGCCCCGTTTACGTTGAGCAATCAAAATTTTATTCTGACAAACGATAATTCCGGCCGCGACTCTTTTCATATCTCTCTCCTTCTCTTAAATTTACGAAAAACTTTAAATCATTGAAAAATAACAGGCAATAATTATTTCTTTAGAGTTGTGATTCATTTGAAAATATGTTTATCTGATTCTCGGTTATGACACTTTAACAAGGAGATTTAAATGAAAAAAATTATGACCTGCGTCGCCATCGTTCTCGGATTAACCTTTACTGGAAATGCCATGGCCGAATCTGCCGCCATTGATGCTTTGGCTAAAGTTAACAGCAGTTTGGAAAATGCTCAAAATACTCTCAGCGCCAAACAAGAAAAATTAAAAGCTGACAAAGAAGCTCGCGAAAAAGCTGCTCAAGAACGCAAAGAAGCCGCTCAGGCTAAAAAAGACGCTTTAAAGAAAGCTAAGGAAGAAAAAGCCGCCGCTCAAAAAGCTGAGAAAGAAGCAGCTAAAGCGCAATATGATGCACAAAAGAAACAGCTTAAAGATAATTTAAATGGTTTGAAAAACGCCGTTAAAGTTAAATAGTTTTTAAGCATATCAGTTTTATAAATATAATGTGTTAATTTATTTGGAGGAAACCATGAAAGTAATTTTTTATCTGATTGTTTTGGCCGGTTTGGCTTATGGCGGTAAGTATTACTATGATAACTATATGAATACGGCTTTCAGCAACACCGTTTCCAGAACATCTGACTTTGCAACGGATCGTGCCGTCAGAGAATTTCAGTAAGATAAAATTCTTTGCTTTCCGCAATCAAAAAGCCCTGAATATTTTCAGGGCTTTTTTTGTGATGGTTTTCCTGTCTTAATATTTTACAACAGGACGAACGTAGTTATGAATAGTTTTATAATTATTGTACGCTTTACAACTATAAAAATTAACCTCCATCGCATATCTATCAACATCATACGAGCCATTGTACTCAACAGAAGACCAATGACCTGAACTCGATAGTTTTACTCCTATAAACGGTAACATTTTATCAAGTGTATCTTTTTTAGCGCAGATGTTTTTCAAATCTCTTATACTTGGTAGAAACCATTTTGTTTTTTGGCAGAAAGGCTTATCACATCCTTCCGGCTGATAATTATTACAGACTGTTGCGGCTGGTGTTCCATTACACCCACTTCCACAAGCTAATATTTTATCTGTATTGGCGCGGCCATCTACCATACATGTATGAGCTGTATCAGGCTTTGCACAATTTTGTAAACCCGGAATATCATACTTCTTATTCAGTGCCCATCTCACCATGTAGTCATTACTTCCTCCTGTATAGTTAGTAGTAATACTGCCATCTTCCTTAAGATAGACCAGAGCAACAGCCAGTTTATTTGTTTCATCAAAGACAACAGCTACCGGCGTCGGGCCAGACAAATATTCTCTGGTAACGGTCCCGTTTCCATAAACGACAGGTAACGGAAACAAGCACGCCGTGGCTGATTGTTCAAGATTTGTTTTACAAGTAAATTCTTTGACTTTAGATTTACAATCAGAAAAATACGTACAGGTTGCCCCTGCCGGACAGGCATCAACAACTGCCACCTGATTATGACAGTTATCTTCATAAGCCTTTTCACATTTAGAGCCACAATCCGCAAAGTATTTTTCACAGCCGTATTTTGAGGATGAAACAGCTGTTCGAT
>CAZRHI010000171.1:0-2375 GCA_964599945.1 uncultured Acetobacter sp. | reverse complement strand
TTACACCAGCTATACGAGCCAAATTTACTCTCCATTATTAAACAATTAAACCATTTAAAAAGTTGATCACCACTTTTCAAAATTAAGCGGATTATAGAACATAATTTATTAGAGTCAACATTTTTTCTAAAAAAATTAAAAAAAAGTTACGTTTTATTAACAAAATCTAAAAAACAAAAGATTGACGTCCAAATATTTTTATGATAAAATAGTAAATATATTAAGGAGAAAACTATGCCAAATGAAGAATTAAAAGAAGCAATGTCTACTAACGCCAAGGCCACTCACGCTATAGACCCAAACGACATAGTTGCTGCCGCTACCGAGCCAGGCAAAGACACTCATACTGCCATGGCTGAGGCAAGAAAAGACCATGATGAAAAAGTCGCCGCTCTTACAGAAAAAAACAAAGAACTAAGCGATGACGAACTCGCTAAGAAAAACAATATGGCTCTTGACGAATACCTCGAAATTCGTAATTATGCACTTGAAGAACTAAATACACCTGTCTCTGACTTTGGCAAAAGCAAAGAAGATTACTTATTCAAACGCACCTCTAAAGAAGAAAGAGAAGATGAAAGAGATAATATCAAAACAAGAAAAACAATTGGAAACTGGGATAGCGTTACAATGGAATCATATCACCTCCATGTAGAAGCCCAAAACAAAGACAACCCAAATCAACAAGCATACCAACAAGAGCTTGACCAAACCCTTGAAGAATTTAAATATCTAGACACAAGCCAAGTCAGAAACGTTCAAACCTCAAAACAACACATCAAAAAAGTTAACACAGACGAAATATCTACAGAAGATCTAGAAAAATTAAAACAAGATCCTAACAATATCATAATTCAAACAGGTAACGCCTCAGACGAAAAGCTCAAAGAGAGCAACGCAGATGCAGCCTTTGATTTCAAGACACAAGAAATTTATATAAAATCCCTAGCAGAGAATAAAAAAACGGAGCATACCCCACACGACCCGCATAAAGAACTCGAAGAAGGAAACCATGAATTTGTACATTACGACCATTGGGTAAACGATGGACAAGGAGAATGTTACACAACCCCAAATAATGCAGCTAGATCTAATCGCCTTACAGAAAAAATTGCAGAAGCTGCAACTTGGTTACAATACGCACATCTCTACACTCAATATGGCGATACTAAAACTGTTGAAATTAACGGTGAAGAAAAACCACTCAGCGATATATTAGAACGCACCCCAGGACTAAAAGAAACTTTAGAAAAATTAGGAGAAGATTTTGATATAAACAACCCCGAACACAAAAAAGCCATTGTTCAAAGTGCCTCTACGTATTGGGATAACGCAAGATTAGATGCATACGATCATCAAGCAGTTAGCACAGCATTTTTTGCAAAAGAATATTTCGCAACACAATCTTGGGATAAGCAACTTGACTTATTAAAAAATGAAGAGCAAACATATAACGAAACCACTGAAAGAATGTTAAAAGACGTTCCTATACTAGTGGGAGGCATTCGTGTCGATTTGACAGATTGTCGCGATTTACTTGACACGATGTCTACAAACGAAGCAAAAAAACTAATTGCAGATGCAAACTTTCCAGCACCTTCGCTAGAAGAAATGCAAGAAATAGATGCCCACTTAACCGCCAAAGGTCTTACACAAGAAGAAAAAATGGCATATATGAAAAACTTCTTAGCAAACAGCTATGTACGCTCTGGAGAATGTGAAGACCCAGAATTACGCGACATTATGCTTAAACACAATCCAAACATAACTTATGCCGATGGAATACAAGTTACACAAACACAAGACGGAGTAGCTGAAGTAAAAATACCATCTGGTATGGGTGAGCCTATCGAGGTAAAAATGAACGCTTCAGATCTCCCCACACCAGAAGCCCCAAATAAAACATTAACCGCTTCAAACGAAAACCCAAATACCACAACTAAACAAACTTCGGAACAAGAAGTCCCTAGCAACACAGTAGAAAACGCAACCAAAGAGCCAGATAATAAAGTCCTCCAACAAGCGATATTCGCCAAAATGTATAATTCTCGATAATCCCAAAAAAATATCAAAAACCACCAATTTAGTTGGTGGTTTTCTTTATTGGTCGCCTTACAAAAATCTCAAGTTTACTTGAAACCGAATACAAAGAAGCTTTACCCCATTTCATACCAACAAGCATAGACAAATCATCAGTTTTATATCTTTAATCCCTCCTTGTTTACTGAGGAATATCTATACAAAAAAAGTGCCGAAACATCGACACTTTTTTATTAAAGCTCAAACTGCTTATTTTTTCTTTTTATTTACAAGCGCAGCTTTTTTCAAAAGCCCCTCATATTGATATGCAATCAAATGAGATTGAACTTGTGTAA
>CAZRHI010000170.1:0-2450 GCA_964599945.1 uncultured Acetobacter sp. | reverse complement strand
CGCCGAAGCTGCCCACGGCAGTACGGGCCATGCTTACCAGATAAACTTCTTTCATTTGTAAGACACTCCTTTATATTTTTGAATGACGATTACCCAATGAACCATTTTTCATTATAGATAAATTTTTGCCGCTTGGCAAGTCTTATTTTGATGATTTTCCCATATATTCATTTGGAAAAGCCGTTTATTATAGTTTGATGGAACTCTCTTATAAGGCAGATGATTTGAATGCGGCAAAGCAAAAGATTATTTATGGAAAGGATTGGGTGTATAGCAATACAAAAGATGAAAGCATTCCTAATTTATGGGGAAAAAATGTTATTACAATTTTTTCAGAAGGATTTTCTCAAGATATTATTGATAAGTTTAATCGTTATTCAAATTTGACACCAAATATTTCGCATTTGCTGGATAGAAGTTTGTGGTTTGATAATTATTTTAATCATACGGCAACAACATATAGGGGAATTCGAGGGCAAATGAGTTCTTCGTATCAGTATGTGGGGGTTGATTATTATAGTACGGTAGAGATAGATATTGTGAAAAAGCGTATGGATAATACAGTTGTTAATATCTCATCTATTTTACAAGATAACGGATATCATACTTATTTTTTGTGTGCGCATACGAAAGATGACCATATGAGTAAGTATTTGGAGAGTTTCGGCTTTGATAGAGTTTATACTGCAGATGATTTTAAAGATGATGGGACAGAGCTTACCGATAGAGAATTATTTGAGGGATTGTATAAGTTATTAGATAGCAAAGATTTGAAAGCACCTTATTTTATTGGTATCTATAATCTAGGAACGCATTATGGGCAGAAATCTCCAGATGAAGTTTATAATTTTCAGGAAAATGAGTTACTTAATGTGATGTTTAATTATGATTTTCAGTTTGGAAATTTTTTGAGAAAGTTTGATAATAATGGAGATTTGCGAAAAAATACTACTTTAATTATAACTGCTGATCATGCTACGTTTCCTGGTGATGAATATGTGCGAGCTTTCAAAACAGAAGCTTATAAAGTAGATAAAGTTTTAGGGAAAATACCATTTATTATATACGATGAAGCTATTTCTTCGCAACGTATAGATGTTGGTGGAAAAAATTCACTTGATTTTGCTCCAACGTTGTTACATTTGTTACGAATAAATAAAGCGGATAATTATTTTCTTGGTTGTTCGCTATATGATGAAAAATGTGCTTATCCTTTTGAATATGTTTATGCTTTGGGAAATACATTCTATTATACAAATGGTAGAAGATTAGAATTATTCAAGGAAGGGCATAATATTATGGAGAGAATTAAAAGATTTTATGATTTGAGTGAAAACAAAGTGAAGTAGTATCTTAAGTTTTTCATTGTGTTAAGTTGTTTAAATGGTCGTGTCTGTTTTGAGCAGAGGCATCAGTTCATCAAAATTTTGAATTTGTGTGATTTGATTTTCTGCAATTTGGTTGTGGAGGGAGCTTGTTTCCATAAATTTGCCTTTGCCGATGAGGATGGGGTGGATGTTTGCGGCAAGGGCGCAGTCAATATCTTGTTTAGAATCTCCTATAAGCCAAACGTTTTCTTTATTTATGGGGTAGAGGGCATTGTTTAGAGCTTTAAAAACGGGGTCTGGAGCTGGTTTGTTTTTTGGGGTGTCGCCATTTCCTAGTATCTTGTTAAAAGTTATGTTGGGGAAACAATGTTTGACTTCTTGGATTAGTAGCGATTTTTCTTTATTTGAGATGATGTATAATTCTATATTGTTTTTTAAGCAATGTTTTAGGAATTTATCGGCGTTTGGTGTAGGGTAAATTTGTGTTATTGTGTGGTTAATATAGTAATTTAAATATACTTCATAAGCTTCTTGGTATTTTTCACCAAAAAAGTTTGGGAAATTTTCTTTTAAGGATTTTGTAGGGTTGCGGTGTTTTTGTTTGATGATGTCCCATGGAGCTTTTTGATATTGTTTGAGAGTGTGTTCTAGGGCGTTTACAACCGCGGTACGAGTTTGGGCTAGTGTATTGTCCCAGTCAAATATAATTGCGTTTGGTGTCATTTTATTCTCCTGATGTAGAGGAGTATAACGTATTGTTTTTTATTTTTAAAGATGATTTATAGAAAGAAAATTATGGGTATGGTGTTTTTTTTTATAAATATCTCCCAAAGGGGAGGTTGGAAGATTGGCAATCTGAACTTATTTATGTGGTGGTGATTTTTGTGTATCATCTCAAAAATAAGGAGGTTGTTATGAAAATATGTAAAAACGAACTGTTGTTGCTTGGTGGTATGTATCAACTTGCAGCATTTATCATCGCTCTGTTTAACACTCAAATTAGTTATGCGATGGGCGGTGTGTTGTATGTCTTGTTTTGGGTTGCGGTTTTGGCACTCTCTTTGTCGTTCATTTCTTCTTGGGGCTTTGTGCATCGGATGAATGAAAACTTTCCGCGCCTTT
>CAZRHI010000169.1:0-2475 GCA_964599945.1 uncultured Acetobacter sp. | reverse complement strand
ATTCGAGCTATGCCTTATATACCTGGCATCCAGCCCCTTGGGGTAGATGCCCTATAACAATGTTCTCTTGTTTTTTAGCTTATAAGCTCAAGAGTTTTGCCCATACGAGTTTGGATTACCAGTCCGCCACTGAAATCGGGCATTTCAGCACGTATCAGTGTAAAGAATGGGATTTAATTTTGCAAGTATTATTTTGATAAAAAGCGGTCTGGAAGAGGCGATAAAAAAGCACCACGTTGCGGTGGTGCTTCCTTTCTTAGCGTTTTATAAGCAAGAAAAATCGGAATTTCCGAATAATGATAATAATTCTTATTTTCATTATTTTTGCCTTTCATTATATGAAAGGGGAAACCCATAACCTGTTTTTCCTCTTGACATTTTGAGGAAAATAGGTTATCTTTAACTTAGAAATGAGTTAAAGTATGGGTTTAACCCTTTCTTTGTTAAATAAAGTCCAGTGTTCGAGCACTGGACTTTTATTTTATATAGCTTTTGTTTTAAAAAGTCAATTATTTGTTTTGGTTTCGTTCTTTGGACGAAGGGCTTATGTTATCTTTCAAACATAAATGAGAGAGGTTTGAAAACCTCGCGACGGATATGGCGGTTTTTGAGGATTAAGTATTTGTCATAATCAAAGCCGTCGGGAATTATCACGGCGGTTTGTCCGCTTGCTGCGCCGTTTCTTGTTTGTAGTTCGTTTATCTTAAAGAAAAAGGACGTTTTGGCGTATAGCGTGATTAAGTTTTCTTCTTCTTTGGCGGAGAGTGGCTTTTGGTTATATGCTGCGCCAACGCTTAAGAAGATTTTTTCTCGGCGACTTAGGGCTTCGCGTAGTTCGGCAATGCTTAAGATTATGCCGTTTTCATCTGAAACGCAGGTGTTATATGTGGGGTCAAACATTACCCATTTTTGTTGCTCTTCAAGCCATGCTTCGGTGATGACGTGTGTGTCTGCGTCATACGGGGAGAACGGCGACATATAGACCACGCGGGCAGTGATGTTTTGGCTCAAGAAAAACGAGCGGAGAATGTGGGCTAAACATACACTATTTAGGCTCTCTTTTTTCTCGCCGTCCCAAGCGAACTCTAGCAGGTCGAGAAGCCCTGTTTTAATGTGATTGTCATAATTGGGGTTATGCGAGAGGTGGGCAGAGAGGTAGCCCATTAGGCTTAAGCATTTGTTATATGTTGATTGCTCAGAAACAATATCATCTAAGCGGTATAATCTGTTAATGTCTTGGTATTCGTTTGCAGTGTCGTATTGTAATTTGAGCGGAGCGGTGTCTTTGGTATAGGTGCTAAACGAGAAGAGCGCACCACGGAAAATGTTATAGATGTTTGTGCCGTCGGTGGCTTCTTTTTCTTTTTGTTCTGTTTGTTGTTTGTTTTGATATTGCGCGCTTTCGTTTTGGGCGAGGTCTGGGTTTTGTTTGCAATATGCTGTGATGATGTTAAGAATATCTTTGCCGTAGGTTTCTATCTTTTTTGAGGCAAAGCCATTTACTTTTTCTAGCTCTTCTGGTGTTTGTGGGAGTTTGGCGATTAAATCTTCAAGACTTTTATTATTGAAAATCATAAAAGTTGAGATGTTTTGTTGTTCGGCAATTTGACGACGATAGGTACGGAGTTGGTCATATAACGTGGGCATTGGGCAGTCCTTAAAGGTTTTCGAACGTTTCCTTGATTTGGGTGATAGCGTGGCAGAGGCCGTTTGGGGTTGTTTCTATCATAACGCCCCAGAGGGTTAGCTCTTTGCCATTGGCAGGGTTTAGGCGGTTTTGAATGGTGAGTTTATCGCTCAAGCGTTCAACTGGTGTTTGGGGTTCAAAGCCTAAGACTGATTCAAAGTCGCCGCACATTCCAACATCTGTGATGTAGCCTGTTTCTTTGGGTAAAATGCGAGCGTCAGCTGTGGGGACGTGCGTGTGTGTGCCAGCGACAAGGCTTACTTTACCGTCAAGATAATACCCTAATGCCAATTTTTCAGAGGTGGCTTCGGCATGAATATCCACCAAAATTGCGTCTACATTTTTGCCTAAAGTATAGAGTTTTAAGAGTTTATCAAGCGGTTCGGTGATGCTGTTAATTGGGGGCATGAATAAGCGTCCGAGGACTTGTGCAATCAGGAGCTTTTTGCCGTTTATGTTTAAGAGTTGCGCCCCTTTCCCTGGGAGGGTTTCGGGGTAATTTAACGGGCGGATAATTTTCGGGCAACTGTCTAAATAGGGGTAAATTTCCCGCTGTTGCCAGATGTGGTTGCCTGTCGTGATGCCGTCAACGCCTGCATTTAGCAAGTCTTCGGCAATGCTTGGGCTTAAGCCGAAACCATGGGCCGCGTTTTCGCCGTTAACGATAATTGCGTCTAGGGCATATTTTTCTCTTATTTCTTTGATGTGTTTGGTGATGGTGTTTCTGCCAGCACGTCCGACAATATCTCCGCAATATAAAATTTTCAAATTATTGTTCCTTTGTTGTT
>CAZRHI010000168.1:0-2495 GCA_964599945.1 uncultured Acetobacter sp. | reverse complement strand
CCGAATAATATCCACAAAGCATCATCTCAATGCCTGCTAGCGTTTCTTCTACCTCATACATTTTTTTCAGTCAAGAAGATTTTTCACCTGTGTACATTTTTTTCACCTACACACTCAACCTCTCATTTTTTCTCACCCCCACAAAATCATCCCACCCCTTAATAAGAGCCTACCATAATCGCAAAAAATCCCCCATTCACTCAATATAAAGATAAACTAAAAGCGAACTCCATTCCAAAGCTCGCTCGTTAAAAATCACACACTCTCCACACCACAACTAATTTCGTTGCAAATGGCATACCCCCAAAAGCCTAAGCTAACCCAATCTGAGAAGTAATATACGCTCCTTTATAGACCCCACTTTCTTGTTTAGCCAGCTCCCAACGGTCTTCAAATTTCGCATCAAACATCAGCTCCAAACTACAGTTAACAATCAACCATTGGTTATTAAACAATTCCCATTCAAGCTCGCCTCTATGCCAAACACAATGCCCCATAGCAATAATTTTGCGTTTTGGACCTGCGCCATCCATAATCTCCTGTAACACACCAAACGAACTAGAAACAGAAACATCGCCTAACACATTCGCATACGGATCTTCGTTCACACTTTCGTTTGTCGGAAAAATCACCACGCCATGCGCAGGGTTTTCAGGACCTCCTTGATAAAGGTCTTCATAAACATTGCGTAACACGCTACTTCCCTTAGTTTTACACTCAAGCGTAGCCGTTCCAAACAACAACTTGTTAATCATCACGCCACGAACTTCCTCAGGGCTACACTCCGTAATATAAATCACCGCTTGTTTATAAAGTTCATTATCCGTATCCCCAATATGTACCAAACATTTACCAATTAAAGATTCTTGCGATGGCACTTTGCGTATATCCAAAGGTTTGCACTTCATCGAATTAAAAGCCTCCAATAATTGTTCATGATTTTCTTCAACCAAACGTTCAATCTCTTCTAATTCCTCCAAATCAACATCACCCATTTCTTCAAAAAGACGCTCCTCTTCTTCATCATAAGAAAAATCATCTAACACCTGTTGTCTTAATTGGCGACGTTTTATGTTTTCCTTTCGCGTCGCATTTTTCGTAAAAGTCTTTTTTTTCATATCTAAACTGTGTCTTTCCTAAAAAGTCTATTGCCTTTTGCCACAAACATATTATTATACTCTTTGTCATATACTGAAATTTTAAATAAATCAACGTAAAATTTTATGAAAAAGATTGTAATATATTTTATTTTATATATAGGGTGCCTGCTTTGTGTTTTCAACCAAACCTTTGCAGATGATAACTTATCCCCCACACAAACTCTCACCCAATCTCACCCAGCTCCTCAAAAACAAAAGAAGCATATAGATAGCTTCAAAAGGCTCACGCAAGAGTTTTACCAACTCCTCATCACTCCTTTTATAATAGATAAACTCTACCCAGATGAAAAAATCAACGAAGACATCACTCCTTTATTATCTTACCTATATCCCAACACCAAGAAAGACACCCTAAAAACCATAAGTACATACATGAAATCCTTTGTTGGGCTTAAACGACGCTACACCTATGTTGTAAATCGTCTTGAGCAACAAATCAAAGCCTCAAAAATCCTCCCAGAAGACGCGCCAATCATTGCCGAAGACGGCGAGTTCGCCCCCGAATATTCTGATGAAACCAAACAAACCGATTATGACGAATACCAAATAAAATACACCCCCTACAAATACGTCGGCTACGCACACGGAGAGCTAGGCGCGCCCGTTCACCGCAGAGATAAAAATTATCAAGAAAACATCACAAACCTAGATGAAATCACCCTAGCAATCTTAAAGTTTGATATACCAAACTTTGTCCGCCTAATGGCAAACCTCCCCCGCCCTTCAGACGGCAGTAGTGAAAAGCCAATCGAACTACCCAACGGGCTAAAAGCGCGTATTTTACTAGCCAACTCTGCCCCTGGGAATTTAAAAAAGATTCGTGGTGCGCTAGATATCTACGTCCCCCAAGGCTATTACATCAACGCTGATTATCTAAACCCCAACACACGTCCCAAATTTTTCCTCTCTGAGGATAAAGATGACAACCTAAACATCAGCGAATACCAGCTTTTCTTACCAGAAGCCAACACTGTTGTAAATAATAACCAAACCCAACGGATTCTCACCAACTTTGTCCGTTACCCTCTAGAGTTCACCCGAACAGACACAACAAAACCCATGCAGATAAAAGCCCGTTTCAGCTTTATCTTGTGTCATAAAAACGGCACTTGCACCCCAGAAGAAACCTCTCACGAGCTAACACTTCGCCCCTCCGAAGACGAAGAGCTATCTCTAGCCTATAATTACATCGCCCAAGGTTTCACCCACCTCCCCCAAGAAAAGTCCAAACACGCCTCGCTAAACACCGCCACTTTCTCCCCCAACACCCAAACCCTCACCGTCGAGTTCAAGACCACACGTCCGTTCAGCCAAGTTGCCGTCATGGCGGAAGAC
>CAZRHI010000167.1:0-2548 GCA_964599945.1 uncultured Acetobacter sp. | reverse complement strand
AATACAAAGACGGTCCGATAAACAGACCGCCAAAACTATACTCTCAGCCATTCTCATTTAAAATCAGTCAGACCGATTACTTCACAGCTTGCAATTTAACTTGAACACCTGATTCAGCATTCACAGCAACTGCATTTGAAATAGCCATCGCTCTGCGCTTTTTGGCTCCTCTTAATATAAATTCAACACCTGAAAATGTGTTACTAGTTGGGGTAATAATTTTCTTTAACATATCCTAAATTTTCCTTTCCGATAAATCTTGTCTGTGTCATGTATATCGGCAATTTTTAGAAAAACTTTAGGGTTTTGTTTTTTATTTTTACAATTCGTTACAAATCTAAACTCTTCTTATAAACTTCATTTTTGTTAAAACCGAATAGCGAAGAGAGAATAACGGAAATTTCCTTATCTTTGAACCCCTTGGTTTTAAGTTCTTTTATTTTGAAATCCAAATCACTTGCAGAAACATCCTCATCAGCATAAACCATACAAATAATTTCGCCTTTTATACCGTCTTTAAAGTGTTCCAACACATTAGAGACTGTATCTGTCACAACCTCTTCAAACAGTTTGGATAACTCCCTACCAAGCGCGATTCTAACTTCTCCACGAACGCTCTTAATAACCTCCAGAGTCTTTAAAATACGCTCAGGCGAATCATAAAAGACCATATTATGAGAAGAATATGCTTTCGCAGTCTCTTCAATCTGTTTCTGACCTCTTCCAATAAACCCTATAAAAGTAAAGTCTTCACCCTCGCGTGGAATCTGTGATAAAAACGTAGTAACCGCACATGCGCCTGGAAGCGAAGTCACACTAAACCCATTTTTGATAAGCTCTGGCACAATAACAGCCCCAGGGTCACAAATCATAGGAGTTCCAGCATCAGAAACAAGAGCAATTTTATTGCCTTCACCAAGTTCTTTCAAGAAAACCCCAACACGTTCACGCTCATTATACTTGTGATAAGAGATACATTTTGTTCTAATATCGTAATGATTCAAAAGTTTTTGTGTAACTCTTGTATCCTCACAAGCAATCAAATCAACACCCTTTAAAACCTCAACAGCTCTAAAAGTAATGTCCTGAATATTTCCGATTGGAGTCGGTACTACATAAAAATCAAATTCACGTGCCATAAAAAAATTATAACATATAATACACAGGCACTAGAATAAATCTTTTGCTTTAAAATTTTTCTCGAAATTGTTACTATCTCTGACAATTCTTGCAAACTCTTCAGGCTCATTAACATAATCTTTGAAAAAATATAAACCATTATGAGGCAAATATCTATTATCAGGTGAATATGACCTAATTGCATCTGCTAATTCATCCAATTCGGCCTGCTTGAAACCTTTGTACGGTGAATCAGCAGAATATAATTTATCTAAAAGCATTGTTTTATAAGTTTGCGTATCAAATCTCGCAATATCAGCTGAAACATCTCTTCCCAATTCAAATATCATAGAATTTTTACGTGAAAAACCAAGCGTAACACCTGTTAAATCATGATAAGCAAGATAATCATTTTGTAAAACATCTACTAATTTTTCATAAACAGTCTCTGAAGAACTATTTGACTCTAAATTTAATCTTGTTGTATAGAAAGATTTATTTCTGTTAATTACTTCCAAAACCTTGTTTTTATTAAGCACAAAACACAGAGGGTTTGAATCATCAGGAATATGCAAGAAATCAAAATTACCTGTACCGCCTCGGGTATTAACTTTGCCCAAGAAGTCCAAATCTCTGCCAGGTAAACTTATAATAGATGAAGGCTTATCGCCTTTGAGAGTTGCAAAAAACAATTCCTGCTCATTAGATCCACTTACCAAAAGTCTATCATTTAACAATAGACGCTCTTCCTTAGATAGTGCAGAAAGCGCCTTAATTTTATTAAAGTTTTTTGGCTCCATAGATTTTATAACACCATAGTTGGATGAACCACCCTTAAGCAAAGATTTATAAATCTTGTCATTTTTTATTCCGCGTAAATACAAAAAACCCACAATCGCAGCACAGGCAATTCCCGTAAGCGAATACATAAAATTATTGGAAGATTCCTCCTCTTCCTGTTTTTGAGGTAAATCCACTGTATCTATATTTTCTTGCTCATAATCAAACAAAAGTTCGTCAGACTGTTTAGAATGAACATCTGCCGTTTTAATATAGCTTTTTTCAAACTTTACTGTATCAACTGTTAATCCCATAAAAATCCCCTTATATTAAATAAGTCTAATATAAGGGGAAATTTGCTTTTTATTTAAAGATTTGTTACAATTCTAGCCCAATTTTTCAATTAAAATAGCATGCTTTGTAGCAAACTCTTTTCCTCTTGCAATGATTGCCGCTTTCAATATTGCATTTAAATCAATCGGAATAAGTTCTTCAAAGTTATTTGGTAACCTTAGTGACCAGTTTTGATCACCTGAAGTACCAGGAGTGTTATATGTTTCTTTAATTCTGAAGAAATCAGTAAAGAACATTTGAACATTCTTAGCTTTTGAAGCAAAGATTTCTGTTAATTTAACAAATGTCAAATAAT
>CAZRHI010000166.1:0-2577 GCA_964599945.1 uncultured Acetobacter sp. | reverse complement strand
CCTCATATGTTGTGTTCCGGACTAAAAATGGATTAGATCCCAAAGTCCTTTGCGCCCTCTTAAAAAATGAATTTTATAATTTATACATTGATATTTATGGTATTGGGACAATACGAACTTCGTTGTCCTATACTAAGCTACTACGACTAAAAATTCCTAAAGCTCTTATAGGAGATATTAGAACTGTTAATGATGCATATAGTAGAATTGCACAACTAAAAAATCAAATTCAGAAGGTTGAAGCACAAATGCAATCTAATATATCAGAATACTTGAGATAATTCATAGATTACTAGTAAAGGTATTTTTCATTTATTATAAAATATTAGTAGTAAGCAGACCCGTCAACAAGAGATTTCATATTAATGATATTTCAGAAAATGACTCAAAACAATAATGTAGTTTTGAGGAACGACATATTGATTAAATGTTCTGAAATATAAAGAAAGCAAATATCTATCCGTCTATCTTAAAGTATATTTTGTTCAATATTTTTACATTTAGCTTTATTAAGAAGAGAACGGATATACTTATATTGTGGAACTGTCATTTTTTGTTGTTGGACAACATATTTTGAATGTGCATCACAAAGTAATCGATATGTTCCAGCTAATACAACAGTTTCCTCTTGAAAACAATACAAATCCCAATTCGTTGAATAATGTTCTAATAATGTCCCGATTGATTTTCCTTTTTTTAATTCTTCGACGATTAATCTATAGGCATCTAGATAATAGGGTTCTCGAAATGAGACTTGACGATAATTCGTGATTTCTCTTAAATCAGTCATCCACTGATAAAAGTCAACAGATTGAATATTATTTGAGAGAAGATAATCCGTATCTTTATATTTTTTCTTGTAAGAATTTAATGTCATCTTATGATCATTTTGATCGCTAAGTTTTTTTGTTCTACTATTTGGCGCTATCTCTAAGCTATATAAGCCTTTTTTTCTGATAATTATAGTTTTATCAAAGCCCATTATTGCCCTACATGTATAATATACCGAGTAATACAACAAAACAGATGCCCAAGAATAATGTTTTTCAACTATTGAATAAACACCATATGCAAAAGAAACCAGTGCATTGAAATAAAACCCCAATGCGTCATCGTCACATTTTGAAATTAATGACGATGCTTGCGTAGCATCTAGCTCGACATCTTTGAATGTAAACGTCTCATCGTTTTGAGGTAAACCATGAAATATTCTTGCTATTCGTTCACATTCTTCTTGCGTTGTTCGGCGATCAAAACGAATAGCCATTTTCTCCCGGTAAATCCTTATTTATTGCAGTTTCCAAGTAATCATAGATAGTTTTCCGCTGTGTCCTACCTTCTTGATTTTTGATACTTTCTCTTGTAAGCAAATAGTCATTGAGGTGCAAGAGATTGTAAATTGTTTCAATCTTAAAGCTTTGCAATGAGGCACACTTGGGAATTAGAAGATTACAAAAAGCATCTATAGCCGCAATAAAGCCCGCATTAGTCAAAAAAGGATTCTTTGATTTATTAGTCCAGAGTTTGTCTTGTTCATACCACAGTCGTAGAGCAGAGAAAAAATTATAAATAGCAATTTTCTGATTTTCTAAACTCTCAAGATGGTATTTAGCAAATACTCCATCAGCTTTTAGCCGATCCTTTAAGCTGTTTACTATGGTTGACATCTCAACACTTCCAACACCTCGCTTATTACCCGGCAACTTAATCAAGTTACGATATGGAGAATCCTTTGTTTCATTTAAAAATGCCACAATGTCATTTGCTCTCACAATAGGCATTTCTGGATCATTTTGGTTAATTAAACCAAATAAATCGTATATGAGACTACGTTGAACAGGGCGCTGCTCAGTGTTAATATTTAGAAAGATTTCCGCGGCCTTAAGGGTGTCAAGACCATTTGTTAATATAACCAAAACGTTACGTTCTCCAACTTCGGGCATATTTTTGGAAGCTAACTCCAATCCTGCAATGCGATGCTGCCCATCTAAAATTTGTGCAGAGCGCGCAACTAGAGGTACTGAAATGTAACCATTATTTATATTTATTGGAGTATCTTCGTTTGTCCAATTTAAAAAGAAAGGCGTATAAAAGATATTTCCTTTTAGTACATAAGACTCAATGGATTTAAGACGTATTGTACTTAAAACTCTTTGCACAGCACCATCCTCTTTATCTTGTCCTCGACGAGCAACATAATGTATAAATTCCAAGTCTTTAACCTTCATCATAAAGACAAAAGCACTTAATTGGCCCAATGAAATAGGCAAACACGGCAGAGTGACCTCTCTAGCATTATTGTTTTCTTCCATAGTACAAAATTACAAAATTTATTTGATCTATAAATGATTTTAGATATACTTCTAACGGATCTCGTCAAAGAAAAAAGTTACATCGCTTTTCAGTTATTCTTATTGATGAGGTTGACGATGACTTTTACCATTGTGTCTTTTTCTTCAGTGCGACTTTCAGCTATCATCAGAGTAAGGGCAACCAGAGTGTTATAAATCCACAAATAAATCATCGGCTGTGAGTTGCGAATGGATGCTGTTCATTGAGTAGGAGTTCTTCACAAGT
>CAZRHI010000165.1:0-2582 GCA_964599945.1 uncultured Acetobacter sp. | reverse complement strand
GAAAAAGGTATTAAAATAGGATGCAATATTGTCGGAGGTGATGTAAAGCGCGTAGGGGATATAGTAAGCGATAGCAAAGGTATTTGGGGTGCGATAAAAGATAGTGATCTGGGCAGAGTACTCTTTCATTCATGCCGTGTCGTAAAAAATGCTGCCGGTATTGTATGGAAATCTTTTCGTTTGTCTCCTAAAGAACAGTTTATTTATGACCGGGCAATGGAAGGATTTGACAATCTATCTCAATCAACACATTATGAAAGATTAGCGCGACAAGCTGTAGACCGCGGAATAGAAAGAGCTCGCAATGGTTATATTCCTGAAGATTATTCAAAATCTGAGCAACTTATGGCAGAAGTAAACGACACGCGCCGAGAACATCTTGCTTCACAAACGCAAACAGAACATCAGAAAAGTGAAGAATATTCATCGGATGACCTCGCTCTGCAAATGCAGAGAGATCGGCAGAAAATGCAAATAGAACAGCAGCAACATCAGGAAGGCGAAAAATATTCATCGGATGATCTTGCTTTACAAATGCAAACAGATCAACAGCAACATTCGGAAATAGTTGGTATTGTATCTCCCCAAGAGAGTAAAGTGACAGAGCCGCCTCTCTCTTACTCTCCGGCAGTTATGCGTCAGACAGGTGGCAGAGAATAAAATTTTTAATAAAAAAATTGAAGTGATGAAAGCTCGGAAACTGTGAGTTAAGCATCACCATTAAACAAAACCCCTCTTGGAAAAGAGGGGGTTTGTTTAATGTCCGAATTTCTGAATCGGGATTTGAACCCAAGAGGGCTTGAGGCAAAAATAACTGCTATAAGATTTTAATACAACCTGTGCGAATATTAATTTTATTGACTTGAGCGGAAAAATAATATACACAAAAAACAAATATGTATTACTAATAAATTATGATGTATGAAAAATTATGTATTGTTAACTAAAGATGAAAGTTGTGGCTTGTGGGGTGTTTTCAAAAGCAAGTCGGGGGAGATGTATGCATATCCGGTGGTCTATGAAGACGGATTGGTAAGTCGTTGGAAGTCTGCTAAAAAGGAGAGGAAAGCTTGGGGAATACTTTTCAAGCGTTATATCATTTCCATTCGTCCTGCAGAAAAAGAGATGACTATAGCTCAAATTGAAGACTATTGTCAGCAACATACATTTGCCGGAATGCCCTGTTGTGTTGTTAAAGGAACCATTCTGAAGAAATTTATGCGCAAACTTCCTGTCATTAACAGCATAATTAAAGAATTGGATGGTGTTCCTTTCGAAGCTAAATGGTATGTAGCAAAAAATAACGAAAATGAAGGTAGCTTATATTACGGTGTGCATCCTTGTGCAACCTATGTTGCCGGAAATGGTTTTCAGGGGTGTTTTTATGAAATTTCTTCAGATATGAAAACGCAGTTTTATCCTGCGATACCATACTGATTTCGTGTTGTTTCGTTGCTCAAAATACCAATGTAAAAACTGCTTTGTGAATATAATTCACAGAGCAGTTTTTTTATATGGGTAGTTTTTTTAGTGGAGTTGTGTTTGGAAAATTGCATTTTAGGAAGTTTTTGCAAACTTTTAGATTGTCATTTTAAAATGGCTGTGTTATTGAGTCGGTTACATTGAGAATTACTATATTTATAATTGTTAAACTAATGAGGATTAGGTTAAAGGGCTGAACCTCAATAAAAAATTAAGTATTATGGACAGGAAAAGCATTCAGCAAGAGTTGGAAATGATTGCCCATAGCAATTCTAAGAGAGTTATGCAATACATTATTCAATGGCGGCTGACAACAGAAGGCGAAATTGCTTTGATTAAACGTGGTCGTCATGAAGAGATTATGCAGTACATCAAAGAAAGGTTTTTCTCCGAAGAGGCAGAAATTGCTCTGGTTGAACGAGGTAACCACATTGAGATTATGAGTTATATACGCAAATATCAATGTATTGACGAAGTTGCCGCTGCTGTAATCAAACGTGGTAATAATGAAGAAATTATGACTTATATTTCTACAAGACTGTTACCCGGAAAAGCTGGACTTGCTCTGATTGAACGAGGTCATCATGAGGAGATTATGAAATACATTTCTAAGCGTCCTTTTGATTGTGATGGTGACGTTGCTCTGATAAAGCGCGGAAACCATGAGGAAATTATGGATTATATATCTAAATTTCCTCTTAGTGATGAGGCTCAAATTGCTTTGATTGCCCGAGGAAACACTGAAGAAATTGAAGTGATGAAAGCTCGGAAACTGTGAGTTAGGGATTACCAATGTAAACAGCACTCTTTTCAGAGTGCTGTTTTGCTATCTGAGGATAGGGCTTGTGGTGTTTTAATACCGGAAGTCTTTACGAACTCATTTATATAAAAGTTTTTATTTTCAATTCTTTAAACAAATATATTTATTTCTTGAACAAGTCTGAGTGTGAGCCAATATGGACTGCATATAATACTAACTCTGATTTAACGATTTTATAAATCAGCAGTAAGTCAGGTTTTATGTGGCATTCGCGATAATCTTTATAATTTCCACTTAAACAATGGTCTCTGTATTTTGGAGCTAAAGGTTGTTCTTGAAG
>CAZRHI010000164.1:0-2595 GCA_964599945.1 uncultured Acetobacter sp. | reverse complement strand
TGTTAACAACATCAGCCTCGGGTCGCTACTCCGGAACTTTTGTAACAGATAAGTTTATATGTCATTTAGGGGTCAAGACTCCTCTTGACGCCTGCAAAGTTAATAAACTTCTCCCACTCCCCCAAATTTCACCTCCGACAAACCAAAGATTTCAGATTTGTCGGAGGTGCAGAAAGAGACTCGCATTCAGTTTTGAGCTACTGTATTATTATCATTCAATTCCAATACTCTCACTCAAAAATCGCATTCATTTGCTTAAATAATATTTGAGAAAATATTATTAGATACTACTAAAAGTAAAACAAAAAGAAGAAAATAAACTGTTAGTTAGTTATCTCTCCGAATTTAGAAATCAATTCACTTCAGAGTCATTTTCTTCCAATCATTTGCAATTTTATCACTGGTTGCCACAACCGGATTCTGAGGTTTCTCATTAGTCAAAAATGCTTCTTTTTTTACATTTTCATTAATATAATCAGCAATTTCTCCATAGGTTGCATTACCTTTAGTTTCCTGCAATTTTTTTAACAGAAAATAGGTAAACAAGCCATGACCTTTTTCTTTGAAAGGCATAGCAGTCTCATCACCTGACGCAGCTGAGAAAACAACGGTATTACCCTCAATTGTTGTTTTTTTAGGCTCTCGAGCAACACCACGAGCAGCTACAAGCATTGATCCATCACGATTAGCACCTGTAAAACAAGCATCCATAAAATAAGTAACATTAGAAGCATTGGCAGATGCCATGGTTTCATAGAGTTTATTCAAACTATAACACGATGACACATCTGTGCCCTTTCCATCTACCGGAATTATATATGCGTCGCCTGTTTTTTCATCAGGAATACCATGTCCGCAATAATACACAATTGCTTTTGCGTTATCAAAAATATTCATTGCCTGCACCATCTTGTTAACACCACTTGATATAATTCCCAGAGATGCATTTGGGTACATCCATATTTGTCGCTCAGGAATACCCAGAGTTTTCACACAGTATTCCCGAAATTTCTCACCATCATTAAGTGCATATTCGACACTATCAACAAATGCATAGGATTCATTGGCTATAATAAGAACAAAAGTATTTGAGTTCTTTATATCTGTTTCAGGAATATTTGTGTCGACATCACTAACAGGAGTTATCTTCTTTACAGCCGCTACATTATGAGATGGTGCGGGTTGGGATTCATTACCAGCTTTCTCTTGTGCATAAGCCGGGCCATCAGTATTCATATACTTAGTTACATCTGCGACAAGTTCCTCCTTACATTTCTTAATGTTTTTCTCTCCCTCAGAATCACTAACTCGGGATAAATTTAGATTTACCATTGTACTATTAGGATTAACGGCCATGAGGTTGGCCTTTACATAATAGACTTTGCCGCTTTCAGCTTTAAAATTTGTGTATATTCTTCCACCTGTAAGTGAAAAATACATCGAAACCGACACATTTCCTGCCGGCACAGTACATTCTATATACTTTTTATTAGGAAGGGCACCAAGCGCAATGTCATTTACTGATATTTCAGGCTTAATCGGATGTCCCAATGTTTGTTTCCTATAAATATATACTTTAGCAGTATTTGTCTGAGCCACAATATCATTTGCGAAAGCGCCGACAAACAAAAAAAGAATAATTGTCAATAATGGTAGTTTAATTTGATTCATATAATAAATTATTCACATTAAGTTATTTAATTATTTCTACTATTCTATTAGTCACATACATGTTTTCATCTTTAATTCTATTCTTTTGTAACCATTCAGTAAATTTCGACAAATCTAACTCTGGCACATACTCTCCATGCTCAGTCAATGGCATAGTGAATTTTTTTGTAGAGAAAATGAAAACAATTCGGTTAGACTCAACGTCGTTATCAGTTGTCAAAATAGTTTCTTCTCGATAGGGATAAAGCGGATCACATATCGACAGAAAGGTATATTCTTCTTGACTTTTAACCTCTCGGGCTTGACCGTTAGCATTCTCGTAAGGCAAAAGACAATACGCCTTTTTCAGGTTGTCATCTGCCAACCATATTGAAAAAAAACCTTTAACAGGAGTGCGAAGCTCAACAGAAAGACGATCTTTGTTATGGAATTTTTCACTTTCCACACCATTACAAAGTGTTCTGATTAATAAATCGAGATCAGCCGTTTTTTTCTCACGAACCCTTCCCCATACTTTTGCGCACACCACCAAAGTGTTATCCTCATAGGTAACCAAGACCTCGGGTTGCTGTGTATCTGCAACCCACTCACCCTTTATGTCACTTCCTCCAAAAGAATAAAACTGAGTATCGGATTCACCGTTTTTATTTGAAACAATTGTTGAAGTATTCTGCGACACAACAGTCCCGAATTCATCTGATATGGCTTGAATACGAGCACGCTCAACAGCCGTGCGTTTAGCTTCTTCAACCGACATTGTTTCCGGACAATAAAAAGTGTATGAACCTGATACTTTTACGATTTTCTCTGCATAACCTATTAAGACAGAAGATATAAAGATTATGAATAGAATAAATCTTTTCATCTTCTACCAGCCGAGGAGTTGGTTTAATTTTCCGTGGAGGGAGTCACCGCGCGACTCAA
>CAZRHI010000163.1:0-2664 GCA_964599945.1 uncultured Acetobacter sp. | reverse complement strand
CACCAAGAATAAAGGTCAACGCAGTCATAAGCACCGCTCTGAAACGTTCTTTCGTTCCCACAACAGCCGCTTCCACCAATGGCGCGCCTTTTTCATGCTCTTCTTTTGCAAATTCCACAATCAAAATTGCGTTTTTAGCAGCTAAACCAACCAAAAGCACTAACCCAAGCTGAGCATAAATACTAAGTGGCAATCCTGTAATAAACATTCCGACAAACGCGCCTAACATCGCTGTCAACACCGAGAGAATAACTGAAATTGGAATAGACCAACTTTCATATTGCGCCACAAGGAAGAGATATGCAAACAAAATCGCAAGAGCTACCAAAAAGCCAATTTGTCCTTGGTTACGCTTCTCTTGCAAGCTCATACCAGACCACTCATACGCATATTTATTAGACAACACCTCATCAGCTAATTTCTCAACCGCTTCCATCGCTGCACCAGAACTGGAGTTTTCCGCTGCTGTAATGTTAATTGTTGCCGCAGGATATTGATTATAACGATTAACTGCACGAGGTAACGTTACACGTTTAATCTCAATAAGACTACCAAGTGGCACCATATTACCCGTATTACTTTGAACATACAGATTTTTAATACTCTCCAAATTTTTACGATATACCCAATCAGCCTGAACCATAACTTTGTTTGCTTGCGTACCGATATTCACATCGTTTACATACATAGAACCAAGATATGTTTGCAGTGTCGAATAAATATTTCCAATCGAAACATCCATCAACTCAGCTTTTTCACGGTTAATATCCAAATACGCGTGGGGCGTTTTAGATGTAAAAGTTGAATAAGCCATCGCCACTTCAGGTAACTGATTAAGTTTCATCAAAAACATATTAAGATTTTTCTCTAATTCGGTCATATCCGAACTTTCAATCGACTGCAAACGCAAGTCCATACTATTACTGTTACCAAGCCCTGGAATAGCTGGCATTTCAAACAGCATAATACTTGCATCAGGAATCCCAGCCACTTGCGCTTGCAAACGCTGACGAATATTTGATGAATAATCAATAATATCTTTACGATCAGCCCATGGTTTCAAGGAAATAACATTAAAGCCCACATTTTCACCTTGCCCTGCAAGAATACTAAATCCTCGCAAGTTCATAACAGACTCAATTTTATCCTCTGTTTTCATTATTCCACGAGTTTTATCAATCACATCAAGCGTTCTCTTACCTGCTGCACCTTCTGGTAACTGAATATTCGCCATAATCACACCTTGGTCTTCATCAGGCAAAAACGTTGACTTAATATTCATCACAGAAAAAATATTCAACCCTGCTAACATCAACAAAATCAAAACGATAATTGCCATTTTACGACCAAGCCATGCCACAGTTTTAACATATTTGTTTTTAGATGCGTTAATCATCTGTTCAAAACGATATAAAAACCCTGATGTCCTCGGCTTAATCGGACGCAATAATGTGGCACTCAACGCAGGACTTAATGTCAACGCATTAACCCCCGAAAACAACACTGCAAACGAAATTGCAATCGCAAATTGTTGATAAATACGCCCTGTAACACCACCCATAAATGCAATCGGCACAAAAATCGCCAAAAGCACCAAAGTCGTTGCCACAACCGCAGAAGACACTTGTGCCATCGCCTTAACAGACGCTTCTTTTGGTGAAAGATTTTCTGTTTGCATTAAGTAAAGCACACGCTCTACCACCACAATCGCATCATCCACCACCAAACCGATTGCTAAAATCAACCCGAATAACGTCAAGATGTTCAAATTATATCCTAGTGCTAACATCACAGCAAACGTTGCTAAAATAGACACTGGAATAGCAATCGAAGGAATAAGTGTCGCCCGCCAGTCTTGTAAAAAGACATAGCAAACAACAACCACTAAAAAGAATGTCAACACTAACGTAAAGACAACCTCTTCGATAGAAACACGAATAAACTCAGTCGCATCAAAGAAAATTCTAACCTCAAAGTCATCAGGATAATACTTAGACAAACGAGCCAACTCAGCTTTAACCGCATCCATTGCCTTTAACGCATTCGCACCCGACAACTTATTTAACATAATCGCCACATTAGGTTGCCCGTCCACATCTGAAAGCATCAAATAGTTTTCTGAACCAATTTCAACTCTAGCAATATCTTTCAAGCGAACTAATCCACCTTCAGCTTCCGTACGCACGATGATATTCTCAAAATCTTTAGCTTCGTTCAAACGCCCTTTCGTTTCCAGAGAAAAGACAAGCTTACTTGTTCCGTCATTTGGCTCCCCACCAACAGACCCCAATGAAGGTTGATAGTTTTGGCTAGAAATCGCCGAACGAACCGCACTAATTGGCAAGTTCAATGCTGCCATTTTATCCGCATCAAGCCAAACGCGCATACTCAAGTCCGAACCCATAACATTCGCATCACCCACACCATATTGACGACCGAGGTTATTTTTAATGTTATTAGTTACATAGTTATTCAAAAAGTTTCTATCGTGCGTCCCATTCGGAGAAACAGCCTGTAAAAAACCCAAAATTTCCGAAGACCGACGTACAACATTCACACCACGCGCCTGAACTTCATCCGGCAAACTGTTAATTGCCTTCTGGATACGGTTTTGCACCTTAACTTGCGCCAAATCCGGATCTGTACCAATTTCAAAACTAATAT
>CAZRHI010000162.1:0-2895 GCA_964599945.1 uncultured Acetobacter sp. | reverse complement strand
GGCTAACTCATAATTATAAAACGGTGCTAAATACAAATTACCAACCAATTTCGTTTCTACTCGGCTATTTAGAGTTAGTCTGTATTCAAAGTCCGTTGGTTCTTTTTTACTATAACTAAAGAAATGACGATAGTAACCTTCTGATACAAAATTTGTATCTGGATTTAGCGGATAGCTAAATTCATAACCAATTTCACCACCGGTTTTCATGTTATCAGTATTATAAGTCATGTCATCTTCTTCTACAACCGCGATATACAGTTGTTTGAAGTATTTGCTTTCATAGAGTTTTAAACCGCCCTTAGCACGCAAGATTTTGGTTCGATAGTCCTTTCCATTCAAATCAAAGGTTGTAAACTCTGTTTCATAACCTAAATATGCAAACGGTCCAATTATTCCTTGCTCTAAGTTCCAAACTTTGTGTGTATAGTCTGTGAAAAGCAAAATTTGGTCTTGATTTTCGTTTTCGGTCGATACGCCATTTTCGGTAGTTTTGGATTTGGCATATTCCATATACACCCCATTTACCCAAACCATTGATGAACGATCATATGTGAAATTTCCGTCAAATATTCCCCCTATTTTACTTTGTTCATCTGCACTGTATGAGTCTGGATAATTTGGGTCATTTTTGTTACTCACACTATGTTCCATATATTCTAAGGCAATACGTTTAATATTAGCTTTTAATGAACTTGCCTCGGTGATTGTGTTGGTTGGTTCAACTTGCGCGTTTGCAACATAAGGCACCAACATTGCCGAACAAACGGCGGTCATTAGGGTAAATTTAGTCATAAGTATATCCTATCTATATTAGTCCAATAGTTCTCACATATTCTAGACGTTAAACATCTAAATTGGCAAATATTTTTCATTGGTTATCAACTGCTGGTATCTACGACACTGGCATTAGTTTGGACTATGGTGTGATTTTCAACGAGCAGTATCTGTAAACACTTACATAACTTTTGGAAAAAATGTTTATCAGATTTTTTTATTCTAATGACCAGATTTTAATAAGGCTTTACAAACTAAACGACAGCGGTCTTTGAGTTTTAGCGTTGGTTTAGGAGAAATAATTTCCCAACCTCTATTATCCATTAGTTCAAAATACGCATGATAGAGATTTAACATATAAACTATTGGCTTTGAGTTTTTGTTGTGGTTTTCTTCCAATAAACGATAGGCTTCATTAAATGACTTTCTTGCAACATCTGCCAACGCTTGACGCGCAATATAGAGATTTTTATGAGTTAGAATTTCTTTGGAAGATAATCCCTCTTCTATTTTAGCGTTTCTTAAAAACTCTTGGGGAATATACACATGACCTCCTAAGGCATCTTCCTTGATATTTTTTAAGATATTTGTTATTTCCACCGCGCGACCAATTTCTTTGCTAACGTTTAAGGTGGTTTCTTCATCAAACTCCGCAATAATTTTTAAGATAAGATAACTTGGAATTTCCGATACACCTAAACAATATTCTTCAAACTCTTTCATTGACGGACTAAAAATTGGCTTTGGACAATCCATTGCAAAACTATTTAATATGGTTTCAAAACTTTCTCTTTTTAGCTTAAAGCGCATACAATTTTTATATATTCTTCTGCCAATATTGGTAGCTGGGACTTTTTTATCGTAAATATTACTAATTTCTCTCTTCCACGCATCTAGTACTTCGGCTTTTTCATTAGCTGGTAGTGAACCTGAACTTAAATCGTCAAAATGCTTAACCAACGCATATAGCGTATATACTGCTTCGCGTTTGGCTTTGGGGTAATGTCTTGTACACCAAAAAACAGCAGAATGATTTTTTCTGACGATGCGTCCGATTGAACTCATTGAAATTTCCTAGTATTTATATTTTATTTAGTCCGTGGGAATTGTCCCTTATTGTTAGTATATACCATAAACCATATAAAAATATATTAACAGAATCAAGAAAATTTATATTATTTTTGGTATGATTAGTGTTTTTTATGATTAGATTATGGCATAAGCTGAGGTAATAGGCTACCTTAAACTTAAACCTAAAGCTTGTGATAACAGAGATAACTTGTTTGGATTCATTTAACAACAGAGGAAGTTGTGTTATCAGCGTTTCAGGCTTTGTTTGCAATGATGCTTTTGACAATATGGTTTGTAATTTTGGTGAATTTAGCACATATAAAATCACATAGGCAAATATCAAACTTGAAAATGGTTGATAAAATGGAGGACGTTGGTTATTTAATATGGCTATCAATCGCGCACATGGTGAGATAATTTGCAACAACATTGGCGATGCTTTAGCAATCGTTAGCGTATATCTGTTTTTAGAGAGCCATTCAAACCCGTCTAAAGGTTCGAGTAATAATGAAAGAGATAAATTTCGCTCAATAAATTCTTTTTGCAACTTTCCTAATAGTTTTGTTTCACTCCACTCTCTACTAACGGCGCGATAGAGATAATTAAACGTTTTGTGATGAATATTTTTCTCTTTAGTTGCACGCATTGCCAATAATTTTAGCCACTTAAGATATAGCACTACAAAAGCTCTATCTGCTGTTGGAATAAGACGTGCATATGATGTAAACGGTGGGAGATTATTAAATTGCATCTAGCCATTCCTTTGCTTTTTCTAGTGCGCGAGTGGTTAGCGCAACTTTTTTTTCTGTTCCTTTAAGATAACGGAGTTTTCCTTTAGCTGTCAACACTTTTGGAAGTTCAGGAAAAAGTCCAAAGTTGATATTCATTGGTTGATAACGTTCTATATCTGTATCATCAGTTAAATGCGCTAATTGACACCCAAACGTACACTCTCGTGGTGGTAAAAGTGGCTCTTTCCCTTTAAGCAATGATGAAGCAAAAAAACCTGCCAACCAACCGATTGAAGCACTTTCAACATAGCCCTCA
>CAZRHI010000161.1:0-2900 GCA_964599945.1 uncultured Acetobacter sp. | reverse complement strand
GTTTCTGGTTTAGCTGATGAGAGAATTATTCGTATTGCAACAAAAGATAACTTTTGGCAAATGGGCGACACAGGACCTTGTGGACCTTGTTCAGAGATTTTTTATGACCATGGACCTGAGGTTTGGGGTGGTCTTCCTGGGACACCTGAAGAAGATGGCGACAGGTTTATTGAGATTTGGAATTTGGTGTTTGACCAATTTGAAGATTTGCCAGACGGCTCTCGAATTAACCTCAAAAAGCCGTCGATTGATACAGGTATGGGGTTAGAGCGTGTTTCTGCTATTTTACAGGGAGTTCACTCAAATTTCGAAACCGATACATTTAAGCACTTGATTGAGGCGATTGCTAATATTGCCAATACGAATCCGACAGGAGAGTTGCAAGCTTCTCATAATGTTATTGCAGACCACTTACGGGCAATGAGCTTTTTGATTGCCGATGGGGTTTTACCTTCTAACGAAGGACGTGGTTATGTGCTTCGTCGAATTATGCGAAGAGCTATGCGACATGCTTACCTTTTAGGTATGAGAGAGCCTATGATGTATAAGCTTTTACCAACACTTCAAACGGAAATGGGGGAAGCTTATCCTGAACTTTATCGTTTTGAAAAACTTATCACCGAAACAATTAAAGCCGAAGAAACACGTTTTGGTAAAACGCTTGATAAAGGTATGCGTTTGCTTGACGAGGAAACAGCTTCGCTTCATGAAGGCGATACACTTAATGGTGAAACTGCATTTAAACTTTATGACACATATGGTTTCCCCCTAGATTTGACCCAAGATGCCCTCAAAAACAAAGGTATTGAGGTTGATGTAAACGGGTTTGATATGGCAATGACCAAACAAAGAGAAGAGGCCCGTAAAAACTGGGCAGGTTCGGGCGATGCTGGAACAGAAAAAATTTGGTTTGGCGTTAAAGAGAATCTGGGTAGTACAGAATTTTTAGGATATACGACAACTAAGAGCGACGGCATTGTGAAAGCCCTTGTTCAAAACAACCAAATTGCAAACACTGTTAAAAATGGTGAGTTTTATTTAGTTGCCAACCAGACTCCTTTTTATGGTGAATGTGGTGGTCAAGTTGGCGATGTGGGGGGTATATCTGGCAAAAGCTTTAAGGCTGAAGTGTTTGACACTAAACGTAAGCTTGACACTATTTTTGTTCATCATTGTCGTATGATTGAAGGTGAAATTAAAGTTGATGACTTTGCAAACTTTGAGGTTAATGCAGAAAACAGAAAACGTATTTGTGCTAATCACTCGGTTACTCACCTTGCACACAAAGCTTTACGCACTATTTTGGGCGAACATGTTATGCAAAAAGGCTCAATGGTTGCGCCAGATAGAATGCGCTTTGATATTTCTCATCACAAACAAATCTCAGCTGAGGAGCTAAAACTAGCTGAAGATATGGTCAACGAAGCTATTCGTAAAAACTATACTGTTAATACTGTTTTGATGAACCAAGATGAGGCTGTTAAGACTGGAGCGATGGCGTTGTTTGGCGAGAAATATGGTGAAGAGGTGCGCGTGGTAACCATGGAAAAAGACGGAGAAGTTTATTCTCGTGAGCTTTGTGGTGGTACACACGTTTGCAATACAGGTGAAATTGGTTACTTTAACATCATTAGCGAATCGGCTGTTTCGGCGGGGGTACGTCGTATTGAGTGCGTTACAGGAAAAGGTGCTGAAGAATATGTGGAAGATGTGGAATGCAAATTACACTCCGTTTGCAATACTCTTAAAACCAATGTGAACGATTTAGAAGCGCGCATCAACAATATGCTCGCAGAACGCAAGAAAATGGAAGCGGAAATCTTAAATCTTAAAAAAGCACTTGCTGGTGGTGGCTCTCGTCAAAACACAGAAGCTGAAGAAGTTAACGGCGTGAAATTTATTGGCAAGATTATCCCTGATGTTCACCCTAAAGAACTTAAGGTGTTTATCGACGAGATGGGACAAAGTATTGGCTCTGGAGTTATGGTGTTAGCCACAGATAAAGACGGCAAGGCTTCGATTGTGGTTGGAGTAACCAAGGATTTGGTTGGTAAATATTCGGCTGTTGATTTGGTTCGTATTGCCTCTGCAACAGTTGGTGGACAAGGTGGTGGCGGAAGACCAGACATGGCTCAAGCTGGTGGTCCTGATGCTAGTAAATTGCCACAGGCTTTTGAAGAAGTTAAAAAGGCGTTGTAATGAGAAAGCCCTCCGCATGGAGGGCTTTGGTTTTGGGAGTTAAATTAAATTATTTGCCAATTCCACTTCTGTATTTGATTTGGCTATAATTGTTTTAAGCTCTTCTTGATTTTTTCCTGTTAATGTTGATAGTGCTGTCAAATATTCAGGATTTTGAATTTTGATTTCAGCATAATTGAACAATGCAAAAGCTTTTATATTTGCTTCCTTGTTAAATTGTTCTGCATCTGCTCGTTTCATATTATGTGGACGCATATTTATATATATTCCAGAGCGTGTATATTTCCACATTGCGTCTGTTGCAAAATCTGTTGTCCAGCTATATGCTCCTGACAAATTCCACCAAGACACTGTGTTTATCTTGGACTTCACTTGGCTTATTGAATCTTCGTATCCATGAGCCTTTGCCATAATCAAAAGTGGAGCAGAACTTCTATCAACATCTACTGTACATGGGGTTGAAGTACAGACTAACGCGCCATTGGCATAAATATTGATATTTCTCACATTTGAATCAAATGTTATTGTTTGGGTAGAGCCACTAAAAATTGTTCCGCATGCGGAAAGCAAAAGAACGCTCATCAAGGCTAATTTTTTCATAGTTCATTTCCTTTTACTAGTTTGTACAAAAAACCCGCTTTAGAGAAACTAAAGGCGGGCAGATGCTAGAAAACCGTGTACAAACCAAAACGGCTCGGCTT
>CAZRHI010000160.1:0-2901 GCA_964599945.1 uncultured Acetobacter sp. | reverse complement strand
AAAGCAAAAGACAGTTGGTTTTTCAAAATTATTTCAATCGCTGTTGCGATAAGTTTTATTTCGTTGTTTGGCGTGTCAGGATATATTAGTACTGCCACACAAAACCAAACGATTGTTAATGTTAATGGCAAAAAAACATCGCAAAGTGAATTTTCGTATCGTTTACAAAAAGAACTCAGCGCACTTAAAAATTTAGCTGGTGAAGATTTTGAAATCAGTGAAGAACTTCGCTCTTCTCTTGCTGATGGTGTTATTAGACAGATTATCAATGAGAATGTTTTAGACCAAACAATGGCTAAGTATAATATACAATTTCCAAAAGTCTTTGTTCAACAGGTTATTTTTAATCGTCCTGAATTTACGAATCCAGCAAACGGACAATTTCATCCTGATTTATTTAAGCGTTATTTGACTTCTATTGGAATGAGCGAATCTGAATATGTTGCTAACACAAAGCGTTTTATGGCTCAGCAACTTTTAGTTTCTGATATGATCCGAATTTTTGGGGTTCCTCAAGTTTTGAGTAGTGCTATTCATAAAATGGACAACCAACGCAAGGCCTTCAAATATGTTATGATTTCACCGAAAGACATTCAGATTGAACGCACTATTACTGACGATGAAATCAGACAATATTATGATGATTTTTCTGAAAACTTTGTAGTTCCTGAAACTCGCGAAGCTGAAGTTTTATTCATACCAAACGACGTTGTTTTGAACAAATTTGCTTCATCTGATGAGATGGTTGAAGATTATTTCAAACAGCACAAAGAAGAACTTAATCAACCAGAGAAACGCCTTGTTGACCAAATGATATTTACAGATAAAACTGTGGCAGAAGAAGCTTTAGCACAGATTAAAGATGGCAAGAACTTTGCAGATGTTGCTGTTGAATTAAACGCAGAAAATGCATCTGAACCTTCTTTGGGCGAGGTTGCACAAGATGAGCTTGCTGATGATTTGGCTCAAAATGTTTTTGAAATGAATGTCAATGAACCAAATTTACTAGAAGTGGCAGATACTTGGCAGATTATCAACATTCAAAAAATTATTCCTGCTAAAGAAGCTGTGTTTGATGAATTGAAGAACACGATTGCAGAGCAACTTAAAGGCGAGAATCTATATGATGCTTTGCGTCAGGCAAGAGCTGAGATTGACGATGCGACAAACGCAGGTAAAAGTTTAGCTGAGATTGGTGAGGCTTTTGGTGTTCAACCTATTGTTATAAATGAAGTTAGCGAAGAAGCTATTGCGATGAATGCTCCTGAAGAATTAAAATCTCTTGATTTTAATGAACTTGTTTTCTCGTATGGCGCAGATGAGGTTAGTTCTGCGGAAGAGTTTGACGAGGGCATTGCTGTTGTTCATGTTACAAAAATTATTGATGCACATGAACCTGAAATGGATAGCATTAAAGAAAAAATTATCACTCTTTGGACTGTTCAAGAAAAAAACGCTTTGGCTAAAGAAATGGCTGAAAGTATTATGAACGAAGCAAACGACGGTAGCGATATGACAGAGATTGCTAAAGCAAGAAATCTGGAAGTCTTCCGTTCTGCACCGATTAGTCGAAATGAAACATTTGCAGGCTTAACTAAGAGCGAAATTAACAATTTATTCATTGCAGAAGATGGTACTGCGGAGTTATTTGAGCGTGGTGGAAATGCTTATATTATTGCAGTTCCTGTTGAAACAATAAACTCTAAAGATGAATTGACAGAACAAGGCTTAAAAGATGTTCAAGAAAGAGCAACTGGTTTGTTAATGATGGATATGAGCAAAGCTGCGTTGGATAGTTATGCTGAAGATTATACCATTAAAATTGATTATGATTTAGCGGGATTTTCTGAATAATGCGTATTGTTTTTATGGGAACACCAGACTTTGCCGTTCCTGTTTTGGAGAAACTTATTGCTGAGCATGAGGTGGTTGCAGTTTATACGCGTGTGCCACAGCTAAGCGGAAGAGGCAAACATTTAAATAAGACTCCTGTACATTTGTTTGCTGAAAACAATGGAATCGAGGTAAAGACTCCAAAATCTTTGCGAAATAGCGAAGAACAGGCTATGTTAAAAGAATATAATGCAGATGTTGCGATTGTGGCGGCGTATGGATTATTATTACCTCAAGAAGTTTTGGATATGTTCCCCAAGGGATGTATTAACGTTCATGCGTCATTACTCCCGAGGTGGCGAGGAGCTGCTCCAATTCAGCGTGCGGTTGAAGCTCAAGATAAAAAAAGTGGTATTTCCATTATGCAAATGGTTTCTGCTCTTGATGCGGGTGATGTGTTAAGTGTTCAAGAAGTTGAAATCACAAACGAAACAACGGGTGGCGATTTACACGACGAGCTAGCTCTTGTAGGTGGAGATTTACTTATTCAAACGTTGAGAAAACTTGATACAATTATCCCTCAAAAGCAAAACGAATCGTTTGTTACCTATGCTAAAAAATTGGATAAAGCAGAATGTTTGCTTAACTTTGACACTCCTGCGGAGGTTTTAGCTGCCAAAATTAGAGCGTTTACCCCCTATCCTTCTATGTATTTTATGTATCAAGGAGAGCGGTTTAAGGTTTTTCAATGTCATATTACTGATATGTCTGGAAAAGCTGGAGAGATTTTGGAAGGTAGTAAATCCCTTATTATTGGTACAAAAGATAAAGCGTTGGAGATTTTAAAAATCCAACGTGAAGGTAAACAGCCTATGCTTATCCAAGATCTTTTGCGTGGTTTTCAGTTTGAAAAAGGAGCATTTCTTTAAAATTTTAGAAAAAGTATTCACTCTTCTGATTTTTTTCTTGATTATATAAAAATGTTGTATATACTCGGGGAAAATTTGTTGTTACAATCCGCGGGCGTGGTGAAATTGGTAGACACGCTAGACTTAGGATCTAGTGGCT
>CAZRHI010000159.1:0-2909 GCA_964599945.1 uncultured Acetobacter sp. | reverse complement strand
ATAAATGAAAGAAAAGTAACAATAAATAATTGGCGCAGCAAAAATTAGTCCGTCAATTCGGTCAAACACCCCGCCATGTCCAGGAATAAGGTTGCTACTATCCTTAATTTCTAAATGTCGTTTGATTGCAGATTCGACTAAGTCGCCAATCTGCGCAATAATGGCAATAAATGCGCCAAGTTCTGCAAACTTTAGCTGTTCAGCCATTGATAAAGGGGTATCAAAGATATTTTTAATAGCATACATATAAATAAAACTAACCGAAACAGAAAGGATAACTCCACCAATTAACCCAGACCAAGTTTTGTTAGGGCTAATTTTGGGGGCGAGCTTCGGTCCTTTAAGGGTGGAGCCGATTATATAACCACCAATATCAACACTCCATACCATAAAGATAAACCAGAGAATCATTACAAAACTACTTTTTTCTCCAGAGATGTTGTCTAAAAAAGAATCAAAAAGAAAATATAACCAATAAAGTGCGCCAATTCCAATAGAAATATAACAAACACCCAGGGTTAATAATCTACGATGTTTTTCTTTATTTGCTTTTAGATAAATCAATGCAGATGTTGTTAAAAGTACCGCAATCAATGCCCAGTGATTAAAAATAAGCAAAGCGCAACCTAAAGCAAAGGTATAACAAACACTATAAAAACTTGCTTTTTTGTTCGGAATCATGAAAGACCATTCCCAAGAAAGCATAGCTCCAACAGCAAAGACTAAAATATCCATATAAGGACGTCCAAAATATAAAGCCCCAATAACAAATGGAATCATAACTAACGAAGTTAAGATTCGTTTTTGTAAAGATGTTAATTCAGTTTTTGCCATAGCGTCTCTCCCGAGTATTAAATTTTTTAATAATATCCATCAATTCATCTTTGTTAAAATCTGGCCACAAAGTGTTTGTAAAAAATAATTCAGTATAAGCAATCTGCCACAGCAAATAATTGCTAATCCTCTGCTCGCCACTAGTGCGAATTAAAATATCTGGATCAGGTATATCTTGTGTGTATAACAAGCTAGAAAACATATCAGTTGTCAAACTGTCCGAAGAAAGTTCTCCTTTTATTGCTAGGTTGATAGCTTTCCTTACGCCAGATAAGATTTCTTGTCGCGAACCATAAGATAATGCAATGCACAAAGTTAAATCTGTGTTGGAGGCAGATTGTTGCTCCACAGATAAAATCTTTTCCTGAATATCAGGCGCAAGCATCTCTCGTTCACCAATAAAACGGATTCTAACATTATTATCCATGATTTCCTTAAATTCTTTATCAAGATAATCGCGTAGCAAATCCATTAGTGCGCTAACTTCATCTTGTGAACGTTGCCAGTTTTCAGTAGAAAAAGCATATAGCGTCAAAAACTTAACGCCAGATTCTTTCATTGCTCGTGTTATAGTAACAACGTTTTCTGCGCCTTTTTTATGTCCGAAACTTCGGGGCATACCACGCTTTTTTGCCCAACGCCCATTTCCGTCCATAATGATAGCAATATGTTTACAAAAATTATCTGTCATTGCGGACTATACTTGTAAAATATCTTTTTCTTTTTGGCTCAGCAAATCGTCAATCTTTTTAATGGATTCGTCTGTTAGCTTTTGAATTTCAACACCATATTTTTTCTCATCGTCTTCAGAAATTAAATTGTCTTTTTTTAGTTTTTTAACTTCATCTAACGCATCGCGTCTAATATTGCGGATAGCAATTTTGTTTTGTTCTGCATACTTTCCAGCAATTTTGCCAAGTTCTTTTCTTCTTTCTTCAGAAAGTGGAGGAATGGGAATACGAATTAGCTGACCATCTGAAACAGGATTTAAACCCAAATCGGATTCTCTTAAAGCTTTTTCAACAGACTTTGCTAATCCTTTATCCCACACACTAACGGATAATGTTCTAGCATCAGGAACACTAATTGTTCCTACTTGAGAGATAGGAGTAGGCGAGCCGTAAGCCTCAACCATAACATTATCTAAAAGACTAGCGTGCGCACGTCCAGCTCTTAATCCTCCAAAATCATTTCTTAATGTTTCAAGTGTTTTCTCCATACGAGAAACCGTATCTGTTTTTATATCATTAAAATCAGTCATATTACCTCACTTTATTATTGTAAAATTGCCTTCACCGCTTAAAACATCTATAAGAGAATGGTCTGTCTCTTGTTTAAATATAATAATGGGGAGTCTGTTTTCTCTTGCCATGGAAATAGCGGTCATATCCATAACTTTTAAGTTTTTTGTAATAACATCGTTATAAGAAATCTCTTTGAAGCGTTTTGCTTTTGGATTCTTTTTAGGGTCATCGTCATATACACCATCAACCTGAGTTGCCTTAAACAAAACATCGCAACCAGCTTCCAAAGCGCGTAAAGTTGCTCCTGTATCGGTAGTAAAATAGGGGTTTCCTGTGCCACCAGCAAAAATGATAACGGTCTTTTTAGCCAAAAGCTCTTCTGCTCGACGATATGAATATGTCTCAACTGCCTGAGGAACAGCTAAACCAGATAAAACCTCAGTAGGGATTCCCTTGTGATTAAGTGTGCTTTTCAAAAAAAGCGCGTTAATGATAGTTGCGAGCATACCCGCTTGGTCTGCAACGGGCCTACTAACGGCGTTGTTTGTATTATTAACCCCTCTATAAAAGTTACCCCCTCCAATAACAATGCAAATTTCTATTCCTTTATCATAAATTTTTTTTATGCTTTCTGAAAAAGTATCTAAAACAGTCTCGCTGATACCGAAAGCTTGATTTCCCATAAGCCCCTCGCCAGAGAGCTTTAATAGTATCCTTTTGTAACTGTTTTTCATTGTATCCTCATTAAAAGTGTGTAATATGGACTGCATATTATACGATTTATTTGTTTTGTCATTAGTTTTTTATCTCTAATGTACAAGATTAAATGCA
>CAZRHI010000158.1:0-2911 GCA_964599945.1 uncultured Acetobacter sp. | reverse complement strand
ACTATTCAGGGACGGATTATCTTTACGATTAAAACAAATAAATCAGGATATAATCATTCTGCAATCCTCAAACCTCGCAGATATGCAAAAGATATTATCTAAAGAAACAGACATCGATATCTTAATTTTAGATATTGATTTAGCTGAGCTAAACTCAACAGAAATAATAAGCAAAATCAAAGCATTATCACCAAACACCAAAATTGTTGCCATATCCTCATCAGAAGATACGAGAAACATCAAAAAAATCTTATCTTGTGATGTAAAAGGCTATATCCCCAAACGCTCAGACAGCAACATTTTAAGTGGTGCATTAAAGTTAATCCTTGACGGAGGAACATACATTCCCCCTGCTATGCTTGATAATGGCATAGACTACAGTTCTTACCAAATAAATGGACCATTAAAGAAAAATCTAACAAATCGTCAATCTCAAGTATTAGATTTAATCGCCCAAGGAAAATCCAACAAACAAATCGCCTATGATATGGGTGTATCCGAAGCTACTGTAAAACTACATATTAACGCCCTACTCCGCAGCTTAAAAGTAAACAACAGAACACAAGCTGTTATTACCGCTCAAAAAATGGGTTTAATTTAAACCTTAAAGATTATTTTACTTTTTATGTATAAACATAAAGGTAAATAACTGTCGGAGAAACACAATGAACTACATACTAATCGGTTTTATCTTTGGTTTTTCGATTCCATACCTTGCACGCCGTTTTTCAAAATTTATGCCCGCCACTTTTGCCTATGCACTATATAGAATATTCAGCATAAATAAAATCGTATCAAAAGAAAAACGCCAAACAAACCATAAATACACACAATTAAAACACAAATATTTTATGCGTTCTCTTGGCTGGGGAATTATTACTTCCGCAATATCATTTCTTCTTTCCCTGACAATAAAACCAGAAGAAACACCGTGGATTATCTTTTTTATTATTGTCTTGTTTATTTTAATGGAAATAGATAAAAGAATGCTCTTATTACCTGATTTACTAACCATTCCTTTACTTATTAGTGGCTTTACTTATGCAACCTTTGCAGGAGAACTTCTAGGCTATAACACTATTGACGCAACACAAAATAGTGCTTTAGGAGCAATCTTTGGTTATTTTATTCCCGTATTAGCATCTCTATTTCTTATAAAAAAACACCCAGATGTTTTCGGTGGAGGAGATATAAAATTACTCTCTGCTGTTGGTTCTTGGCTTGGATTTGTAAATATTCCAATAGTAATTCTTTTATCTTGCGCCATTTTTGCAATAACCTGCTTTATAAACAAACAACGCCAAGGCGCATTTGGACCTGCTATTGTTTTAGCTTCGTTAATCACCCTTTTCTTTCTTGAATATTAAACCTAAAAAAGGAGCTTAATTAAGCTCCTTTTTCATACAAGTTCAACAACTAAATATTTATTTTTCAGCTGGACCAAATTTATTATCTTCCGCATCACCTGGCATACAGAACAAGAACAACAAAGATAATCCACCAAGAACAGGGATGAGAGCCATCAAAAGAAACCAACCTGAAAGGTTAATATCATGCAACCGACGAATCCCCAAACCAATAGAAGGAACAACAAAAGCAAGACTATATGCTAACGAAACAATACTCAAAAATGGAATTAACCCACAAATAAAACCAACAACAAACGACAATAATGATGAATACAATACAAACATCCAATATTGACAACGAGACACTCTTCCATCAAATTTTGCATAATCATTCTTCAAATATTCAACAAAATAAGTATTAAATCCTGCTTTAAATTTTTCAACATTAACTTCTTTTACACTCTTGAAAGCATCAGCAATATCTTTGCCCATACCATTCATCAATGCTTTTAAATTATCTGTATTTTTCAAAGAATTAAAATCCATAACAACATCTCCTAAAGTTTTAACAACAAAAAGCTGCAACCAGCTATACTCTGCCAACATAATGCTTTTATATTTCCTTCAATTCAACCAAAAATAAAAGATATATACAACAAAACTACCTATATGTTTCTCTTTTTAATCACAAACCTTTTTATACAAAAGACCCGTTGGGTTTAACACCAACGGGTCTAAAAACTGTTTGCTTATATCAAACTAGCAAGCTTTTTTACAGCAACAACCTTCTTTAGCTGCATCAACAGCTTTTGGTTGTCCTTTTTGCTTAACAGCAGCTTGTGCAGCAGCCAAACGTGCAACAGGTACACGGAATGGTGAGCAAGAAACATAATCCAATCCACAAGAATTGAAAAATTCAATAGAAGCAGGATCACCACCATGTTCACCACATACACCTAAGTGCAAATCAGGGTTAGTCATACGACCTTGAACACAAGCGCGTTTAACCAATTTACCAACACCTTCAACATCAATAGATGCAAATGGATCAGCAACATAAACGCCTTTTGCTCTGTAGCAATCTAAAATAGCACCAGTATCATCACGGCTCATACCCAAAGTTGTTTGGGTAAGATCGTTCGTACCAAAACCAAAGAAGCCTGCAGATTCTGCAATGTTTTCAGCTTGTAAAGCAGCTCTCGGCAACTCAATCATTGTACCAACAAGGTAATCAATCTTCTTGCCTTTTTCTGCAAATACTTTCTGAGCTGTTGTATCAATGATATTCTTACAAATGTCTAACTCTTTCTTAGAGCCAATCAAAGGAACTTCAATTTCAGGAGTTACTTTAATACCTTTAGCTTCACATTCTAAAGCAGCTTCTAAGATAGCGCGTGTTTGCATTTCACAGATTTCTGGATATGTAACAGCTAAACGACAACCACGATGCCCCAACATTGGGTTTAATTCGTGTAATTTTTCAGCACGTGTCTTAACTTGTTCCAAAGTCATACCCATTTTGTTTGCCAATTCTTGCATTTCTGCATCTGTGTGCGGCAAGA
>CAZRHI010000157.1:0-2916 GCA_964599945.1 uncultured Acetobacter sp. | reverse complement strand
AAAACATATTTTACCCCCGTTAAATTACATATTTCTTTTCTTTTTAAGTATAAAATCCTTATTTTGCAAGATATTTATGTGCTTTTTTAATATCATCAACAACATTTTTCTCCTCATCTTGTCCAATATTAAAGCAAATATCGGGTTTATAACGGTTATTAAACCATGTGCATTGGCGTTTGGCGTATTGGCGTGTGTGCAGTTTGGCGTTTTCAACGGCTTGGCTTAATAGACACTCGCCTTTAATATATGCTTTAAGTTCTTGCACGCCAAGAGCGCGCATGGCTGGTAGCGAATCGGGAAGATTGCGGTTTACAAGCGCGGTGGCTTCTTCTAGCGCGCCTTCTTTTATCATGGCATCAAAACGGATACGACCTCGTATGTCTAAAATTTCTCGTGGAACGTTAATGTATGTTAGAACGAATTCGTCTGGTGAATAGATTGTTTTGAGGGGTTCATTGTGCCAGTAGGAAATATTTTTTTTGGTATGTAACCATATTTCTAAAGCGCGGCGAATCCGCGTTGTATCATTTTCGCTTAGCTTTTCGGCAGTGTCGGGGTCAATTTGTTGTAATTCTTTGTATAAATGTTCTAGCCCATAATCTTTTAACATAGCGTCAACTTTTTGGCGGACTTCTATTGGTGTTTCAGGGATTGGGGTTCCGCCTTTGGTTAAAGACTCGATATATAGGCCTGTGCCACCGACAACAACAGGGGTTTTGTTTTCTTTACGAGCTGTGTCAATTTCTTTTTTGCATAAATTTAGCCATTCGACAACATTGCCTCGATAAGAGGCATCGTATATGGCATAGAGCTTGTGGGGGGCGCGAGATGTATCTTCTGCGGAGGGTGAGGCGGCAAGTATTGGTATGTCTTTATATACTTGCATTGAGTCCGCATTGATGACAACGCCATTTAGCTCTTCGGCGATTTTTAGCGCAAGGGCGGATTTTCCTGAGGCGGTTGGGCCTGCGATGACAATTATTTTAGAGGTCTGCATGAGGCTTCCTCTACAAGAGTGGCGCATAGGTCTTCATAGCTAATACCGAGGTATTTGGCTTGTTCGGGAACTAATGACAAGCCAGTCATTCCGGGGTGGGTGTTTATCTCTAAAAAGACTACGCCGTCTTCGGGATTGTAGCGGAAGTCGGAACGTGAAACTGTTTTACAGCCGAGGCGATTATGGATTGTTTCGGCATATTTTAAACACGTTTTGGTAACATCATCAGAGAGATTTGCTGGTAAAATATGTTCGGTTCTGCCCGCAGTATATTTGTTGGTGTAATCATAAAAACCTTCAACGGCTCTCATTTCGGTTACAACGTTTGCTTTTCCTTGGTAACACATTACTGTTAATTCTTGACCTTTGATATATTTTTCAATCAGTAATTCGGTTGTTGGATCGTCGTAACGGATTTTGAATATATCTTCTGGTTTTTCGACAATGAACACTCCAACAGATGAGCCATCTGAAACTGGTTTGACTACAAATGGACGGGGAAGAGTTGAGCCTATGGTGATGAACTCTTTAGCGGTCATTTTGCTACCCATGGCTGTTTTGATGCCTGCTTCTTCGGCGATAAGTTTGGTTAGGTATTTATTCATGCCAACACAAGAAGCGGTCATACCTGAGTGAGTGTAGGGAATTTGCAATAAGTCTAACAGGGCAGGAATTGTGCCGTCTTCTCCCCAGTTGCCATGGAGTGCATTGAACACCACGTCTGGTTTTTCTTTATTTAATTCGTTGAGGAGTTTGGTGCTGTCAGCTAAATTATGTTCGATAACGTTGTATCCTTTTTTTCGCAAAGCTTCTGCGACAGATGTGCCACTTTGCAAACTGACATCATGTTCGGAAGAAAAACCTCCCATCAATACCATTACTTTTTTAGTCATTATTTAACCCCTTTATTATAATATTGTCTTATAGATATGATTTTAAACAAGAAAAATTAAGAAAGGTTAAAATTTTGCTTAAAAGTTTAGTTTTCTTTCTGGTATTGCTTTGGGGCGTAAACGCGTTTGCGGTTGGGTTTTCGCAAGAGATGAGAGTTGAAATTGGGGTGTTTGACGCAGCAAAGATTACGCTTGATTATGAGGAAGGTAATGCGCGGTATGATATTAAAGCGCGTGTGATGACGACTAATCTGTTTGATACGTTATATCCTTTTAGTGGGCAGTATCAAAGTGTGGGAAAGATTTTAAAAGGGGGAAAGCTTTTGCCAGAGGAATATATTACCTCAAGTAAAACACGTCGTCATCTGCGCAAGAAAAATGTGTATTATGGTAAAAATGGTAAAGGGTATAAAAGTGTTTCGGCAAAAGACGGCAAGGAAACTGTGCATTTGCTTGATAATGTTCCTTTAACGGCAGATACTTCTGATTTGCAGACGGTTTTTGCAGAGCTTATTAAAAACTTTACCATGAAAAGGAGTTGTGATTTGCAACGTGAGGTATATGATAGGAAAAAACATTATAGAGTTATCATCAAAGACGTCAAACAAGAGAATCGGTATTTTGAGGGGCTAAAACGACAGGAAAATGCAACGCAGTGTTCTATCTATATAGAAAATTTGCGAGATAATAATGACAATATTTTGTGGGAAGTGAGTGCTGATAAGCCGATTAACGTGTGGGTGGGGTATGATGAAAAAGTAAAAATGCCCTATTTATTAGAAATAAAGATTGACTCCACGCCGTTAGGGGAGCTAAAAGTATTGCCACAGACTTTGAGATTTAAATAAGGAATATAAAATATGGTTAAGTCAGAACTATTGTTACCTGCGGGTTCGCTCGTGAAACTTAAAACAGCTCTCTTATATGGGGCAGATGCCGTGTATGCAGGAACGCCAGATATGAGTTTGCGTACACAATCCAAATTTTCACTTGAGGAGTTGGAAGAGGGGATTCGTATTGTTC
>CAZRHI010000156.1:0-2926 GCA_964599945.1 uncultured Acetobacter sp. | reverse complement strand
AAGTATTTATGGGCGACCTTGATATCCAACTTGACTGCGGATGCTGCGAAGGTAATGTACAATAATAATTGAAAGGAATATATTATGACAACTCAACAAGAAGAAAACTTGATTAACTTATTAGACGGTTACGTTGAAAAAGGCGGACACCACTTGAACGTTAACGTTTTCAACAGAGAAACATTGTTGGACGCACAAGCACACCCTGAAAAATACCCTCAATTAACAGTTAGAGTATCAGGTTATGCTGTAAACTTCATCAAATTGACAAAAGAACAACAAGATGACGTTATTTCAAGAACATTCCACTCAAAAATCAGTGGTTAATAATTGACAAAGAGGGGCGGTTTTAACCGCCCTTTTTTATTGACATATTTATTTTAATATTTTAGAATATAATTAGACAGTGTCGTCTCGGAGCGGTGGGGTGCTGTTTGGCATTAAGGGTCTTATGTGTTTTATGGGAGTAGATTATGGGATTAAGAAGCACAAATATTTTGTCCTTGTTAGAAGTTAAAACAGAGGATTACGGTGAGCGGGTTGCTCTCGGAATGAAGAATTCTTTTGGATGGAAGGAGTTTACATATAAAGGTATAGGGCTTTTATCCAGAAAAATGGCATATTATTTTATTAATGAATTAGGTCTGCAAAAGGGTGAGAGGCTTGCGATACTTTCTGAGTCTAAACCTGAGTATGGGGCGTGTGTTTTTTCATCAATAATCTCCGGATTAGTAACGGTTCCGTTGGACGTAAAGCTTACAAAATACGAGTTGAAATCCATACTTTCTGATTGCGAGCCTTCTATAATGTTGGTTTCTCAATATTATCTTGATATGGCGTTATATTTGCAGAAAGAAATCCCTTCGTTAAAACATATTCTAGTGGTAGATGAGCATTCTTATCATAAAGATGTTAGAAATATTTATGATTTACCGGATAATTACACAGCGAAATGGCGACTTAGAAGCCCTAAATCTACTGCATTAATAATTTATACCTCCGGAACTACCGGTGCGCCAAAGGGTGTGGAAATTAGTTTCAAAAATATTTCTGCTCAACTTGAGGATTTGAAGGATGCGTTAGCGCAAATACTCCCGAATAAAAGCGTCAAAACATTATCAATTTTGCCGATGAACCATCTTTTTGAATTGACGGTGGGTTTTTCTGCATTTTTGAATTTTGGATTTTCTGTTTATTATACGCAAAGTTTGAAGCCTAAGGATATTTTGAATATTATGCGTGAAAAACAAATAGAATTTATGATAGTGGTACCTGCGTTTTTAAGACTGTTGAAAACGGCTATTGAGGCGAATATTAGTAAATCTTCTGCCGTTGAACGAACTATTTTTAAATTGTTGTATCATTGTGCAAAATTTATTCCGTCTTACAAAGTTAAAAAGATGATGTTTTCTCGTATTCACAAAGAATTTGGCGGAGAGTTTATCGGTTGTATTTCGGGTGGTGCTCCATTGGATATTGCTGTTGGGCAGTTTTTTGAACGTATTGGGATTAAAGTTTATCAAGGATATGGTTTATCCGAAACCAGTCCTGTTGTGTCTATTAATACCGATAAACGTGGCGATCTTGCCTCTGTTGGAAGACCTTTAAAACAATATGAAACTCGAATTGATAAAGAAACCGGAGAATTGCAGTTAAAGGGTGCCTCTGTTATGAAGGGGTATTATCATCAGCCTGAATTAACCGCGCAAACTTTTACAGAGGATGGTTGGCTTCATACCGGTGATATCGCAGAAATTAGCAAAGATAACCATATTTATATAACAGGTAGAATTAAAAATATGATAGTTCTTTCCGGCGGAAAGAAAGTTTTTCCGGAAGAAGTTGAGTCTGTTTTGGAAAAGAGCGAATATGTCGCGGAAGTTTGTGTGCTTGGTTTATCGAGAGCCTTTGGGGTTAAAGATAATACCGAAGAAATCGTTGCTGTTATAGTCCCAAAAGCCTATTTATATGAGAAACATTCTAGTGAAGAGGTTGAAAGTATGGTTAAGGCGGATGTGAAACTTTTATCGCAGCGTTTGACGTCATATAAGCGTCCTGTGAGTATCATTGTTTCACGTGAGTCGCTCCCTCAGACAACGACAAGAAAGATTAAACGTAAGGATGTTAAAGAACTTGTGATGAGTAAATAAAAAAGAGCGGTTTAACCGCTCTTTTTATTATTTGATTTTTAGAACGTTTCTTAAAGCTTTATTTAGTGGAATATTACCTGAGATGATTTCTTTGCAATCTTTAACGACTTCTGCCAGTTGTTTCTTTGTCACAGGCAAGCGACCGCCTTCAACAGCTGTAACATGGCTGCCGTGGTAACATAGCGCATCCGCATCGTTTAATGGCTTAAGCGCTTTTTGTTTTTTAGCGATTTGTTCTGCGATTTCTTCTTTTGTTTCGTCAGCGCAAGCGTGATAAGGTAGTTCATAGTGATCACGTATAATATCACCTTCCTTACCGTATGGGGATGTAGTGTGTGAGAAATAAGGTTCACCCCATAAGCCTTTGAAGTTCATTTTTTGTGGATTGCTATATGCTGCTGATATACAATTAGTTCTCATATATTCTCCTTTATTGTTTATATTACGATAAATCAAACAGGCAGTTTTTTGCTATATTATGACAAAATATTAAGGTGATAAGTTGTTGTTTTTGTATTAAAATAGAATTATTATGAAAGATATCATTTACGGAAATATACATTCGATTGAAACCTGCGGTACGGTTGACGGTCCGGGCTTGAGATTTGTTGTTTTTACACAAGGCTGTCCGTTAAGATGCCAGTATTGCCATAATCCTGATACTTGGGATTACAAGGGCGAAGCAAACAAAATGTCTGTTGAGGACGTTTTGGCACAGTATGACGGAGTAAAAGAATTTTGCGGCGGTGGGATTACCGTGACAGGCGGCGAACCGC
>CAZRHI010000155.1:0-2947 GCA_964599945.1 uncultured Acetobacter sp. | reverse complement strand
TTACGCATAACCTTGGTTGAAAGGCTAACAGGGTCAAATTGACGTGTTTCTTGGCAAATCTCACCACCATTTTCATAAACTTCAATATGGCGTTTAGCTTCTGATTCGATAGCCTGCATAACAAATTTAACGCTATTAACATTTTTCATTTCGCAACGAGTGCGATATTCGTTTGAGCCATATGGACGCACAGACACGTTAACATCACACCGCATAGAACCTTCATCCATATTACCGTCGCACGTTTCCAAATAGCGCAAAATAGAACGGAGTTTGCGCAAAAATGCTCCAGCTTCTTCTGGTGCTCTAAAGTCTGGCTTTGTAACAATTTCCATTAAGCCAACTCCTGCACGGTTAAGGTCAATAAAGCTCTTCTTTGGGTCAATATCATGAATAGATTTTCCCGCATCTTGCTCAATGTGCATTCTTTCAATGCGAATTGTTTTGGTTGAGCCGTCTGAGAGGTCAATATCAATCGCCCCTTCGCCAACAATCGGGTGAACAAACTGCGTAATCTGATACCCTTGTGGTAAGTCAGCATAAAAATAGTTTTTACGAGAAAATTCGGAATATTTATTGATAACCGCGTTAAGCCCCAAACCTGTTTTTACTGCTTGGTGAACACACTCCATATTAAGCGTTGGCAACATCCCAGGCATACCTGCGTCCACAAAAGACACATTTTCGTTTACATCATCGCCAAATTCTGTTGAAGCACCGCTAAAAATTTTTGACTTAGAGATAATCTGGCAGTGAATTTCAAGCCCGCAGATAACTTCCCATTTTCCTTTTTCTGTTTCGATAATATATTCTGACATCTTTTTTACTTTCTAACAAAATTTGCGCCACGTTCTAGCTGATATGCTGTTTTGAAAATTGTCGCCTCGTTAAAGGGTTTGCCAATAAGTTGCATTCCAAGAGGTAATCCATTTTTTGATAAACCGATAGGCAAGCTCAAGGCTGGTAATCCAGCCAGATTAACGGAAACAGTAAACACATCGTTGAGATACATATTGATTGGGTTTTCTGCCATTTTCTTATCCCCAATAGCAAAAGGCTCAATAGGGCTTGTTGGGGTTAAGATAACATCACACTGTTTAAATGCCTCGTCAAAATCGTTCTTAATCAAACGGCGAACTTTTTGTGCCTTGAGATAATATGCGTCATAATACCCAGCAGAAAGAACGTATGTTCCGATAAGAATACGCCGTTTAACTTCTTTCCCAAATCCTTCGCTTCTGGTGTTGATATAAAGTTCATCTAGTCCATTTCCTGCCACACGATTTCCATAACGAACCCCGTCATAACGTGCAAGGTTAGAAGACGCTTCCGCTGGCGCAATAACATAATATGTAGGCAAAGCGTATTTTGTATGTGGCAAACTGATACGAACAATCTCTGCGCCCTCTGCTTTTAAGATTTCAGCGGCCTTGTCCCAATATGCTCCAACTTCAGGGTTTAAGCCGTCAGGACGATATTCTTCTGGAATGCCGACTTTTAAGCCTTTAATATCCTGTCCAATAAAGGAACTAAAATCTGGCACACTAACTTTTGATGATGTGGAATCTTTTGCATCATACCCTGCCATACTGTTTAACATCAAAGCGCAATCCGTAACATCTTTACAAATTGGTCCAGCTTGGTCTAAAGAAGAGGCAAACGCCACAATACCATATCGCGAGCAACGCCCATATGTCGGCTTAATTCCTGTTACACCGCAAAAAGCAGACGGCTGACGAATAGACCCACCCGTATCTGTTCCCGTTGCTGCCGCACACATCTTAGCAGCAACCGCTGCCGCCGAACCACCAGAAGACCCACCTGCAACCAGCTTAACATCTTTGCTCCATGGGTTAACCACAGGTCCGAAATAACTCGTTTCATTGCTTCCCCCCATGGCAAACTCATCAAGGTTAAGCTTGCCTAAAAACAACGCGCCGTCATCAAGCAAATTTTGCGTAACGGTGGATTCGTATTGTGGAATAAAATTGTCTATAATGTGTGAACAAGCCGTCGTGCGAATGTTTTTGGTGCAGAATAAATCTTTAATCCCGAGAGCAATCCCCTCTAAAGGACGATTCGTTCCGTTTGCATAGCGTTTTTCAGATTCTTTTGCGCTTTCCAGAGCTTGTTCTGCGGTTTGGGTAATGTATGCGTTATATTTATCGTTTTCACCCATTTTCTCAATATAAGCCTGAGTCAGCTCCACAGGGGAGATTTCTTTTGCTTTTAATTTTGTAAGCGATTCGCTAATGGTTAAATCTATTAAATTTGTCATCTTTATTTACTCCACAACCTTCGGAACAACAAAATAGCCATATTCTTTTGCTGGAGCATTGGCTAAAATCTCTTCGCTGATATGTCCAGCGTCCACAACATCTTGTCGCAAGGTAAGAGTTTCATTGTTAACTGAAACCAAGGGTTCAACATTATCCGTATTAACTTCGCCAAGTTCTTCAACCCATGCCAAAATCTTATTAAATTCTTCTCTTGTTTCTTCAATCTTATCTTGCCCAACTTTAAGCCTTGCCAAAAAAGCAATTCGTCTTACCGTGTCATTATCAATAGCCATAGTATATCTCCTTACAAAACACTTAAAAGAGTACTACCACGAAACAACTTTTTTGCAAGTTTAAATTTATTCAAAACAGGGAAAAGCCACAAAATTTTACTGCATTTTTGAAATTTAAGGAATAAGCTTAAAGAAACAAACTAAGTAATGAGGTTAGTATGATTGTTGCAACATATAAAAAACTTGAAGCAATTTGGTTTAAGCTTAACCAAAAAATCCGTTTTTTGCTGGTTGGTGGGTTTAATACAGCACTGTCGTTTTTGATATATTATGTTTTTTTATATGTAACAGACGGTAAAGAACAGTTATCTTTGTTTTTAATGAATTTGATAAATATAAACATATCGATTGCCACAATGCGCTATTATGTGTTCC
>CAZRHI010000154.1:0-2988 GCA_964599945.1 uncultured Acetobacter sp. | reverse complement strand
GTCATTAGTTTTGCTCCTTATTTTGTGTGGAGGCGGTGATGTAGCCATTTGTTTGGAGGGTGAAGAGGTGCTTGAATGTGCCGTTTTTCTTTTTTAATAAAGTTTGTGGAGTGCCGTCCTCGGTGATTTTGCCGTTTTCTAAAACGATAATCCTATCCATGGCGCGAAGAGTGGAGAGACGGTGAGCGATGGCGATGACGGTTTTGTTTTTCATTAGGTTTTCGATGGCGTTTTGCACCATAATTTCAGACTCACTATCAAGTGCGGAGGTTGCCTCGTCTAGGATGAGGATTGGGGCGTTTTGTAAAATGGCTCGGGCAATCGCGATACGTTGGCGTTCTCCACCCGAGAGGAGAATGCCTCGCTCACCGACAACGCTATCATACCCCTTGGGGAGGTTTAAGATTGTTTCATGAATGTTGGCGAGTTTGGCTGCATTATAAATTTCTTCTGTGGTTGCCTTAGGGTTAGCAAGCTTTAAGTTTTCCATTAACGAGCGGTTAAACAAGGTTACATCTTGCGGAACATAGGCAATGTTTTGGTGTAGTGAATATTCGGTGATGTCAGCTATATTCTGGTTACTGATAAGGACTTCGCCACTTTGAGGGGCATATGATCGCAAAAGTAAGCTGATGAGGGTGGATTTACCTGCGCCCGAGAAGCCAACTAGCCCTATTTTTTGATTAGCGGGAATGTTTAAGTTAAAGTTTTCAAAAACAGGTTTTTCCTTAATATAAGCGAAGTTTATGTTTTTATAATTTATGGTGTTTTCGGTTACGACTAAGGGGGATGCGTCTTCTTTGTCTTTGATGGTTATCGGTTTATATATCAACTCAAGGTTTGTTTTGAGCTCGCCGTAGGAGGCGGAAAAGTCGATTGAAAAATCATTTAAGTCTTGAATGCTCGTTTGAAGCATATTGATAGATTGAAAGGCGAAAAAGGCATCGGCTAAAGAGAGTGTGTCGAGTGCTGTGAAATATAAGATTGCGACATAGCAAGAAATGGTGAATAGCGTTTCAGCTAAGCTGAGAGACATTGAGGAAAGACCACGTTTGGTTTCGCAGTCGTAAGTGGAGCGGAGATATTTTTTGAGGAGTTTATAGGCGTTTAAGCGTTCGGTAAAAATTGAGCCTGTGTGGCGGACGAGCTTGTAATTTGTTAGGCTGTCGGTGGCTCTTGCGATATATTCTTGCTCTAAAGCACCACGTGTTTTGAACACATTGACAATAGTTGGGAACAACTTTTTGTGAATAAAACAAAAGGGAATACAGATCATAAACAAGGTTATGCCTAGTTTAGGGCTGGCGTAGGTGATAATTGCGAAGGAAAATAAAAAGCCTATGAGCGGACGGATGAGGCTAAAAAGCAAACCTGTGATGATGCTTGAAAGTGTGCCGGAGATTTTGTTTACAGCAGAAGTGATGCGTCCAGTCATTTCATCATCAAAATAGGCGGTTTCGTGGGCGTGAACGGTTTTAAATAAGGCAAGGGTTATGTCTGCATTTAACACTATTGAAGACATAGTGTTATAAATTCGCACGATATATTGGTTGAGGGCTTGCAGGGCTTTGGCGATGATGAAAACAACTGTCCAAAAAATAATGTTGCTCAGGATTTCCTCTTTTGAGGAGGTTTGGAAACAGCCGATAAGCCGAGAGGTAATATAAGGGGTGATGGATTGGGCGATTGAACTGATGATAAAGGTAATCGCAAAGATGATGTATAGCTTGGAATGCTTAAAGAAACTTTTTAGTATTATGGGGCGGAGGTTCATTATTATAGTCCTAATAGTTATTAAACGAGAGGGAGTATATCATAAAATTGAGGGGTAGGCAAGAAAAAATGTGCGCCGTTTGTTTTTGAGGTTGCGATTTTTTTAAGAGAGGTGTATATTTTTAGTATGATGAAAAAGATTATAGCGATAGTATTCCTTTTATTAGCGGTGGCAGGGGCTTATCTGTTTTATGCCAAACGACTTGATTTTTCTAAAATTGTATTTGTGCTTCCCTCGTCTGCGCGGACATCTTCTCCGTATTACTATGGGAAAGACGGGGATTTCTTTTTAGCAAATGATTTGAAATTGGGGTTTGAAAAGCTTGGCTATCAGGTGGAATATCGCTTTCGAGAAGATTATGATAATCTTAAACTAGGTAATGCGGGGAATGTGCTTTATTTTAAGGGATATTATAATTTTGAGCATTTGCCTGGGGTTAAAGAAGATGGGCGTAAGAGAGTGCTTTATATCTATTATGTGGAGGGGTTAAACCTTGAAATTTTAGATGAGGTTGATGTGGTGGCAAGTGCTTCGCGAAAGTTTGTTGATGATGTTCTTAGAGCAAGGGAGAAACCTGCGATTTATGTGCCACAGTTTACTAATCCAGAAAGGTTTAAGCTTGGTGAGGAGGAAAAAGACAAAACGTATCCTGTGTTGTTTGTGGGGTCTAATCACTCGGGGTTTGGGCGTAAATCGGTTGATTTTGCACAATTAGCGCAGGCGGATTTGAGTGTGTTTGGTAAGTTTTGGGAGAAAAGTTTATCTCCTGAAATCTTAAAAGGGCAGTATATTGATAATGATGAGTTATATCGTTATTATGCGAATGCGGGGATTGTGTTAAATGATCATCGTGAGGATATGGCTTTTTATGGATTTATCTCAAACAGAATTTATGATGTTACAGCGTCTGGTGGGTTTGTGCTTACGGATTATATGCCAGAGATTGTTCAGGTGTATGGCGATAGTGTGGCAACATATAAAGATTTTTATGATTTTAAGGCAAAACTCGCATATTATTTGGAACATCCTGAAGAGCGCAAAATGATGGCTGAGAAGGCAAGAGCGATTACTCTTAAACAGTTTACGAACCTGAAAATTGCTGAGATTTTTGATAGTATTTTTAAAAATATTAAAAAATGATACTTTTTTTTGGGTAATGCTTGATTTTTAAAAATCTGAACACTAACTAAAGTATTAGTTCAAATTTATATAGG
>CAZRHI010000153.1:0-3005 GCA_964599945.1 uncultured Acetobacter sp. | reverse complement strand
AGATAGTAACAATGACAATTTTAGAGTAGACAATTTGTAAAACTCCCATTAAATTGTGTATGTTGGTTAGTATATATGAAGATGAAAAAAAATGCAAAGTGAAAATTTATACATTGGGGATGATAAATTCCAAAAGTTTTTAGACCACTACCAGTGTCCTACACCTCTTGGGGTGGCAAAGCTTAAATTTGCTGGGGCTATTTGTAGCCCGAATAATAATTTGAGACCGACTGATGTTATTTCCTCTTTGTTTTTAGAGGATAAACAACCACGTTTGACAACAAAAGCCGAAGCAGAATTGTTTTTTAAATTTTTTATGGGGCTTTGGGACGAGATGTTTGCCATTATTCAAACAAATACGCTCATGTTGCCAGAGATGACCGCACAAGATAAAAAAGATTTGGTGCATTTTTGCCATAGTCGGGCGATGCAGATTGAACAAGGGTTTTTGGAAGGATTTTGGGGTGGCTGTGAGCAATTACAAATTCCACAATTTGCGGCTGAACTGATTAGCTCGCTTTCTGATATGGCTGGTGTTTATAATATGCTTGCAGAAAAAATTGGGAAAAGTGGTTCTTCACAAGGAATTTTGGATGCTATTTCCAATACTGACAAAACTGTTGAAAAAACTTTCAAATTTTTGATTGAAAACCTTGTTTTGCCACATATCGCCAAACTGCAACGGACACTTAATTAAGAATACTTAAACTTTAGGAGATGACTTATGGAACTTTATGAAGGATTGATTACTCGCCGTTCTATTAGAAAATATAACCCAGAGAAAACACTCTCAAAAGAAGAAATTTTAGAACTTATCAGAGCGGCAAGCTATGCCCCTTCTGCACACAACAAACAACCATGGCACTTTTTGGTGCTTCAAGATAAAGAGGTTTTACGCACCCTTCGGGCTGTTCAACCATGGACATCTTTTGCAAAGGACGCTGCGTGTGTGATTGTGGTATGTGCTGATGAGGAAGAGACTTTTCACCGCGAAAAAGAAGGCTGGAACTATGCGCAAATTGATGGGGCGCTCGCAGCACAAAATTTATTGCTCGCTTGCCACGCGAAAGGTTTGGGAGCGTGTTTCTGCGGAGCTGCGCCAATGCCGATGGTTGTTAATAATTTGAGAGAAAAATTTAATATGCCAGAAACGATGTTACCTGTGGCGATTGTAACCATCGGGTATCCTGAAGAAACCTCGAAAGTGCCTCAAGATAGACTGAACCCAGATAAAGTACATTGGGGAAGTTTCTAAACACTTTTAAACGATTTTAGCGGGAGTTTTCCCGCTTTTTTTTATAAAGTAACTCGTCTATTTATCCCAACCAAAAATTCTTGACACATATTGACAAAAAGCGTATACTGTTTTCAGCGATTATGCTATTACAAACTTATAGGAGAAAGAGTATGTCTGAATTTATTTATGTCAACCCTGCTATGATTAACCCAAAGACTAAAGAGAATGTTCGTGATGCTGAAGTGGCACGTTTGAAAGAATTAAAAGCTCAGGGTAAAACAATCATTGGTTTGGAGATGACTGTTCCTGCGCTCGCTGAGATTTGCGATAAAAATATTGACCCACAACATACAGAGCAAAAGGTAACCCAATCTTGCGTTCGTGAAGTTTCTAAAAACGCTGAAGTGTTGCTTGGTGAATATAAAGGAAAAGATATTGTTTTCTGCACAAACCGTGTGGATGTTGACTCTGTTGCAGCTTTTGTTATGGCAAATCGCTTTTTAGAGGGCAAAGATGTTGAATACAATCAAAATATTGCTGACATTAACAGGCATGATACATTTCAAGGTAGTAAATGGGCGGGTCCAAAACCTATTGAGCAAGCATTTGACCCTGAAAACAAAACGGGTGCGCTTGCCTCTTCAATTAAAGTATTTATGGTAACGCCTAAAAATATTGCTGATGTTGAAAAATTTATTGATACTGGAATGGTTGATGAAACGACTATGAATACTTATCGCAACACGCAACAACGAGTTATTGATAAGGTTAATAGTGGTGAAATCGAGGTTTCTGTTAAAAATGGTATTGCCCATGTTAAAACAACGGAACCTTGCGCAACTCAAGTTGGCTATTCCTTTGCTCCTGTGGTTATTGCTGAAAATCCTGAGATGAAAATGGGACCTCAGGGAGTACCTTTCCGTAAAGTAAGTATTTGCCAACATGAAGCTGGTTATGTTAACCTTGGTGCTGTTAAAACTGTTTTGGCTGAGAAAGAAAATGGGTGGGGTGGTTCTCCTACTTTTGTTGGCTCTCCACAGGGAACAAGTTCTGAAATTTCCGTTGAAGAAGTTCGCGGTTTAGTTTCTCGTAACCTGACACCTGAATATAAAAACACTTTGGTAAACCCTGCTATACAAAAAGCAATGTCTGGCAAAGGGAAAGAGTAACTTTCTTTAACTTAAACATTTTAGCCACTTCATTTTTGAGATGGCTTTTTTATTATGCCTTGAGATTTTTACATAAAAAAACATCTCCGAGTGAGAAGGAGATGTTTTTGGGAGTGTAATGAGAGAACTTTTGTTTTGGAGGCTTATGCTGTTTGTTGCTTTCTTTGTGCAATGCGTTTAAATAGTTCTTGACTATCTACCGCCATTTCAATTGATTGGTTTTTAGACTTGGTTGCTTGATATTTATTAAGCTCAATCTTAAACCCTTTGTAGCCACGGCTTGTTATATTGTTATATTGATTAACTGCCATATTCACACAATCTTGATGGCTGATTTTAACGCCCTTATGGCTTGCTCTTACTTTCGCATTTGCCGCATGAAACGTTAATATCAAATCGACATTTTTTTCGTTTAGCTTATCAATATTCGACATTCTATCTTTTAAGACATCTCGCGACATTGTTCTATCTAATAACGCGAATATATCTTTTGGAGTTTCGCATTTGCTTAATTCTCCAACAAATGCTTTGCCGTCTAATTTGTTATTTGCCGTACTCATAATAGCGTCCTCTTATAATAATTTTATCTTTATAATCAG
>CAZRHI010000152.1:0-3042 GCA_964599945.1 uncultured Acetobacter sp. | reverse complement strand
AAAATTTTCTTTTTAGACTTAGCCATTTTAATACCTCAATTCTAAAATTGTTATTATCTCAAAGGTCCGTGGTAAGAAATTTGGCTATCTTCCCCCACGGGATTAACTGTGCTTTTTCAAGGATTTAATCACAAAAACCGATTCCACCCCATTAAAAAGCTTTCCCTAGATACCACAAAAAAACAAAAAGTAAAGCATTTTTTTAAATCTTTCTTCACTTTTTTGCTTGCAATCCCTCCAAAAATGTGATATTCTAAAATCCTAATAAGTAAGGTGATGTTAATTATTTTGATTTAAGAGTGTGTTGTTCGGTTCCATTTTTTGGGGTTGGGTGATGTGTTCTTAGGCTCAATCTAAAATTGACAAAGAAAACTTACTAAAATTTATTAACCCTTTAAAGTATTTAATGCGCAGACAATCAATGTGTACATCAACTTCGCAGACACTCGCGATCATGACACATATAGAGAAATTACAGACGAAGAAATGGAATTTCTCCGCTCGGTGCGCTATCACAAACCTCGCAAAAAAGCGAAAGGTAGCAAGGGCAAAAAATAGTCTGAGCCACACTCGACCGCATAACGCTGTTTCTTTTCCCCAAAGGAAAAAAACAGCGTTTCTTTTTGCCTAAAACTCCCCAGCCACACACCATAAAAAGATATTGACAAAAAGCCCGAAACATTTTACACTCCCTCCCAACAACCAATTATTGTCCATATTATAATGTAAAAATTCGATAAAATTTGGTTGTATCCCCCCTATTGTTTAACTAAAAATCTCGCGTATGACCCAGATTAAAAAGGCTCTTGAAGAGGCAGTCAAAGACGCCACCTGTAAAAATTTCGAAAAAACTTTTCGAATCATCTTAGAGCAACTTGGTGAACAAGCCCTCATAAGAGAGCTTTCAAAACACGACTTCCCAGTCGTAACCGTCCAAAACATCAACGCCCTCATCCCCGAAGAAAGCTTAAAAAAGCTCGCTCAATGCGTTGAAGACGCCATAGAAACTCTAGCCGAGGAAATATACACCCAAAGCAAACTGACAAACGAAGAAACCCCAGTAATCATCTCCTTTCAAAAGGAAATTAACAAACTGGAAAACAAAGACTTCGCCGACGCTCGCGACAAGGTTATCGCCGACTGGATTGAAGCTAAAGGCTCGCCAACAAAGCTCTTCGGAACGGTTGCCAAAATCTTCGAAACGCTATATGCGCAAACGCTTTTAAAGCTACTCATCGAAGACGCGCCAAAGCTCAAAAGCAAAGCTTTCCTTCCACTGGTGGAAACCCTAAGCGACCAAGCTTCTCGACAAGCCATGGCAACAATCTTGGAGCAAAGTCGTAAAGCCCCTTATCCCCCGTTTGGAAAGACTTTCGCCAAAACTTTCACCGACGAGCTGATAACTCGCTATCGTAGCAAAGGCAAAAAACACGCGCTAAAAAACGTTAACAAAATCGTTTTTAGCGCCTTTATCAACCACTACTAAAACAAGAAAACCACCCCTCAAAAGGGTGGTTTTTTTATCTCGATTTCATAAAAAACAAGCCCCTCACCCAAGCCATAAAAAAACGCCACCCCAAAAAACGAGTAGCGCTGTTCAAAACACGCCCCCTTTAATGCACCTCATAAAATGGGAGTTTATCCAAGTTATTATTTTCAAACAATCTTGTCCATAGCATAGCAGACAAACGCCCAATAAGATTTTTATTAAATCCTACTAAAAACAACCTAAATCTCAAATTCCAATCATATTGATACGACATATATTCCTGCATCATCCACCATAACGGCCAATAAAACGGCTTCACATCATTGTTCCGCCCATCATCTTTTACAAAATAAAACGCTAACACTTTCTCTGAACGTATAATTTTCTTATTATCCAAATAAAACGCCGTTTGAAACGCCCAATCTTCAATCCCCTTGCTAAAAAGATAACTATATCCCCCATATTTTTTCCAATCTTTTTTGGAATATAAAATAAAATTAGGAATACAGTTCACAAAACTTATAACACGTCCCCCCACAAGCTCATCAACACCTTGTTGAGTCCCAAACCTATCATACCAAGTATACGCCAATTCCGCATGATAATCTCTCACCAAGCTATATAACTTTGATAACGCATCTTCAGTAACAAAGTCATCAGCATCTAAGTTAAAAATCCACTCACCTTCCGCAAGTGCAATCCCATTATTTTTATTGGAAATTAAACCTCGGTTTTTCTTGTTCGCATACACCCGAATATTGGCATATTTTTTAGCCTCCTCAACCGCCCGCGCTAAGGTTTCATCTGTTGAAGCATCATCAACCACAACCACCTCGTATGGCATATCAATATCTTGCGTTGCTGCGCTCTTTATCGCTCGCGCCACATAGTCCGCATAATTATACGCAGGAATAACAACAGAGATAAGTGGCTTAGGTTGCCCCTCCTTTCGCCCGTCATACACCAGCTCTGGTTTAGGCACAAGCATAGACATCACCTTACCCGAAACCATATGCGCCCCTTTGATAACGTATGGCATAAAAAACAACACCAACACCACCGTAACCACCAACGAAAGCAAAAACTTCACCTTACCTCGAGTTATAAGCATCACCAAAAGCAAAACGACGCCATACAGCAACTGCACGAGCCAAACCGCGTTCCATAACGCCAAAAGACTTAGCACAAAACCAATAAGCTGAAACTTATGTGTAAAAAGACATTTTCTAACGTTCTCAATCACAAAATTTATCCTAAAGCTTTCATCGAACCGTCCGCAAAGTTCACCATCATCACATAGCCCGAAGCCACGAGCGCATCAACCTGTTTGCCAAACTTTTTCGAACGTTTAAGCGCGGTAACAATCTTACCTTCGCTCTGCAAAGCGCGAACCTTGTTCATCACTAAAGAAAAATCATCTTCCGCATTATACGCCAACACCACTTTCTGAGAACTCGGAGGCACAAACCCCTCATCAAGCAAAATCGCGCAAACCCGTTCAAACCCGATGGAAAAACCAACCGCCGGCACCGATTCGCCCGAGAATTTACCAA
>CAZRHI010000151.1:0-3059 GCA_964599945.1 uncultured Acetobacter sp. | reverse complement strand
AAAGCCTGTTTATCAGGCTTTTGTTGTTTTAACGCCCAATTTCACACTCGATTCCAGGTGTAAATTGGGCGTTTTCATTTGTGATATTACCTTACCAATTAGTAGGTGATAGTTGACCAATAATTTTGTATGAGGGTTTAGTTTGTATCAAATTCCGCTCTTGAATATTGAACTTATATTCAACATTGTCCCCTGTGAGTTTCAAATTATATTCATCTTCCTTTGAAATTCTCAAATGATATTCTTTTATTGAAGCTGGCAGTTCAACCCATTGTGTACGCTTTGGACCATATTCAGTATATGTAAACGGACCATATCTTACAAAGGCAATTTCATCCGTATCTCCTACTTTCCGCATAAATGCTATTTTCGTCGTAAACTTTATATTGTCTTTAACAACAATAGCTTTATAAACATCCGACAATTTCAGATATTCTTCATAACCTGTTTTATTGAGGTTGTATTCTCCGGGATAATAGTTCCATTCACGCATAGTTTTGTCTGCAAAATAGTCAAACTTTTGCGCTCCAGTACCAATAGTTAGCACCGCTGTTTTATCAGAAATAGTTAGGATATAGGTATTACGTAGGTATATTGGAGTATCACCACATGGCACTTCTTCAGTCGTCTCGGTGTATTCACAAGGTATATTTGAAGCATTTAAGACTAATATAACAGTATCCGGTTCCTGATAGAAATCATATATTAGACCACCTTCAGAATCGACAAAAAATCCCTTATATGTTTCAGAAGGAGTAATGTCGTCAGAACAAGACACTGTCATAAGTGTCATCAATAGAAAAAGAACATATATTTTTTTCATATACTTTTTGTTCTCCATTGGCTCAATGGAGAGTACTTAAGGTTTATATGCAGAAACGTGAGCCAACTATGCCACGTCTTAACTTGAAGGTCGTAGGAAAACCATTTGCACAGATGTAACAATAGTAGCCCACGCTATACGCGTGAGAACCCCTATGCTATCTTTGTGCAATTTGAAAATTTCCTACGTTTTCAAGTTCAAGATATGCATAACGCTTCTTATTTTTCCAAAATGTCTTGGACTGAACCATGTCAATCCTAATACAAAACTACTAAAAAGACTTTGATTATAAAAATTTTGCCCCTAAAATTTGTAAGTTACAGAGAAAAAGTACAGATCAGGTGTAAAAATATCATATTCCAATCAACAATGTCAAATAAATATCCTTCAATCAAAACCCCACGTCCGAAATGTCGTGACGTGGGGTTAATTAATTAGATATTAAGATAAATTTTCAGTGTATCAACATATTCCTCAAAAGCTTTTTGACCTTCCTTGGTAATGGAACATAAAGTTCTTGGACGTTTTCCAGACATTCCTTTTTCCACGGATATATATCCCGCTGAAGATAATTTATCAATCTGAACACTTAGGTTTCCGGCAGTAGATTCGGTTTTCTCCTTGAGATAAACAAAATCAGCTTCTTCCACATTCATAAGAATGGACATTATAGCAAGCCGGAGTTGCGAATGTAGCAGCGGATTCAGTTCTCTCATTTGTCTTTTGCCTTACGATTAAGTATATGACCCGGCACGATCATCATTGCTACCCACGCTAAAATGAACAGAGGCATAAACCAATCAGCCGTAAGTGGTATCCTTCCGACTGTACAGCATAATGCAATAACTCCAATAGCTATCCCAATCAAGCCTCCAATTACAAGACTCTTCTCTTTTACAATGAGACCTTGAGCGATTACAGCACCGGGAGCAAGAAGAAGAGAATACAATAACATTGCACTCCAGCAGTTTATCCTACCTATATAAGAAAAACCGAGGCATATTAAAGTCAGCACGATCTCAGATATACCAAATATTGTCCATAGGCGAGAGGTAACTTTATCCGAGTATGTTACTGCTCCGTAGGCACGTTCATCCCGGCGAGCCATTATTTTTGTAGTGGGAAATCCGATGATGGGAATAGCAAACCATATCCAATTCCAACTACCTTGTCTTGTTGCGGCGAGAAGTACCCAAACAATGACAGATATTGCTACCACGAGGTAACCCCACATTAAGAGTATATTTCCGCTTCCAAGGTAACGTTGTTTCGTTCGAGCAATCATTGAAGTTATAATTTCAAGACTCTCTTTCTCAGTAAGTTTTTTATCTTCCATATTAAAAAAGTTTTTAAGTTGGACACTTGGTTTATTTTATAAACCATTATTCTCTTAAAAAAGGACGGTCGCGCGATTCCGCCCTGTTTTTCAGTTGCAAAGATAATTTGGTTTATGTTATAAACCAAATTTTACCATAAAAAATTTATTGAGTTTATACGAAATTACCCTAATAAGAGTGGCTTATCATAAAACGATAAGCCACTTCTTATTTTATTTACCCCGATTTGCTTCAATTTCATCTTTTTCAGCCTTCGTAAAGACTTCTCCGCACTGAGTGCATATATAATCTCCAGTCTTAACTTCAACATAACCCAATCCTGAAATCGGAGCGCCTTGAGTTTCTTTTGAGAAAGAGGGATGGTCGCAAGGTGCGTTGCCCCATTCTTTTCTTAGTTGTTCACCTTTTTTGATATCCATATGAATAATATTTATTTTGCAAAAGTAGCGATTTTTTTGATTTAGATGATAGTATAAGTAATTTTTAAAAGGTTATAGAATATAAGTTATAAAATAAGATATATGAGCAGGCAATCTATTTTTTCAATAGTGTCTAATTGCAGGTAGAATCGGCACAGCCTCCTGAAGCTTCTAATGGAGCATATTGAGGAGTCCGTTGTGATTCTTAATTTTTAGTTTGGCAGGCGGCAGAACCGGAGCAAGCCACAGGATATTCAGGATGACGCTGAAACCAGGCAACTGCGTAGGAGCATGTCGCACCAATTTTATTACCGTCGGCAAGGATTCTGTCGGCAGCGAGTTTCACCAGTTCTCCGGCGATACCTTGACCGCTCAAAGAGTTGTCAACGAACGTATGGTTGATTGTCGATACTCCATCAGTGGTAGGAAATGTCACTTCAGCTATTGTTTTTCCAGAAGGGTCAGTAGCGTAAATGCGGT
>CAZRHI010000150.1:0-3067 GCA_964599945.1 uncultured Acetobacter sp. | reverse complement strand
CGAATATAACCAACAACAGCCATTGTGTATTCTCCTTAAAATCTTAAAAATTCCGATCATTTTAATAGAACCCTAGCGCACAGTGTTATCTTCTTGGGGCTGAGAAAGAGCTGAAGCTCATCGATAAGTTCGAGCTTTCCGACGAAGAAATAGCATCTCGTGTGTGGTCTCATGGCACGAAGGTGGCACTATTGCATCGCGAGTGTAATGCGCTTCTTTCAGAAATTAAAACTGAGGAAGAACTTGATGCTGTGATTGCGCAACGCTGTCCTGCTATGCTCGTTGCAGCAATGCGCGTTTATACTCCCACTAGGGATAAGATGCGCGAGCTTTGCATGCAACTTGAGCGCAATTTATTGCGAGCGGTTGCAGGACAAGTGCCGTCCGCTTTCGACAGCCTTGAGCCTATGGAGGTTCTTGGTGTTAAGAAAGGATGTCAGGTGGAGCTAACACCAGCGCGCTGGGAAGTTGCTCTAGTGCTTGCGAAAGCGCGTCCTTCGTGGGCACCTCGTTTCCTTCTTGAGCTTCGGAATATTGTTCCGAATAAGCTTGGAGAGGAGGGCGAGAAGCTGATGATAGAGTTCTTTGAGATTGCATTTGTTGTGAAACAGGATATGGCTGAAATGATGCCATATTTTTGCGTTTTTCAGCCAGAACTCTATGCAAAGCTACGAGCTAGCCTTTTGGAGGCAGAGAATGTGGCTTCTTATTTCCAGATGATGTTCCCGCAACTTCTCCGATATCTGCAGAAGAGTACTTATACGTACTTTTCAGCTATTGAGGTGGAGGGAGAACTGAAAAATGAGGAAGATATTTACGCCTGGCTTCGCATAGGTGTTGCGCATCTGAGAGAGTATCGCGTCTATCAGATGATGCTGGACAATATGCACAGCATCAAAGCTCATATCCTTCCAGCTCTTTTTGACAACCTCGTTATCGAGATGGTGGAATCAGCGCAAAATTGTGCGGATTTGTATACACTCTGCAAGTTTGCCAATGCCGATCAGCAAGAAAATCTTTTCTTAGCTCTTGTTGAGAAAGCTGAGGCGACGAACAAAGGCGGTGGAGTTCTGCAGAGGGTGTTTCCTTTTAAAGGGATGTCTGAAGCTCTGATTATTCGCGCTATCAAGGTTCTGGTGGGGATGAAGCAATTCCCTGTGGAACAGGTGAGAGAGTTATCAGAAGCTATGCAGGTGGTTGCTTTTGAGGAGCTCGAAACGCAGTCGCAGATTGAGACCATTAATGAAGGTGATGTGAATGCTCTAATTGGGATAGCTAAGCTTTATCCCAGAGCTGAGAAACATCTCCTAAACAATGGGCTTGAAAAGATAGCCTTTGCATATTTTCAGCGTGTTCAGATTGATCCGACAACGTTTAGTTGGATCCTTCAATCGATGAAAATATCGCTTAAGTTCAAAGAAAGTCTTATCTTCCGCTATGCGGAGAAGTGGGGCTTGAACCAGAGCGAATATATGCAGATAATGCAGAGCAGACTTAACAGTCAAGCTGCTTTTTTGAAAAAATATCTGCGTGATGAATAATCGTAAGAAGCTTAAAGACAATAGAAAAATGGGGGGACGTGATGTCTCCTCATTTTTTGTTATTGTGAAAGAGATTGTTGTTTTTGGTGTGGGTAAAATCATTATGGAGTTAGGGGAACTTTGAAAAATATTTGTTGCATTTTTCAATTTTTGGTATATTTTTGTCTTGTTTTATTTCTTATGCTAGAGTTTTGTGATGAGATATGGAGAACTCAGATGAAACGAAAAAAATTGTTTGATATGGAAACACACAATGGGGAAGCAATTTTTGACAAGGCTTCTTTTGAGGGGGCGTCTTCTAAAAAACATCTGGTTTATCCGCATGATGGAAAGTTGCCTTTGTTTATGGAAACACGCGTGCAACATAAAGGGAAAACTCAAGACGATGAGGATTTTGAAGACGAAGAAGAGCTATTATTGTTACAAGTTTCTTATTGGTAGGCAAGGCGGTTATAAACACTTGTTTGAGGGCGGTTGAGAGGTATGGCGATTAGATGTTTAGCAGGGGGAAGTTGATAGGAGTGGCTACAACAACTTGGGTAAAAATAATAGAATGTGGGTAACTTGGCTAGCGTGTGCTATAAATAACCGTCTGATTGCAATTTGTAGAACTTATGGAAAGTGCCAGAGGGGTTTTTCAAGAGTTCTTTTTGCGAGCCGTCTTCGATGATGTTGCCGTGGTCTAAGACGATAATCCTATCCATATTTTTTAAGGTGGAGAGGCGGTGGGCAATCGCAATGACGGTTTTGTTTTTCATGATGTTTTTTAGGGCTTTTTCTATGGCTAACTCGGATTCGCTATCAAGTGCGGAGGTTGCCTCATCTAAAATCAAAATCGGGGCGTCTTTTAAGATTGCGGCAGCAATGGCGATACGCTGACGTTCGCCACCTGAGAGCTTAACTCCGCGTTCACCGACTATACTCTCATAGCCGTTGGGCATTTTTAAGATAACATCGTGGATGTGTGCGAGTTTGGCGGCTTTAAAAACCTCTTCATCGCTTGCTTTGGGGCGAGAAAAGCGGATATTTTCCATTATGCTTCGGTTAAATAGACAAGGCTCTTGTGAGATGAGTGCGATGTTTTGATGTAATGAAAATTGCGTTACCTTGGAAATATCTTGGTTGGAGATTTGGATTTTCCCTTTTGCAACATCATACGAGCGCAAAATGAGGTTAATCAGGGTTGATTTGCCGGAGCCCGAAAGTCCGACCAAGCCGATTTTTTCATTTGGCGCAATCGAGAGGTTGAGGTTTTTAAAGACAGGTTTTTCTTTGGTGTAGGCAAAGGAGATATTTTTCAGTTCGATGTTGTTTGATTTTATTTTTAGCTTTTTTGCATTGGGGGCGTCTGTGATGTCAAACGGGCGGTATAGGAGTTCCAGAGCGTCGTTTATTGAGGCGATACGTTGTTGTAAGTAGTTAAAATCCATGCATAACCCATAGGCTCTTTCATGAATTCTTATTATCATGCTGGTGCAGAAAATGACGTTTTCAAGCGAGAGAGAATATTTGAGATAAAACCACAA
>CAZRHI010000149.1:0-3104 GCA_964599945.1 uncultured Acetobacter sp. | reverse complement strand
ACCTCTGGTGTACCAGTTGTTTCGCCAGAAGCAACGCTGGGTAGCTAAGTATGGACGGGATAACCGCTGAATGCATCTAAGCGGGAAACCCACCTCAAAACTAGGTATCCCCATTAAGATCGTGGTAGACGACCACGTTGATAGGTCAGGTGTGTAAGCACAGTAATGTGTTTAGCTAACTGATACTAATAATCTGATTGGCTTGATAACTTAACGTATAAATAATTTGCTAAATAAACAAATATAAAAAAGAAGCAAATACTTCAGTTTAGGACAGTAATTAGACGAACTGGTGATAATAGCGAAGGTGTCCCACCCGATCCCATTCCGAACTCGGTCGTTAAACCCTTCATCGCCCATGGTACTTCGTCTTAAGGCGCGGGAGAGTAGGTAGCTGCCAGTTCTTCTAATTACTGTTTCTTATCCCTTTCTCCTCCTCCTTAAACCCCACTTACCCTAGTGGGGTTTTTCTTGTACTCCAAAAACCACGCGCTAGGCGCGTGGTTCCGTAGAGCTTTAGCGATGAGTAGACAATAAAACTCCATAAAGGTAAGATATTGTGTCTGGAAAAGCTAAAACATTGCTTCTTTTTTACATCTCCGAAAACCACGCACAGAGCATATATGTCCGTAAAAGCTTAGATAATCCTGAAATCATTGAAAGTACTTTATTAAACTTTAAAGGAGGTCAATATGAAAAATGACGTAAATAAATTAGCACACACGACATGGAATTGTAAGTACCATGTAGTATTCACACCCAAATATCGGCGAAAGGTATTTTATAGTGAAAAACGCCTCGATATAGTTAAGATTTAGCTACTGGAAAGAGGATTTGTGCCGACCACACTTATATCTTAATTAAGATACTGGCTAAGTTAAGTATCTCCAGTTCTATAATGTTCTTAAAGGGGAAAAAGATAAAGAAGCCGTTCCTGAAAAATATTATACAAAAAAGCATCAGCTTCACATAAATCTACTTTCGAAATACAAAAAAAGACTATCCTAAATAGCACCACTTTTTTATTCAAATCTCTTTAAGAGAATTTTTTATCTAAAGTACCATATACAAACACACTACAGATATTGTAATTGTCAAAATGACTGATGGAAGAGTGTACGTGCGTTAACTCTAATGAATTCTTGTTCGTCATCTTGAGAAGACAATACCATTACGCAAAAGGTCAGAAATGCAAGAAAGATTGAAAATGCCCAATAAGGCATCCCTTCTATCCAAATGAAAGTTAAGTATCTTCAGCACTACAGTCATAATCATCATATTGATGATAGGATATTCTTTTTTGTAATTTTTATAAATCAATGTATAATAAATTTTGCCGTCTATTGTTTTGTCGAGCTAAAAGTGAATAGGATGTTCGTTTGTTCAAAATCATTATCGCCGTAGCTGTTTTAACTGTCCACCACTCTTCGTTCTTTTTTAATTTTTCTGTTTACTTTCTTGCAAAAAATTATATATTTCCTTTCGTTTGATTGTTTTTTGAGGATATGAAATATGTACTACAGTCTTGCTGAAATCTTTGCGATAGGCATTGGACCCTCGAGTTCTCATACAGTTGGTCCGATGAAGGCCGCAAAGCGTTTTGTTGATAATTTAGGCGATAATATTAAACAAGTAACCAAAGTAAAGGTTTATTTATATGGTTCGTTGGCGTTAACAGGAATTGGTCATGGAACAGTCAATGCTGTTGTTTACGGACTATTAGGATTTGAAGCCGATAAATTAAATTTAAAAGAAAACTATATCGAAAAGGTTGCTCAATCAAAAGAACTGAATTTGCGGGGAACTCAAAAAATACATTTTGAACTAGAACGCGATGTAATCCTTGAAAAAGAAATTTTCTTAAAAGAACATCCAAACGGTCTGAAGTTTGTTGCCTATGATGACAAGGGAAACGAACTTTTAGAAGAAACATATTTCTCTGTAGGTGGAGGAACAATCGCACGTCTTGATGAAATGGCGCAGAAAATTGAACGCGCGCCACTAAATGTTCCATACCAATTTTCAAGTTTTGCAGAATTAAGAGAAATATGTAAAACAAATAACCTGACGATTAGCGAAGTTGTTTTGGCTAATGAAAAAGCTTTACATTCTGACGCCGAAACAAAAGATTATCTTCGTAAGATTGTAAACATTATGCAAGAAAATATTGATAATGGAATTGTCAAAGAGGGAATACTCCCAGGGAGTATAAAATTACGTCGTCGCGCTCCTGAAATACACAAACGTCTGCAAGATCGTTTTGAAAGAAATGCTGATGATGCACTGTTTATTTTAGATTGGGTAAATCTGTGGGCTTTTGCTGTCGCAGAAGAAAATGCGGCAGGTGGAAAGATTATCACTGCACCAACAATGGGATCAGCTGGAATTATGCCTGCTGTTATGCGCTATTATCAGCGATTCGCTCATAAAAAAGCTTTTGAAGGAGAAAACGCAGATGTTGTTTATTTAACAACGGCGGCGGCAATCTGTTGTTTATATAGAACAAACGCGTCAATTTCTGGTGCTGAGGTCGGGTGTCAAGGCGAAGTTGGTGTTGCTTGTTCAATGGCTGCGGCAGGGCTGGCTGCTGTCATGGGTGGAGATATTAACCAAATTGAAAATGCGGCGGAAATAGGTATGGAACATAATTTGGGGCTAACCTGTGATCCGATTAAAGGACTTGTTCAGATTCCATGTATTGAGCGCAATGCGATGGCTGCGATTAAAGCTGTAAATGCGACTCGCTTGGCCGTTAGAGGAAGCGGAGAATACAAGGTAAGTTTGGATAGTATCATTAAGACCATGTATGAAACAGGTTTGAGCTTACAGAGCGACTATAAAGAAACCTCACTTGGTGGGTTGGCTAAAAATGTTATTTGTTAAAAAGACACCTGTTGCCAGATTTTTGAGGTGATTTTGCTCACTAAAACAGAGAAATTTTGAAGAAAAATTTCTCTGTTTTTTTAACATATTGATTTTGCGAAAATAAAAAAATGAAAAAATGTAATTTTTTTCTTGCAATATAAAAAAATATTGTATATAAATTCTCTTGTTAACGCGATGGGCGTTTAGCTCAGCTGGTTAGAGCATCTCGTTTACACCGA
>CAZRHI010000148.1:0-3148 GCA_964599945.1 uncultured Acetobacter sp. | reverse complement strand
CCCGTTCTCGTATGCGGCGTAAATAATACGACGATGCACAGGCTTCAAACCGTCCCGCACATCAGGAAGCGCACGCGACACGATAACACTCATCGCATAATCAAGATACGAGCGACGCATCTCTTCCACAATCATCGTCGGCGCAATATTTTCTTTGGGCAAATTAACCGCTGGCGCAGAGGTTACCACAGCCTCTCCCTCAACTTTAACTTCCATTTCATCACCAGTCATATTCTCATCAGACATATTATATAAGACCTTTCATTAAACACTCAAAATTTTCCCTCACAATATCACAACCCCAAAAAATAAAAACCACTATTTTAATTTTATCCCCATTCCAGCCGATTTTTTCGCCTTAGAAGCACATCAATAAAAAAATCAAAGGGAGGGGCGAGAGTTTTTGAAGTCAAAAATTCCATTCACCTACCGTAGCAAAACGCCAACAGGCCCCTCTCGCACAAAAACACTTGACATTTTCCAGAAAATCCATTAAATAAAAAATAACAAAATTTTATGATTATGAAACCAACAATTATTCATGTACGCTATTGGGGGAATATTAACCGACATGCGGAAATATCTGTGTTAAATAACCAGATAACGGTTCGAGGCTTCCACATCGGCTATCGTAACAGACCACTTAATGGCCCTGTTCTCGAAAACATCGCCGAAGTTCCAGAAAATCTTCGTAACGAAGTGCAAGCCAAATGTGAGCATCGCAAAATAGAATCCTCAAAAGACTATTCAGAGTTCATTGACGAAATCTGGAAAAAAGCCAAATCACTAAACGATTGGTTCAATTATTAACTCTTAACCAAACAGTGCGGATTAACATCACGCACTGTTTTTTTCTTCGCATATTTTCCTCTCACTCACACTTTGTTATTTTCTTTTAAGATTACGCAACACCACCACCAAAATACAAACGGCAAAGAAAAGCGAGATAATATTAAACAAAACCATTTGCACCGAATGCAAATATCCCCCATAAATAATCCAACACAACAACCCCAAACAATATAACACATAGGATGTAGCAGAGATGCCCTCCGTCTCACGCGTTTTTAAGGTTTTAATGCTCTGGGGTAAAAAACAAACCGCCGTCAACACACCAGCCAAATAACCAACAATCTCAAACCCACTCATTATCATATCTCCTTGTTAAATGCATCGCATTCTGACGATAAAAAAACAAATTGTCAAACAAAATATCTTCCCTTCGTTATTACGAGCAACAAGAAGCACCCCATCCCCTCCCTCTCGTCATTGCGAGCGGGCTTAAAGCCCACATGTGCGAAGCAATCCACAAACAGGTGCATAGCACTCCCACAAATAGATTGCCACGTCGTTACACTCCTCACAATGACAACGTAAACTAAGCTCGCGCGTAGCAGTACACCCCATCTCCCCGCCACAGCCAAAATCGTTGCAGGTGTCGCTGACACTGCCACGTCGTTACACTCCTCGCAATGACACCATAAACCAAGCCCTCACACAAAAAAAAGCACCTCTCCCCAAAGGGAAAGATGCTTTAAAAAAAGACCAATCAGATATCAACCTGATACCACTTCTTGGCATAAACCCGGAAACACTCTTCAAATCCTTCGCGGAAGAAAAGCTCCGAAACAGCTTTCAACGACAAAGATTTCTTCTGGATATACTCCAAAATATCGTCCTGATGTCCTGTCTTTACGAAATTGCATTCCTCCTCAACGATGTCCTTGTCGGAATACTTATAGGTAAAGAAAAATGTTTCCACGAGCTCGCGGTTAAACGGCTTAGCTTTGATGATATCAGAAAAGATATGCGGATCATACCTGTTAGAACGCATCTCAAGATAATACTGAACAACAGACATTTCTTGGGACGCAACCAACCATTCCTCACCCTCACGAGAAAGTTTTGGATACTTCTCGATATAGGCAACAACCTCTTCTGCGCTACGAGAAACCACAAGGTCTGCGTTCGCCTCGTCCGCAAAGGGATAACCGTCGATATAAGCCATAAATATCTCAGGACTAAGGCTCTTCAGCAAGCGGATTTGAAACGCCACAGGCAGCGGATGTAACATGATGTATTCCATGAAACGTTGCCTAGCCCCCTTCTCACCCGTTTGAAGCTCATCAAAAAGCTTTGTCAAAACAAGGTCATCACACGCACAGTTGAACATCTGCCGACGGATTTCCTCCAAATTGCCACGTTCAAAAAGCCGAAGCTGTTGCTCTGGCGCAAAACCATGCTTCTTCAGGAAACGCATAATTTCCTCATGGTCGCCACGGTCCAAAATAAAATTTTGCCCAGCTGGAGAAAACGGACGATACTTAAGATACGCCTCAATTTCTTCAATGTCATTGCGTTCAAGGATAATCCGTTGCACCGTATCAGAAAGCACAGCACCTTCGAGATCTCCTTCAGCCTTGCCAAACCAAAACCGATCACGCGAATTACCAAACCGCGTTTTGCCGTATTGGTGAATCATATAAAGGATTTCCTCATGATTTCCACGTCTGGCAATACGCTCTGGCTCGCCTAAAGGAAGCGCGTCAACCTCCCAATGGCTGGAGCTCCCTCGCATAAAGTGATAGGTCTGCATACCCGCACGCACACGCTTAAGTGCGCTCATAATGCGCTCATGCTCCTCATGCTCAAGCTTTTCAGCCTCTTGAGCCAAAAGATTGTCTTCAATCATAATGATAGAGAATTTAATTGTGAATAATTATAGTTAACTAGAACGCCACTATAACAAAACACCCCACTTTGTCAACACCTATTTTCCCCACAAAACAAAAAGCAGAGCAAAGCTCTGCGTAGCAATGGGTGGGATAAAGTGCAATGCTTGAGGTGAAATCCCGACTGCGGTGTACAAAGCGGTACATAAGGGAGGGATTTCGCCTCAATGATTGTGCTTTAGCACATCCCCCTATAAGAAATACTCAATGTAGAGAAACACGCCCGCTATCATAACACTCATCAGCATTACTGGTACAGACCAGATGAGAAACCTTAAAAAGCTGATAGGATGCCCCTCGCGTGAGGCAATTCCCGCCACGATAACATTCGCCGACGCGCCAATAAGCGTGCCGTTTCCACCCAAACAAGCCCCAAGGGAGAGAGCCCACCAAACGGGCATCATCGCCTCTCTCCC
>CAZRHI010000147.1:0-3164 GCA_964599945.1 uncultured Acetobacter sp. | reverse complement strand
TTTGGAAAAGTATTGGCGTTTTTTTGCGAAGCAGAACTCTTCGCTTGTCGACCTTAACGTCTACAGCAATGGCTGGTTTAGCACAGACATGACCCTTTACACTGATGAAGGGGAACGTTTTGACTGCGATGATTTTCGTCAGTTTGTCGCTCTTCCTTATGGCAATTTTGCCGTTCTTCATAAAGAAGGCAGATACTATGGTTGGTCTGTTTACCGCAAGAACGGTGAAAAAGTCGCACGGTTAAAGAAAGACACTTTGTTTTTACAAAATGGCTTTGCGCAACAAGTAAGAGGGGACGATCTTATTATCTTTAACCCATTTAATGACCTCGAGATGTTTAATCTTGGCTACTCTCGTAATATCTCTGATGTTTGCGGAGTGGGCGACTTAGTTATCTATAGTTGTAGTGTTCGACGAGCAACTATTACCCATATTTGCAAGATTAAAGACGGTCAGCTTGTTACCTTAAGCACACGCAATAACATCGCCGACCCGTTTTTCTTTGCATGTGGCAGTTATGCCTTATGGGAAGTTCCTCAAAATTGGATGTCTTCTCAAAATATGTTTCGGGTTTACAACCGCCTCGGACAGCAGGTTTTTGCCTCACGCCTTGAGAAGATGAAATTCAACGCTGACATCAGCGAAAATCATTTTCTGGTTTATAACGGCAAGCGCTACAAAGGCGTTTATTCGGCAGAAACAGGAAAGCTTGTGAAGTATATCCATCATGTTGACCGCTATTTTGACAACGGGTCATATTATGTTCAGAGCCAAGGGCTAACCCTTGGTAACGGCAGTGGGAAAACTTCTCATGACATCTACTTTTTGCAACAACTTGGTTCTTCGGGTGCAGTTTTCAGACATAAAGGGCAAACGTTTTTCATCGACACCAATTTAACGATTGAGGAACTTCGCACGAGAATTCAGAAAGAGTTGGACACATTGTCTGATGCAAATATAGACTATGCGCGTTATCTCGCAAAGCTTTCATCTCTCCTCGTTTAATACGAGCCTCTCCTGCTACACTTTTGGCTGTGGCGGGCTAAGAGAGATTTATGGATTGCCACGACAACAAGTTGTCTCGCAATGACGTTAGTAAAAACGAGCCACCTTCGGGTAGCTCGGTGTCAGCGACAGTGCGAGCCGCACCTGCAACACTTTTGGTGTGGTAGGCTGAGAGAGATTTATGGATTGCCACGACAACAAGTTGTCTCGCAATGACGTTAGTAAAAACGAGCTACCTTCGGGTGGCTCGTTTTTTGCTTGACATAACAGCAAATTCTTTTATGATGTCGGCAATTAACTACTATTATTCACTTTTTAATTATTTTCTCTATGAATTTGGAACAATATTGGAGAGTTCTCTCAAACCCGAAAATACGTGGCTATAGTTGGCTTGCATACGACAATGGGTGGCTTTCGTGTTTTGACGGGGATTTTACTCATGTTTTTACACCCGAAGGCAAGGAATTTCTTACCGAGCGGATTAAAGAGATTATGCCCTTTGAAAATGGGTTGGGCGCGGTGAAATGGCGTGATAATGACATTGATAAATGGAAAATCTACACTAATGACGGCGACTTTATCTCAGAGCTTCTGCATGATGTTCGTTTTTTACCGAACGGACTTGCTGTTTTGCAAGCAGAGCAAGGTGGTTGCACACATCTTATCAACCCGATAACTGACAGCAAAGCTTTTGAGCTTGATAACAATATTGTTGAGATTATCGGTGTTCATAACCATATTATCTATGGGCAGAAAGATGAGAAAGGTATCGGCTACACCTCGTGTAAAATCAAAGATGACCAGATTATTGACAAGCAGTCTCTCGGAATGATTTCTTATCCGTTTTTCTTTGCAAATGGCTGTTATGCTTTTTACAGGAATTATGAAGACACCTATCCACCCAAGGGGATATTTGAGGTTTATAACCCACTTCATCAAAAGGTGTTTTCCATTAACATTGAAGATGCGGTTATTAACAAAGACATCGGAAGAAATCATTTTCGGCTTTCTCGCACCAAGAAGAGAAACGGCGTCTATTCGGCTGAAACGGGCGAACGCGTGTTAGCACTCTCTAAAGATGTTCTTCTAGATACCTACTTTGAGAGTGGGGCGTATGAGATTTTCCGTGAGGGCTTGACGCTTACCAAAGACAACTGGAAGATTGCTGAGCATCTTCATCATTTAAAATCGTTTGGTATTTCTGGGGCGATTTTTGAGTATCAGACTTACACCTTTATCATTGATACCGCTTTGTCGGTTACTGAGCTTCGCAAGAGAGTGCTTAAAGAGTTAAACAACGTTGCGGGTAACAAAAAAGATATTTCTTATGTTCGTTATCTTTTACGTCTTTTAACACTTTTGTATTAAAAAAACGCCGTTCCTCTATCTTTGAGGGACGGCGTTTTCTTGTTATATTCCGAGGTATTTCAGCACATCATCTGGTGAAGTTACTGCGACAACTTCGGTGTTTTCCATTTTGCGCAGTGCTTCGGCTAAAGTGTAGTCATTGCCACCTTTTTCTGTTCGGTCGCCAAAGAATATTAGCTTATCGTTTGGGTGTGCTTCACGCACGCGGAAGGCAATTTGCTCTTTACCACAGCCTTTGGTTACGATATCAAGCGAGATTTTCCCACCTAAACTCGTGTCATATTCGGGGAACAGATCATTCATTTGTTTAGCGATTTGCTCACGTTCATGGTGTTTATTATCCCACTCATTATATTTTGCACGCTCCGCAAATGGGCAGTTTCGCCCTAAGACACTAAAGTTTAACATTCCTGCGCGTAGCTCTAAGTAGTTGCCAAATAATTTCCCATTATACGCGGTATTTCGACGACAACGTTCTAAAAATTGCAACATCTCTTTATTGAGCTTGATTTCATTGCGATATATCTCTTGAGATTTTTTATGAAAAACATTTCCCATTGAACTATATACACCACTAAAGGCTGAAACAGCATCGGGAGGCAGTTGCTCGGTTACTTTCTCATAGTTTGAACCTGCAGCCAAATATGCGTAATGAGACTTGAGCCATGGCAAAAAACGAAAAGCAAAATCTGATGTCATAGGCTCACGCGCTGGGGTTAATGTTCCATCCATATCGAAAATATATATATTCATAAGACCTCCTTTTTTTTATAAACGCGCTATTATGGTG
>CAZRHI010000146.1:0-3183 GCA_964599945.1 uncultured Acetobacter sp. | reverse complement strand
CTTTTGAAGAAAAGATGATGCAGCAAGGACGCAAACTCGTTGTTAAAATCTATAATGCAAGTAAATTTGTGTTTATGATTGTTGGCAATTCAACCTCAGCAAACTACACAAAAGACATCACCAACACACTTGATAAATCTTGGGTAAGAAAGCTCGCAAACACAGTTAAATCTGCAAAACAGAGCTTTGAAAACTATGATTATTCTTTAGCCCTAGACGCTATCGAAACACGTTTCTGGGACTTCTGTGATAACTATGTTGAGATTGTTAAAAAGCGTGCATACTCTGAAGATAATGCTTCGGCAATCGCCACATTAAAGCTTTCTCTTGATACGTTTATCAAATTGTTAGCACCATTCTGCCCATTTATCACCGAAGAAGTATATCAAGCTCGTCCATGGAAACAAAACTCAGATATTTCTGTTCACAAAGAACTCTGGACATCTTTAGAAAATTTATCTGATTATGCCGAAGATAATTCTTTGCTGTATGATACAATCTCAACCGTATCAACAGAAATCCGTAAGCAAAAAACTATTGAAAACAAATCTCAAAAGAACCCTGTTTTGAGCTTAACAATCAACGCAGACGAAGCAACAATCAACTGCTTAAAAGCAAATGATTTCGACCTCATCAACGTTGGTAACATTGTTGAAAATGGTATAGTATACACATCTGCTTTTGAACTTTCGATTGAAAATATCAAACTTGATCAAAATTTCGTACCAGAAAAGAAAAAAGTATGCTAATTTCTTAGATAAACACAAAGACCACGCCTCAAAACGTGGTCTTTATTTTTATATGTAATGCTACGATTTACTTTGTTTTTTCCGAAGCAATATATACAAAGCACCCGCACCGCCCATTGCCTCTGTTGGATTCTTAAACCCTAAAATAAGCGGACTAATCTCAGAACGAGAAAGCCATTCTGGCACAGATTTGCGTAACACGCCTTTACCACTAAAAGGCGTATCATCCCACCCTTTTCCAGTAACAATCATAACACATCTTTTTGAGCTATTATAAGAAGATTTAATAAAATCACAAACCGCCGTAAACGCAGCTTTTTCTGTAACACCATGCAAATCAAGCGTTGCTTCAACTCTAAATTCTTCTCGTTTAAACCGCTTTGCCAAACTACCGTCCATCTGCGAAAAATCATCTTTTGCAACCGACTTACCGCTTTTTAAAACATCAAATGTTATTGTTGTAACCTTATCTTGCCGAAACTCAATTTCCTTTGGAACAATCTCTTCAATATGCCGATTCGTTTTAAGACGTTTCACTCCTTTAACCGCCTCTTCCCAAATATCATCTTCTGCCATTAACTTTAACCTCAGCATCTTTTGGCAACAAAATAAAATACTTTCCTTGAGAGTTCATACGCCCAGCACAATCAAGAGCTTCCTCACCATGTCCCCAAAAATAATCTCCACGGACGCCACCTTTAATAGCCCCACCAACATCCTCCGCCATAACTAACTTACGGATATACTCACCATCAGGACCTTTAGTTTCTAACCACATAATAGCCCCCAATGGAATAAACTCTTTATCCACCGCCATACTACGCCCTGCCACCAAAGGCAATCCCATTGCGCCAATAGGCCCTTTAGCCTCAACAATTTTATGGAAAATATATCTATCATTAAGCAACATATTTTTCTTAGCCGTTTCTCCGTTGCTTTTAAGCCATTGCTTAATTTTAGGCATAGAAGCCTCTTGAGATTTAATCAACCCATTCTCCAATAAAATTGACCCAATTCCACGAAAAGGATGACCATTATTATCCGCATACCCCACACGAATTTGTTTCCCGTCTGGTAATGTTGCCACCGCAGATCCCTGAATTTGCATCACATAAATATCTATTTGATCATTTCCCCAAAGAATAATGGGAGCATCAAGTTTTCCTTCGTCAACCTCTTTGCGCGTATAATATTTAACCAACTTACCATCTTTAACACGTCCAACTAATCGCTGATTTGGCAAAGAAGCGTCAAAATCTCGCAAATTAATTTCGACCAAATCTTTCGGCTTCCCATAAATCGGATATTGATATTCCCCACCTTTTTGATAACTTGCTTTTAATTCTGCCTCATAATATGAGGTAAACTTCCCTGCCTCACTTCCTTTATATTTTACTAAATACGGAACAAAATTATCTTCTATATAATTTTTCAGCTTTGTTTGATTTGTAATCTCTAAAATTTTCTTACAATGGTTCTGATATGTTCCTAATGAAATTTCCAAAACCTCACTTTGTAATTTCTGCTGTGTTTTTTTTAATAACACCTGACAAACATCGTTCAACGCCACTTGAAAAGTATCGATTCGCTCATCATTCCACCCATTCAAACTTGCAAAATCACTTTTTTGCAACTCAAACAAACCAAGATTTTCTGACATATCTTTAGTATCATCTCTCCAACAAGAAGAGAGAACAATCAATAAAATCAAACAAAATACCCGTCTCAGCATTTTTTCGTCGAACACAACAACCAGTTATTAACATTAGGATTCAAAGCTTTCTCAAATGTCCAAACATCAGAAATCGTTTGAACATAGTTTTCATCACCCTCTACAACCTCTCCATCTTTATTTTTCAACAAATTAACTTGCTCACTAACAAATTTAACAATCACATTAACTTTGTCATCATCCACAAAATTAACCGATTCTATTTCCGTTTCAACAAAGCCAATTAAATCCATTTCCGAGGCGATTCCCTGCTCTTTGCGCATATCCAACACAGCCTCAATCTTTTTCAACAGTTCTTTATTCACTAACGACGATAACGTTTTCACATCACCTTTACTAAACGCCGTCAACACCATTTCAAACGCTTTTTGCGCCCCTCTAATAAATGCCTTTTTATTAAAATTCGGAATTTTAACCAACTTTCTATCTAATGGAGATAATAAAGCTTCATCTTCAACCTCTTCCATCTCGTTTAAGGTGTTTTTCTTAAATTCTTTATAAGCTTTATCAAACTGGTCTTTTGGAATCATGATAACTTTTGTATCATCTGTACCCAAAACACTTTTGAGCTTACCAAAAATCACAAAAACCAAAACTAATAAAAATAAAATATCTAAATATCCTGACATTTTCCTACCCTCAATTACATTTTACACAAATATAGCCTCAAATATCTTTATTATCAACTATTATATTTGACGT
>CAZRHI010000145.1:0-3217 GCA_964599945.1 uncultured Acetobacter sp. | reverse complement strand
TGAACCATTTAATAAGAGTTTCTTGAATTTAGAGGGGCGAGGTTTCTTTGATTTGGTAGACAAAGGCAATACGATTTTACAAAAACTAAATGCTGATGTGGTTATTTGGGGGTATCAAGAAGAAGCAAGTATTCGCCTAAATTTTCAGACTGCTAATGCTTATTCTGATTGGGAAAACGTTTCTTGTTCTATTGTGGAAAGCTTGTTTATTCCTGCTGAGTATTTTGAGCAAATCAACTTTTTTCCAGAAATTTTAGAAAATTTAATTAAAGGAACGATTGCAGCTTCAATTAGCGAACAGCGAATCGACTTGCGTTATTTAAAACACAAGCTCTTAAAGAACGCAATTTCCGAATTTTCAACAGATGTTTCCCCTCGTGAGAAGGAGTTAATTTTATCACCTTATGCGTTAAATGCCACTGGGCTTATTTATCTGAGTAGTGCGCAAAAAGAATTGAGTTCACAAAATTTCAATATCGTGAAAGAATTATTAAGGAATGCTCTTACTTATAAAAATCAAATTATGCAAAATGTTCATTTGGGGTGTATTTATAAGAATCTTGGACAACTTTATGAGATAGCCTTAAAACAAGAATTGGGCGGTTATTGGCAATTATTTCGCGAGGCGATTAACAATTATCGCACAGCTCAAAAGTATCTTAATCATTACAATTACCCATATGATTTTGCAATGATTTCTTTTAAGCTTTCGCAATTATACTTTGGGTATTGGAAATTTAGCAATGATATTCAAGCGTTGCGTGATGCTGTTCATTATCTACGAGAGGCTGAAAAGACATATACGCAAATTTCATTCCCTGAGCTTTGGTCAAAAATTGAGGGATATTTGGGCTTTTATCTTTCTTTATTGGGGTTATTCTCCAACAGTAGTGAAATTTCCAAGTTAGCGATTAAAAGCTATAAAAACAAGCAAACAGTTTATCGGAAAGAGCTTTTCCCTGTTGCATGGGCTAAAATTCAGGAAAACATTGCAAATGTTTATTACAATATTGGAAAAAACACGAAAGACAAAGAAGCTTTAACCGAGGCAATAAATTATTATCAATCTGCACTTAAAGTGTATGAAGCAAAGAAATTACGACAAGAAATTGTTATTGTTAATAACAGCATGGATAAAGTTTTAAAAGCTTGGAAGATGCAATAAAAAATCCCCCGACCTATTATGGCGGGGGGATTTTTTATTAGTCTTTATAAGTCTTCCAATACTGTTTCGGGAAGAAGTCTTTGTGCCAATTTTCAGGGTCTGATACCTTAGGGATATTCAGCTCTAACTGATTATAAACAGTACCACAGCAGGTGAAAGGCTCCTCTATTTTGTTAACGCCTTCGCTAAGAGGATTCTTATTGTAGTGCATTAACGGGTATTGGCCTTTTGATTCCCAATATTTCATAGAAGCAAGCTCCATTGTGTCATAAATGACGTTCGGAATCCATATTTCCCAGTCTTTCACGTTATACACCATCGTATTTAGCCACTTCGAATCATCAACTTTGAATATCCGAGGTCCCAACCTATCATCATATGTGACGTATCCATGAGAAGGAACGGGATAAGGCATTACACATACATCAACATATTCATTGTTATCAGTTTTAACGCTACCACTGATACATTTTCTAGCCCTAGACCAATCCGGAAATCCGTACCGAACGCTGGTACCACCTTGATAGCTAGAGCTGAGGCTAACGTACCAGACAAAGTCATCCCCTATAATCTTGGGGCTTTGCGCCCTTAGAATATCAGAAATCTGACGCAATGGGATTTTACTTTCGCGCCCGTGCAAGATTTCGCTTATTTTCTTACAATAGGAAAAAAGGCTAAAGAAAGTCATATCGGGGTTACTTGTATTGATATAATCCGTTACAACCAGAACGTTACACAGCTGCTGCCCTAAGATGAACTTTTTGGCCAGATCATGAATACATCTGTACGTATCCAATAGCGGAAGACCATCATTCTTAGTAACAAGGACCTGCTCTTCCAACGCTTCCACCCACCAATTTTGGGGGCAAAGTTTTTTTAGGTTTTCGAGTCTGAAATCCATAATCCAGACTGGACCGCCACCTTTGGAACTTCCCCAAGTGCTACTGCCGATGACTGCCATAAAGACTTCACTTGGCATAGGAAATTTACTAATATCCATAATCATATAAATTTAAGTGGAACATAAAAATTATTTATTACGTTGCGCTTATATCCTATTTTATTTAAATATGCAACTTTAAACTACATCGCGAATTTCTCTGCGCCCCACTTTATCTGCTGGGGAAATTATGCCTTCATCTTCCATACGTTCGATTAAAGAAGCCGCCTTATTATAGCCAATTCCTAAGCGACGTTGGATATAGCTCGTGGAAGCTTTTTTATCATTACGAACGATTGCCACCGCTTGGTCGTATAAATCTTCTTTGCCACCAGACTGCCCCATTGAAGTTTGGTCAAATAAGGCACCTGCTTCTTTATTTTTCATCTCAAGCTCACCTGCTGTAACATCGTTTATATATTCTGGTTCGCGTTGAGATTTAATAAACTCAACTACTCCCTCTACTTCAGCATCTTCAACAAAACCGCCGTGAATACGTTGCGGACGCAGACCTGCTGGCATATAGAGCATATCACCTTTGCCAAGTAATTGCTCTGCACCCTGCTCGCCCAAAATCGTACGGCTATCAATTTTAGAGGTGACTTGGAAGCTGATACGGGTTGGGAAGTTGGACTTAATTGTACCAGTGATAACATCCACAGACGGACGTTGGGTGGACATAATCAAGTGAATACCTGCGGCACGCGCCATTTGCGCCAAACGTTGAATTGCAGCTTCAACCTCTTTGCCAGCAACGAGCATTAAGTCTGCCATTTCATCGACAACAACCACGATATATGGTAGTGGCGTTGTATCTAACATCTGTTGTTCGTACTTAGGTTTTCCTGTCTCAGGATCAAACCCAACTTGAATGGTGCGCATTGGTTTTTCACCTTTATCGCGCAATTCTTTGAGCTTTAGATTGTAACCATTGATATTACGCACAGATAAGCATGCCATCGCCCGATAGCGTTCTTCCATTTCTCGAACCGCCCATTTTAAGCCCAATACGGCTTTAGCTGGATCGGTGATAACTGGGGTTAACAAGTGTGGAATACCATTATACATCGAAAACTCAAGCATTTTCGGGTCAATCAAGATGAACTTACACT
>CAZRHI010000144.1:0-3286 GCA_964599945.1 uncultured Acetobacter sp. | reverse complement strand
GCAAAATAGATAACTACGCAAACTGGCGCCGCTCCATTCCTGTTATTGAATTAGATTAAGCTCAAAAAACAGCCTCTATTCTTTAATAGCTCAATAATTTCAATTCAAAACTTTCTTTTATTTGTTTCCAATTTGGCATTTTAAGAGACAATAAATTATAAAAATCCTCTGTATGAATATTATAATAAGCATGGCAAAGCTCATGATAAATCACATAATCAATAGATCTTTTACTGGCTTTTATTAATTCCGGATTTAAAATGATTTCATGTTTTCTTAAATAGCTCCCCCAACGCTTATTAAGTTTTCTTATCTTTAATGTTGGTTTTGCCAAATCAGGAAAAGCCTTTAGACATTCATTTAGGCGTTCACCAAAAACCTCTTCGGCTCGTTTTATCAGCCAATCAGAAAATGCCTTATTGATTTCATCAATCTTTTGTGGAGCGGATGACAAGATATAAATCTTATTATTTGCTATTTTTACGACATTCTTTACGGCTGCTTTTTCAATAATAACCTGATACTGACGCCCAAGATATAATGCTGAACTTCCTGATTCATAAATCTTATTTTTCGGAGCATTAAATTGTTTAAAATAGGCTATCCACACTTTAAATGTTCAAAGATAAATGAGTTAACCAACTCATAATTATCTAAAAACAACTTTCGTTCATCTGCTGTTAATGTTTGTTTATGAGTCATAAAATCAATCTCACACCCCTTAAAATTGATACGCGACAAATCTAAAAAGGCAAATACCCAACAAGCAAGAACTATAACGCCAAAGTCAAAGACTTTTAAATCGCAAATAGTTAAAACTAAAGAAATAATCGTAATCAACAAAAGAAAGAAATGTTTTTTGATAAGGCTATATTAAACAAATTTGTTGAAATATTATCCGTTTCTTATTGTCATGCCTACCGGAATTGTTGCACAATTCCGGTATGAGGCATCTTTTGATTCAAAGACCCCTAATACTCGGGTTGGATAACAACCCTCGTAGGGGTGACCCGCGCTACGGGCGTTAAAAGAATGAAGGGAATGTTCATAGCAAGTGACGGTAATGAGTTCTTATTTTCAACAAATTTGTTTAATTACGCCTATTATAAAAATACCCCCGAAAATAATTTCGGGGGTTATTGTTGCTATTAACCTAGTATTTCACAATCGGCCGGAGATAAGCACCTTTTGTTTTTGGAGAAGAAGTATAGAAGTCATACCAATCAGCATTTTCATGAAACACTCTCCCTTTAGTATCTTCATTTGAAGTGTGATAAAGACCATTTTCTTTTAACTTCGTTTGCTCCAAATCCCCTAAAACCACAGTTGCTAGACGAGACATCACCTTAAAATATTGCTTACGAATCAAACTCCATTCATAAAGGCTCGGAATAAACCACTTGGTCTTTTTACAAAAAGCGACTGTACAGCCTTCGGGTTCGTATTTATTCACCGCCTGCGCCGCGGTATGAGTTCCGCCGCCGGTTGTCTTCAACATAATGTCTGTATTGGCACGCCCATCCGGCGCACAAGTTTCGAGACTATCTGTGGAACTACTTGAGGTGTCACAATTGGCAATATCCGTGTCATAATCATCTACCGTTGCCCATGCCATATATTCCTTCCCCGGAGTTCCATCCGCATTTATATCTGTTAACGCAATCGCCAGACGTTTATTTGTATCAAACACCACAGCCACAGGCGAAACACCTGCCGGTGTTTCTATTTCATAACAAGAACCGTTGCCTCCGAGAACAGTCCCGACTACACAAGTCACCGGATTAATTGTTTTCAAGGTTGAACTTCCGCTTGCTGTTAATGATTTTTGGCAAAAAACTTTACCGGAATCTGTCGGACATACAGCCATCGCCAAACCTGTACACTCATCAATACTCATTGTATATCCAAGTGACGCACAATCCGGCGTGGCCGTACAATTCAACTCTGCCCATACCTCTCCCAAAGGTAACAGGGAAACACAAACACCACCTAACACTATCATATGTAATTTTCTCATATTCTTCCTCCCTGTTTTAATATTTGACAATCGGACGAACTGCTTTTTCTCTATATTTTGTAATATAAATATAACCACTAGAATGAATCGTACCAGCACTATGCTCACCAGACTCCGTTGACACCCAGTAAGAGGAATCTTGAAATGTATTTTCAAAATTGAATTTTGTCGCGTTTAATCCAGGAATAAGATTAAGGGAATTATAAAAAACATAACGAAGCCCATGCATTACAGGCCCTAATTCACCATAACTCGGCAAAAACCACTTACCTTTTTTACAAAAAGCGGCTGTACACCCTGACGGCTCATATTTATTCACTGCCTGAGCTGCTTCATAAGGAGCGCCTTGCGTTTCTTTTAATAAAATATCCGTATTAGCCCGCCCATCTTCGTCACAACTCGCATAGTCACTACAATTAGGTATCGCTGTATCATACCGATTTTCATAGCTTATAGATGACCACTTCATATTTTCAGAACCGGGCGTTCCATCTTTCTTGATATCTGTCAATGCCACAGCTAAACGTTTTTCGGTGTCAAAAACCACTCCAACGACCGAAACACCGGAATTAAGCTTGGTTGTATAACATTTGCCATCGCCTCCTAAAAGCGCCCCTACGGCACAAGGAACTGATACATCTGTCTTTTTAACTTCCTCACCATAATAAACAACAGGACGAAGATACGTCACTCCCGACGAGAAATAAAATTCTCCATTCATTCCCTGAACCCTTACCCCAAAAAAAGTTGTCTTTCCTTGCGAAACAGGCGCTTTTACTGTTGACGAAGCATAAGTCCCTGAAAATCTTACAACTTCTGTATCTAACACCAATCCTAAAGCCTTCTTGACATCTGCATATTGTAAAAATATATTCCTTAAGTCTCTAATGCTGGGAATAAACCATTTATTCTTTTTACAAAACGTTGCAGTACAACCTTCCGGCTCATATAAATTCGCAGCTTGTGCCGCCGGAGAAACCCCGTGATGATACGCTCTCAACAAAATATCCGTATTATCACGCCCATCAACATCGCACGTCTTCACGTCATCTTCCTTACAAGAGGACAATATATACCCTCCATATATAGTGGATGATGACATAGATACAGACTGAGGATTTTCATCCTTACCATAAGGTTTCCCGTTAGCACGAATATCTGTCAGTGCAATAGCGAGTTTTCGTGTTTCATCAAAGACAATACCTATCGGCTTTGGGTTACTTTTGACAATATTACTCACCGTACCGTCTCCGTATAATATCGGCAATG
>CAZRHI010000143.1:0-3305 GCA_964599945.1 uncultured Acetobacter sp. | reverse complement strand
TCATTCAAATCGCCGTTGATAACCCTGCAAGTTGGATAAATGCTTTGCACCATGGTATGTCTATCACCAAGGTTGACCTTGACCCAACAGACGGTGTAAAGGTAGTTTATCTTGAAAAAGAAATCAATCAAGACAAATCCGCTATCACATTATACCAAGGCGACAGACAAACATATAGTATGTACTTAGGAGATAATATTCACACCAAAATCCCGAGTTTATTTACTAAAATGCAACATCTAATAAACAACGGCTACCAAGGTGTGAGCTTAAGTAAAGAAACAAAAAGTTTAATCTGGCAAAAAGACGAAAACTTGCTCGAATTTAACTATGCGTTATATAAAGAGTATGCGCTTTCCAAAACTTTATAATTTCGCAACCCCAAAGTAATACCACTCTGCCCCAACTTCTGCCTTAAGGTTTGGAAGCAGAATATAGCCGTCTGCAGGTGCTATTAAAACTTCTCCATCTTCATAGCGAGCAATGGATTCGCCTTTGCAAACCTTGTCCAAATGCTTATAGTTTTTGCAAAGTTGCCCTTCTCGCCGTTTCACTACATAGTTTTTCATCAAAATATGTTTCTTTAAGGTCGTTCTCACTTCTCCCCGCTCAATCATGCCAAATTGAGATAAGGTACTAATAATCGCCGAATATGCCAAATCAACGGCTTCCACAGATTTATGATACCCACATTCAACCGTTGTTCCAGCGTTCCCATAGTCATGCGCACATCTCTCGGTTGAAAAATCGGTTATCTCTCCTTGTCCAGCATAAATCTCTGGCCACCCCTCAAGCACATAATCCACTTGAAGCCCCTCAATTAACTTTAAAGAAGCTTCACTCGGGTAGTCGCAAAACGCAAACGGAACATCACCCTCACAGTGTGTTGAGTGCAAATCAAGCAACACATCACAATCTTTAATCAGAGGACAAATCTCATTAGCAAGCCTCTGCTCATATGTCTTAGGTTCAGGATGTTCCACCATCACACGATTTAGATTCTCCTCAATCTGGCGAACATCTTGCCGATACGCCTCAGGGTTACACACTGGAACAACCACCAATTTGCCAGATTTTAAAGAAATATCCCCCTTTTTAATTTCTTCAATTACCCGTTTAAGTGCATTAGTCCCAGCTGTTTCATTACCATGAACCGCCGCCAAAACAAGTAAATTCGTTCCGATAACGCCAGAATCAAACTCATATTTTTCAATCATTCCACCATAACCTCAATAAAATTCTTATATCGTTCAGCATATTGCCCCTCATATTTACCAGCAATCTCCACCAAAGACTTCTGCTCTTTAAACCGATTGATAAGTATTTCATCTGTTTTCACCGCCAAAACCTCTGTCGCTTCATCATACTCCGCATAAAGCCGAATAAACTGCACTTGTAAAGGGTACGCTTTAATTTCATCATAAAGTGCTTTACGAAGCTTAAACCGCACAGGGTCTTCCATTGCTTTGCCATTCAAATAATGTGCCACAGTTACCTGACGAATAAACTCCATAATCAAAACTGGTGAAAACTGTGCTTCTGTAATCTCTTCTGCCATTTTATCCCTCATAACTATAATAAAGAAGTTTAACGCACTCCATTAAAAAGTCAAAAAAAATAAACACCCATAAACAAAAACGCCCGCCAACGGGCAGACGTTCTCGTAAAAACACTAGCTAAAAGCTTATTTGCCGCAAGGAGCAACGATTTCAGTAAGTGACAATACACCAAGCAAATAATCGTTTGTGCAAACTTTTTGGCTACCGATAGTACCACGAGTACCTGTGCAAGCAGACAAAGCCAACAAAACAACGAGAACAGCTAATTTTTTCATTTTAAAGTCCTTTCTATAAGTTCATTACTAATAAAACACCCATAGATTATACAAGCCACACCAAAAGTCAAGCCAAATTATATAAAACCATATTTAGCGTATAACTCCAAATTTTCACAATATTTCAACAACCTACTTCTTTGCCAGTTGATAGCTCATCTCAATCCGCTGATAGATTTCTTCAATATCAACCGAACCGTCCAAACAAACAGTAAACCAATGCTTTTTATTCATATGATACGCAGGAAAATATCTCTCCCCGTCCACTAACCGAACAATCTCTTCTACCTCGCCACGCAAGTCCAACACTTCAATCTTCCCTTCACCAGAAAGCCCCAGTTTATTTCGTCCTACCGTCAAAACCGCCCCATACCATTTGTTGTTATCACACCGCCGAAACACCGCATTATCTGGAAATTTCTCCCACAAATATTCAAACTTATCGCCATATTTTTCAAATACATACTGTTCAACTAGCTTTGCATATTGGCTTTTAAATACTTCCGATTTACCGCACTTTTCAATAATTTCTTGAAAAACTTCTTCCACCGCCAACCGAACCTTACCAACAAACGCCCCCGAAACAGTCGAAATCTTAACAAGCGGATAAATCTCTCCTGTTGCCAAATCCCACACATCCCACTGAGGCTCCCCATTTTCATTAACGACAATCCGTAATTCAAACGCCTTATCTAAAATTTGCCGAAAGTAATAGTAGTTAGCTCCGTTCTTCTCAAACCCAAATTGTAAAAGAAGTTTAATATCAAATATATACCCGTCTAACAAACTCTCAAACATCGCTTTCCTCTTGCCAACCTTTCGCCGCACGATTCACATAGTCATCATATCTTCGCCTCCCTTGCTCTGGCATCGCCACTCTACCGCAAACAACTGTTTTTCCCGTCTGCACAATCTCTGGAATCTCCCAAACACGATTTTCCAGTTTATAACGAGCCAAATCAGCAAACAATCTCGCCTCCATATACTCTCCTAGTGTCGAATTGCGAACTACTGGCTTTTTTGTAAACCTAGCACACAACCGAGCAAAATGTTGCTCATGTTCTGGTAAGATATATCCTTCACCATTTAACAGTTTTTCAAAACTTTCCTTAACAACTGGATTCTTCCACCCGCCACCGAATAAAACCATATCGTTTGGCATTAAAACATCATCTGCAACCAAAGTCAAAGCCTGCACTGCCACATATGCCGCAAAATATTCAAACGTATACACAACATCTTCAAACGCCATCTCCTTGTGTTCTATATATTGAAAGACTTTTCCTTTATGATAATACGCAGGATCACCAGACTTAGGCAATGGCATTTCATAATATTTCCGCCCAAAATCAAACAATTCTTGCAAAAGTTCCTTATTTAGCTTTCCTTTTTTGCCATATTTTCCATCTTTATCAAATGCGTCTTCTGTATGTTGACGAATATAACTATCCGTATATTCATTAAACGGACC
>CAZRHI010000142.1:0-3389 GCA_964599945.1 uncultured Acetobacter sp. | reverse complement strand
AAAAAAAAGAAAACCTCTATTTTCATAGAGGTTTTCTATCTAAACGATACAGGAAATAACAGCAAAGTGTTATCTACATAAAAAGTCTTTAACCCTAAAAGGTATAAGCGTACCTAATAATGTCCCAAATATTTCCTAAGGCTAATAATAAAAAATAATAAAAAAAGTGCCAAAGTAAAACATTTTATCTCTTATCAGGCCGGTAGCTTATAGCTATTTAAGCTTAAAACTTTTTACCGTAAGCAAAGATTGATATTAATCAAACTCCACTTAAAACCTACTAACAGCATCTTGTAGATTTTACTAACAAAGTAGTAAAATTTACTCAACTTGCCTCAAAAAGAGGGAAGTATTGCAAGTAAGATAAAAATCCACTCACAACCACTGAATAATAGATCCTATCGTTTAGTTACATACAAAACATACAAAATAACTTGTTTGTAATTTCATAATATCATAAAATTTTATTTTGTCAATACCTTTTAAATGGAGCAAAAAAAACACGGCTAATTCTGTCAAAAGAAGGCTCAAAGGTCGATAGTTCGGGTCTTTCCCATGCAAAAAAGCCGCCCTGACGGACGGCTTTTTTTGAATTGGTGGGAGTGAATAGACTCGCCCCTTTCTTGCTGCGTAAGCCTTGCGCTCCTCTGCGCGCGGCAACTCCGCTTCGGTCACTCGTTTTTTAAGTTTTGCTGCGCCGTTTGTCTCCGGCTCGCAAAGCTAACAAAACTTCGCCTCTTGCGGTAAAAACAATCGATACTCCGATTGTTTTTATCCTCGAGCCTCTCTCGAGGTCGATAGTTCGGGTCTCTCCCACGCAAAAAAGCCGCCCTGACGGACGGCTTTTTTGAATTGGTGGGAGTGAATAGACTCGAACTATCGACCTCTACGATGTCAACGTAGCGCTCTAACCACCTGAGCTACACACCCATTGACAGAGTGTTTAATACAATAAAAGATTTTACAAATCAAGCGAAAAATTTACTTAGTTAAAAACTATCTTCTTGCGCTGTTATCAAAAAGTTAAGATTTAGACTTTTATAATACGCACGACTCATTTTAAGGAAGAAAAACTTTGACGGATAAACAAATTCAATTCAAAATTGATTACAGCAAACTGAAAATCTTTGATGAATATAACAGCAAAGACATTAAGTATCCTATTGTTTTATCAGTTCCTCACAAGGGAACCGTTTTCCCTGAAGAATTTCTGGCTTGTTGCACACACAGCATTGATGAACTGCGTCGCAACGAGGACTCCTTTGTTGACGACTTGATTCGAAGCGCTTCAGATGCCGGAATTCCTATGATTGCGATGAATATTTCCCGCTCTTTCGTTGATGTCAACAGAGATAAAATCGAGTTGGATCCGACAATGTTTTACAATCATCCGCACGCTAATGAAGCCAATCTCGGCGGACGGCGGTGCAGAGTCGGACTCGGCGTCATTCACCGAATCACCTCCAAAAACCATAATCTCTATGACGGATTATTAGATTATAACGAGGTTTTGGAACGTTTTGAACATGTATATGATCCCTACCACAAAAGACTCCAACAACTTATAGATAAAGTTATTAAAAAGTTTGGGTTCTGCATGGTTTTGGATTGTCACTCCATGCCGTCGGAAATTTGTTCGCTTATGCAGGATACAAATAAAATTGATTTCTGTCTCGGTACACTTTTTGAACAAAGCTGTCCGCAGGATATGCATGATGTTTTCAAAAAGACTCTGGAAGATGCCGGTTATAATGTCGCAGATAACTGCCCGTATTCCGGCGCATTCATCACTTTTAACTATTGTCAGCCGCGAAAAGGTATTTATACCATGCAAATGGAAATCAATCGCGGAATTTATATGGATGAACGCAACTATCAAAAAAACGCTGATTTTTCAAAGGTTAGCAAAAACGTCTGCCAAGCTATCTTTAATCTGGGAAATTTTTTACTGGATTTAAAAAAATAATTATGTTATAAGCGCCCTTGACTTCCGCACTGCCTGAGTTAAACAGTCAGGGAAAGTGCGATTTTTACAAGTAATAACAATTAATTATGTTTGATTAAAAACTTAGGTAATTGGTGTTTTAGGTATAACCAACCTCAAGATTTTTTTAGTTTAAATAAAGGCATGAAACAAACTGAAATTGGCATATCGGTTGCATAAGGGATGTTTGTGGCCATTTTGAGGAAACAGAGGGATGCGAAACTTCGTGTCAAAGTATTTTATGTTTTTTGCTATATTGCTGATGTTACTTCAGCCGGTACGGGTGGAAGCCGCTCAGGGGCGCGCTGATGACACTCATATTTGCCTGCAAGCCACACAACAAATTGAAAAAGAATACAAAATAAAAAAACATTTGCTGACAACTATTTCCAGCGTTGAAACCGGACGGTGGAATGAAAAAGAACAACAAGCGTTAGCATGGCCTTGGACTATTAATGCGCAAGGTAAAGGTCAATTCTTCTCAACCAAAGAAGAGGCCATTAAGGCTGTTAAAGAACTTCAGGCTCAAGGGATTAGAAGCATTGATGTCGGGTGTATGCAGATTAATCTTTCTTATCACAGTCATGCTTTTAAGAATCTTGAAGAAGCTTTTGACCCTAAAAAGAATGTTACCTATGCCGCGACCTTTTTGAAAAGACTTTATGACAGCAATGATAAAGATTGGTTGAAGGCAGCAATGGCTTACCATTCAACAATTCCCCACAAAGCTTTGCACTATAAAAAGAAAATCGTTTCTGCTTTTGAAATGGTCAAATTAGCAAGCAAAAATGAAGAAGATCAACTTTTTAAAGAAAGAATTGAAGCTCAAAAAGCCGCTTTGAAACAGGTTCGTCAAAAAGTCAGAGAAACAATTAACAGTGTTTCCTCGCGCAAAACGGTTCGTAAGCTCGATGCGAACGCTTGGCGGGAGGCTAAATTAGCAGAGTACAGAAAAAATAAATTATTTGCGAGAAATTAAATACTCTGATAAGCTTCGGCTCCTAAGAAAGAGCCGAGAGAGAAATGGATAGTACAATTACACAAGTCGGTTTATACTGGCAGCCGTTGGGCGGAAATAATCAAGACCAAATCAGCGGGCATTGTTACAGATATACCGACTTTTCTTATGCCTCAAATAAAAAATTACGCCCGACGACAATCATTGTTGATCTCGGAAAGTTTGACAATCATCAAGCGCTCGGGGTGAAAAACTCCGTTGCGGCAGTGCCGGACATCAGAGAATTTTTAAATGGCGGAGATATTGCTGCTAAAGCTATCTTTTTAACACATTCTCATCCTGATCATCTGAACGGAATCATTCATTATCTTAATGCCGGTTACACCCTTCCTCCGCTTTATGCCGGAAAATATACTTTTATGATTCTTGAGGATTTGTACCGGATTT
>CAZRHI010000141.1:0-3390 GCA_964599945.1 uncultured Acetobacter sp. | reverse complement strand
ACCAATACTTAGTGTATTAGGTGTAAATGGATATGATGAAAGATGTATATTATTTCCCAAATTCGTATGAAAATTGGGGTGATGTTTGGTAACCCTGAAACAACGACTGGCGGTAATGCGTTGAAGTTTTACGCGTCTATTCGTATGGATATTCGCAGAGTTGGAGCGATTAAAGATAAAGACGATGTTATTGGGTCGCAGACACGCGTTAAAATTGTGAAAAACAAGGTTGCGCCTCCTTTCAAAACAGTTGATTTTGACATTATGTATGGTGAGGGTATCTCTAAAGTTGGTGAATTGATTGACCTTGGCGTTAAAGCGGGTATTGTTGAAAAAGCAGGGGCGTGGTTCTCGTATAATGGTGAAAAACTGGGGCAAGGACGTGAAAACGCTAAGCAGGTTTTACGAGATAACCCAGCTTTGGCTGACGAGATAGAACGCAAGATTAGAGCGGATGCTGGGCATTTGACGTCTGAGCTTATCGGCGACGAAGAAATCGAAGATTCTATGGAGGATTAGAGCGGTCTTGCCGAGCCAAAAAAATTCATGTACGTCTATGTACATTAAAATTTTTTTGGCTCGACAATCCCATCTCTACTCCTCTCATATAGTGCGCGCCGCACCTGCATTATTTGGGATTGTGGAGCGAGGAGAGATGCAAAGGGAGATGACTAGCTTGCAGGTAGTTTTTCCCGTATGTGGGAAGTTTAAGGTATGGAAGAGGTTGGTGGTTGCGTCATAGGCTTAGCTTATGTGCGCGTCCCTTACTTGGAGATATTTGAGCGTATAATTGCTTATTTCACTATTGTTGCGTGAAGAGTTGGTTTGTATATGATATTATTCGTATTCGAAGAAAGGGAGATATGTTGAGGAGAAGATGGGGACGAAAGGAAAGAGGGAGAGATGAGAAGAAATGTGGAGCGGAGGAAAGTGGAGCTTTGAGGTTGAGAGAAAAAAGAAATGCTGAGGTTGGAGGGAGCTTTGAAGATGGGGGAGATGTGTTGAGGAGAAGAGGTGTGAGGCGATTGGGGTTTGGTGGAAGTGAAAACTTCTGACAAAAAAATGTTGACAAAAAATGTTGCAAGGGGTAGCCTTTGCCATATTTTAACGTTTGAGGTTTTGAGTGATGAAACATGAACTTTTAGCACCAGCTGGTAATTTGGAAGCTGGGTATGCGGCACTTTATTATGGGGCTGATGCGGTTTATTTGGGGTTGACTAAATTTTCGGCTCGTGCTGGGGCGGAAAATTTTACGGCTCAAGAATTAGATGAGTTTACAGCCTATGCGCACTCGCTTAATCGCAAGGTTTTTGTGGCACTTAATACTATTTTGACGGAGGCGGAAATTGATGAACTTTCTGAAACGTTTGAGGCTATTCGTCAAGCTCGGGTGGACGCTCTTATTATTCAAGATTTAGGGGTGTTTTATCTGGCAAAACGTTTTTTGCCTGAGGTGGAACTTCATGCGAGTACACAAATGGCGGTGCATAATGCTGAAGGGGCGAAGTTTTTGCAGTCTATTGGCTTTAAGCGTGTGGTGTTGGCGCGGGAGCTTTCGGCTTCTGAAATTAAGGCGATTGCCGAGGCTTGCCCTGGTCTTGATTTGGAAGTGTTTGTGCATGGCGCGCTCTGCTATTCGTATAGTGGGCAATGTTTGTTTTCGGCTCTTGAATATGGCAAGAGTGCGAATAGGGGGCGGTGTGTGTATCCGTGTCGTGGGCTTTTTGAAAAACGTGAGGGAGGCGTTTGTGGTGCGTTTGGAAGAGGGGATATTGAGGGTGAGGTTGCTTTGCGGAAGAGGAACGGAGCGAGCTGTGAGGTAGCTTCTTTGGAAAGAGGGGAGAGTGTGCGGTCGCATTTGTTTTCAATGAAAGATTTGGCGTTGGAAGAGGCGGTGCTTTCTTTGCCTGTGCTTTCCCTAAAAATTGAGGGGCGCAAAAAATCTCCGCTTTATGTGGCGGCGGTTACAAATTATTATCGGCATATTTTGGATAAGCGCAAGAAAGACCTTAACGAGGCGGAAGATATTAAACAGATTTTTTCACGTCCGTGGTGTCGGTTTCATTTTAACGGAAAAGATAAGAATGTTACTGATGAAAATTTTGTGGGGCATCGGGGGCTTCTTATTGGTAAAGTTGAAAAGGTTGGCAAGGGGCGATTGGGGTTTAAAACATCACATTCGCTTGCGCGGTATGACGGTGTGCAGATTGATTCTGGACATGATGAAAAGCCGTTTGGGTTTGGAGTTAAGGCTTTGTTTGTGGCTAATAAATCTGTGTTTGAGGCGAAAGCTCAGCAGTTTGTGGAGCTGGAGTTACCAGAGGAGCGTCCGCATTTGGCGGTTGGCGCACCTGTATATTTGGCGTCATCCTCGACGGTTAAAGGAAAATATGATTACACGAAGCCTAAACCTTTGGCGTTTCGGAATTTGACGGCACTTGAGGTGATTGTGGAAATTCATGCGTCTGTTGTGTGGGCGATGTGTGGTGATGTGGCGGTGTCGGTTTCTGGCGAGTTTGACGTGGCGAAAGATGTTGCAAAGGTCGAAACGGCGGTGCGTTCTGCGTTTGCTAAAACGGGCGGGACAGCGTTTGAAATACGCTCTTTAGAGGTGAAAAATCCAGAGGGGCGGTTTGTGCCTGTGTCGATGCTCAATGAATTACGGCGGTTAGTGCTTGAAAAAGTTGCGGAAAAACAGTCTTCTTGCCATGATTGTGCTTTTGATTTTTCAAGAGTGAACAATGTTAAAAAGGTTTCTCAAGCTTTTCAAGAGCTTTCGGTGGTTGATGTAGTGCTTGATATGGACGTGGAGGCGGTTAAAGAGGTTAGTCAGGTGTGGTTTAGGTTGCCACAGATTTGTCGGAACATGGCAAAATTATCCGCAGTTATTAAAGCGTTATACGAGAGGGGCGCAAGGCAGTTTGTGGCGGAAAATTACTATGCGTTTGAGGTGTTAAAACCTTATAAAGATGTGCGAATCGGGGCGGGGAGTTTTCTTTATGTGATGAATAGCTTTGCTGTGGCTGAGTTAGCGGAGCTTGGGGTTGAATTTGCGACGTTAGCACTTGAGAGTTCGCCTGAAAATATGCGTGCTGTGGTGGAACATTCCGCGCTTCCTTTGGCGCAGGTGCTAAAGAGTTATCCTCCCCTCTTTACTTCTGCGGTGTGTATTCGTCCGAACGCGTGTAAAGATTGCGCGCGAGGGGTGAAGCGGTATCGGCTTAAAAAAGACGGAAAAGAATATGTGGCGGTGTCTAAAGATTGTCAAATCCAGTTATTTGATTTGAAACCATACGAACGCACACCTGTTGAGGGCGTTTCCTTTGTTGTGGTGGCCTTTGTGGATTGCCACTGGGACACCAACAAGTTTGGAGAACTCGTAAAGCATAA
>CAZRHI010000140.1:0-3395 GCA_964599945.1 uncultured Acetobacter sp. | reverse complement strand
ACTAAAAAGACACATCATCAAAATTACTATAATTGACATCTTCACCTCGTTATATCTTATCTCTTCGCAGTATTCCAAATATATAAGCAAAGTCAAATCTTTTTTAAGACTTATAAGCCACTTAAATTACCAATATTGTCGCTTTGCAAGATATTTCCAAAAAATATCCGTTTTATATGTTTTAGCAGTATATTGATGATTAACGTCCCAGCCAAATAAAGGCATCGGAATAAAAGCACCATTAAGCGTATATATCTCATCTTGAACAAGCGCAAGTTTTTTAGCTTCCATGGTATAGTGAATCCCTCTATAAAATTCGACACAAGGAGTGAATGCCCCAATCAAGAAAATACAAGATAAAAGGGCTGTTTTAATAGGATGCTGATGACATTGCACCAAAAGAAAGCGAATAACAAATATCGCCAAAATAATAATCGACGGAATAGAGGCGCGCATACAAAAATTATTTTGTTCGTCAAACCTGAAAAAAGGAATGAAAAGCAACGAATAAAACATGACATTAAAGAACATATCTCGTTTATATTGTGGATATAAAATCACCACATACAACAAAAATTCTAACACAAGAAATAAAATAAATCGTTGCGGTGTTGTGTAACTAAATAGATAATGCCACCCGTCCATTCCTTCCGAATTAGTAATAAAATACAACACACAAAGCGGAAGCAACACCAAAACCCCAATCAAGTTTTGGAAAGATAAAATCTCAAACTTTATAAAATCTTTTTTCTGAGAGCTTTTGCAAAAACAGCTCACCGCATATATAGTCATAAATAAACCAATCGTAGCCGTAGGGTAGGGCGCAAAGAATAAAGATAAGGCCACAATAAACCCAAAGTTACTGATTTTTCGTTCATTATAAATAAGCAGTATAAGCAATGCCACAGGAATAAATTGATTAAACACCCAAAACATACTGGTTGTGATTGAAGAATATTGAATAAATGTCGCCCACCATTCAAAGTGATATTCAAAAGGTTGTTCAACAATCAAGAAAAAACTATGTCCAATAATATCAAGCCCTGAAAAAAAGATAAACAATATTATAGCACTAATTGCCTGTTTTGTTCCTTTGATATCAAGAGCTTTCATGAGGTGTGCAAAAATAAGATACACCCCAAATACAGCATAGAAAAAAAGCACCACATTGCCAAACATAAACAATGAGTGTTTGTCTGATATAAAAAAGCCAAAAAACTTTGCAACACTCGCAGGAAATAGCCAAAAAGCCATATAATAAACAAGAGGGGTATGAGCGCGCCTATAAAACACTGGCCAACTATAATTTATCAAATCCCTAAAAACGGCATTTCTAAAATGATAGTCAAAAGATTGATAATAAAAATATCCGATTCCAGCAAAAAAACACCATATAACAGCAATTTCCCCTAAAATAAGTAATAGACGTTTTGAACCAATTTCTGTTTCATCAGCTACTTTCGGGTAAGCCCTATAAAAGCCATAACAAAAGATTAAAGAAAGGAGAAAAGCTATTCCATAATCAAGCCAACTTAAAATAAAGATAAACAATGGCAAAGCCAAATAAATATAGGTCAGTCTGTAAAGAAAAGATGTTTTCATAAAAGCTCCAGCAAAAAAGAGGGGCAAAAGCCCCTCAATGGTTTAAGCACTTTTTTTATCTTTCAGAATAGATAAGGCAACACTACCAAAAAGAAGTGCGAAAGTAACGGTCAGCGAATGCCAAGTTTGAAGCTCTATTCCAATCCAAGGTAAAAATATTTTTGCGCCAATAAAAATCAATACAATAGACAGTGCGTGTTTAAGGTAAACAAATTTATGAACCGCAGCCTCAAGTAAGAAATACAAAGCACGAAGCCCCAAAATTGCAAAAATGTTACTGGTATAAACAATAAACACATCGTCAGTTAAAAGAAATATCGCAGGAATACTATCAAGCGCAAACACCACGTCCATAATCTCAATCGTGATTAACGCAAATAATAAAGGCGTGATGTAGTGTTTCCCGTTTTTAAGTGTAATAAAATGCGGACCATCAATTTCATGCGTAACAGGAAAATATTTTTCTACCACTTTGTAAATACGGCTATTTTTAATTTTTTCTTCGTCCTCTTCTTCCTCTGTGTCAGAATGGTCAAGTGCCATCTTCGTACCAGTATAGATGAGAAAGGCTGAAAAGAGGTACAACACCCAATGGAAGTTAGCAATCAACACTTCGCCCAAGCCAATCATCAGCGCGCGCATCACAATCGCCCCTAAAATCCCCCAAAACAAAACACGATGCTGATAAATCCGAGGCACGCCAAGGCTGGAGAAAATCACAGACATCACAAAAATATTATCCATAGACAAACTTTTCTCCACCAAAAAGCCCGTGAAATATTCCATAGCTTTTTTTGTGCCTTCTTCATACCATACAAACACACCAAACAAAAGCCCCGCGCCAATGTAGGCGACACAAACCCATAGCGTATGAGTAAAGCTCGGAACTTCGTTTTTACGGTTAAAAACAAACAAGTCTAAAAACAATAAAACGAGTACGGCAACCCCAAAACACGCCCACATCAAGTTTTGAGAAATAACCGCATGGTGTGTAAAAAGATATTGCAATTTTTCTAACATTTTTTCTTACCTCTAATGATTTTTTTATATTTCCAAATTCCAAACAGTGCGGATAATTTCTTCCACATCAGTATATTGAGGTTTCCACCCCAAAACATTAAATGCTTCGCTAGCATCAGCTGTCAAAGTAGCAGGGTCGCCAGCACGCCTGTCTGCATAATCATAGCTAAGTTTCCGTCCGATAACTTTCTCGGTTGCTTCCACAATCTCTTTAACACTAGTTCCTTTACCAGTACCAAGGTTTAGAGTAAACGACACATCGCTTTCCATAAGTTTTTTCATCGCAAGCGTATGCGCTTTAGCCAAATCAGAAACGTGAACATAATCACGCACACACGTCCCGTCAGGGGTGTCGTAATCATTTCCAAAAATTGAAAACTTTTCACGTTTTCCCGTTGCTACTTCCATAATAATCGGCATCAAGTTTTGTGGGTTGCGCTCTCTACCTGTAATAGATTTATCAGGAGCGTACCCAACAGCGTTAAAATAGCGCAATGCCACAAAATTCAGTTTACCGAGCTTAGAATACCATTCCATATTTTCTTCAATACACCGCTTTGTATAACCATAATAGTTAATAGGTGCAATTTGATGCTTCTCATCAATGGGCGTATATTGAGGCATACCATACACCGCAGCAGATGAAGAAAATACAATATGTTTAACACCATTTTGAACCATGGCGTTTAGGATATTAACTGAGCCAGCGATATTATTTTCAGCATATAGTTCTGGCGTAGTCATCTATTCGCCACCCGCTTTCTTGGCAGCCA
>CAZRHI010000139.1:0-3489 GCA_964599945.1 uncultured Acetobacter sp. | reverse complement strand
AAATTCGCCCCCCCCGAGTATGATTGGGAAAATGCAACTTTTATTGATGCTTTTAATGCAGGCGTTGTCTCTAATTTATACGAATATGTCGAAAAAGCCCCACATATGTCAGACACCATCATCGTTAACAAAAACAATTATAACAAACGATTATGCGGCGGTCTTTATTCTTTGAAAACAGATAAAGTTCACCTCAAGTATTATATCGCTGATACCACAGGATGTACAGAAAAGCAAAAAAAGATAATTTTAGCATCAGTCAAGCGGTGGAATTCTAAAATAACCAAAATGGCTAATAAAGCGCATGAATATCATCATCGTTATATCCATAAGAAAAAAGTTTTTAAGACCCCGCTTTCAGCTGAGGATTATGCACGCGTGTGCGGACATAATGAAATAGCCGCCTACACCACAACCCTATTATATGAGCGAGAGATTGTTAAACGAGCAATAATGTGCGGCAAACCTGCTGAGGAATGGCGAAAAATGATTTCAACTCGTTTTAGTGCATATTGGGATGCAGTGGAGAAAGGAGAGGTAAATCTCATCAATCCGTTGCTAAATAATGAAAGGCTGGATAATTACCTAATCATTCAAACCTCGTCAAACTGGTGGTTGGAACATGAGTATGATAAAAATGTATATATAACCGAGCAAAAGCTAGGTGGTTATCTCAAAAATGTTTGGGCACCTAATTATCCTCGAAATGAGAAAAATTACCAAAAGGTACTCGATGATTGTTATACATTCTTAAAAGACGGCAAATTGGTAAATTTGAATATCTTTTATAAAAAAGGGGAGTTTATGGCTTTTGGACATACAGATGTTCCTAATGGCATAATATATAAAGATTTTGATAACCAGCCCAAAATAAAAGAGATGATAGCTAAAGAGCGCGAAAAGGCAAAGCTTAAACAAGATACAATAAAGAAAATGCCACAAACAACAAATAAAATAATTAACCGAGATAAATCAAGATAGAAAAATCCCCACCTGTTACAGTGGGGATATTCTCTTAAAGGCTTAAAGCTTCAGCCATTTGCGTTCGTTTAAAGGAAGACTTTCGGACAAGTTCCTCAACACGCTTGACTATATCTAAATCAAATTGAGAAACCACCGAAACATCTTTTTTCTCATCAACCAGCTGTTTTAAGATAGCGTCTAAAACAGGATATGGTGGAAGGCTGTTTTCGTCTTTCTGTCCCTCACAAAGCTCAGCAGAAGGCGCGCGAGAGATAACCTCTTCAGGTAACACATCTCCAAGTGTGTTGCGCCATTTACCAAGCTCGAAAACCATTGTTTTGTAGATGTTTCCAATAGGCGTTAACCCACCACAAGTATCTCCATAAAGGGTGCAATATCCTGTTAACGCTTCAGATTTATTGCCACACGCTAAAACCAATCCCCCAAACTGGTTAGAATACGCCATGAGTAACTGTCCACGAATGCGTGCCTGTAGGTTTTCAAGAACAATCCCTTTAACATCTTCTTGAAAAGCCTTTTTGAGAAATCTAGTTTCAGTTTCAACTAACGGTTCAATATCAATCTCTTGATAGTTAAGCTTGTTGAGTTCGGAAATTTTGCGTGCAATATTTAAGCTTAAATCTGAAGTATATCTCGTCTTCATCATAATCGCCCGCACATTTTCACCGCCCAAGGTGTCTGCCGCCAAAACCGCAACAAGCGCAGAGTCCATACCGCCTGAAAGCCCGAGGATGACATTTTTAAAGCCGTTTGTTTGACAATAATCGCGAAGCCCATGTTTAAGTTTAATCCAAGTTTTTTCCATCGTTTTATCTCCCCTGATGTGCTTTAATTAAATTTTGCTGTAAGGCATATAACTGAGCCTCCAACCCAACACCATAAATATGCGGATTAGAAAGTCTTCTATATGAATCATCAAGCATAGAAAGATTAAGCTTTGCTGTATGTTGTAAGACCTTAAGATTATGCTCTGGTGTATAAACAAATTCACCGTTTTGTATAACCGTTTGCAAGAGTTTGGTGGCGATAGTGCCTTTTTTAAAGACTCTCCGAGCGTCAGTTGTGCTACTGAATGTGTAAGAAGTTACATCACGAGCAAGATGCGCACCATTAAGCAGTCCCTCATCATCAGCTTTAACAATAATATCTCCCTCAAATTTGCCATCTTTGACGATGCGCAAAATATCAGTCGCCCCAGGAATAGTAGTCTTCCCTTCCGCAATCTTAATCTTAGGCTCACCAAGATAAGATTTTGTTTTGAATACACCGCCCAGAGTAGAAGTATCGTTAGGGGCAACAAGCTTAGTTCCTGCCGCAAACACATCGTAAGGTGCTTTTTGCACCATGACAAGGTTCTCAATCAAATGTTCGTCCAAATCATTAGACGCCACAAGTTGAGTGTGTGGCATACCCGCCTCGTCTAAAAGACGTCTGGCTTCTTTTCCCCAATAAGCCAAATCGCCAGAGTCAATGCGCACCCCCATTAGTTCAATCCCTGTTTCCTGTGAAGCGCGGATGGCGTTTTTAACGCCCTCTCTTGTGTTGTATGTATCAACAAGCAAAATGGTGTTTCCCTCAGAAGCTCTCATATAAGCCTTAAACGCGTCAAGCTCGCTCTCATAGCTCATAATGAATGAGTGTGCCATTGTGCCTTTTACTGGAATATCATAATATTTTGCCGCTGCAACATTAGAAGTTCCAGCAACACCACCGATGAAGGCAGCGCGTGTGGGTGTAAAAGCGCCAAGTTCGCTTGCGCGCCGTAAACCAAATTCCAAAAGCGGACGTTTTTTGCCGTCCAAACTTGCTGCGTACGCCATACGAGAGGCTTTGGTTGCAATCAAACTTTGCGAGTTAAAGATATTAAGGAGCGCCGCTTCAATAATCTCTACTTGCCAACAAGGCCCTGTTACAGAATAAACTGGTTCGTTTGGGAATACAATATTTCCACTGGGTACTGTGCGAATACTCACTTGCAACTTCTGCCCTTTAATAAAGTTGAGGAAGTCCTTATTAAATAGGGGTTTCCCGTTTGCAGTTTGAAGAGAGGAAAGATAGGCAAGCTCTTCCATCTCAAATCGCCAATTTTTAAGCCAATCGGCAAATTCGGCAAGTCCTGCCGCTAAAAGGTAACTTCCACCAAACGGACACTTGCGGAAAAATGCCTCTGATGTTTTGGTTTCCTCGGCTTTCCCGTCCATAAACCACGCCTGCGCCATAGTTAAGTGATACAAATCGCAAAATAAAGGTGTGCCAGTTTCTAATATATTCGGTCTTGTGTTATTCTCTCTCATGTCTATTCTCCCAAAGTTCTATTAACTAAATTATGTGCAATTTTTTTCTCAATTAAGCTTTTGCGAAAAAACTGTGGCGATGTTATACTTTTTAGTTTCCCATTTTCAATAAAAGGTCTGTAAACATCGTCTTGCAAAATATCGCCGATTTGACGATTAAGACCTTGGCATAAATCTTCTAATATGATGACATTTGCCCCTCTTTTCAAAA
>CAZRHI010000138.1:0-3614 GCA_964599945.1 uncultured Acetobacter sp. | reverse complement strand
TATCTTTTAAATAGGCTATTTCATTTTTTTACGTTTTATTTACATAAAATTACTAAAATCATCTATAATTTAATGATTGATAAGGATTTTAACGATGATATTTACTCCACCTGTTGCTCATTGCTCTTTATGCGAGAGGTTATGTGCTTTTAGAAAAGATAATCAATTAAAATATCCGCATTATCATAATGCACCTGTTTTGTCTTTTGGAGATATAAACGCTGAAATTCTTGTTGTGGGGTTGGCTCCTGGACTTCATGGAGCAAACCAAACTGGGCGACCATTTACAAACGATTATGCTGGCGATATTTTATATCCTGCTTTAAAAGAAGCAGGATTTGCCAAAGGAAATTATCAAAAACGCAAAGATGATGGATTTGAGCTTTTAAATGTTCGAATTACTAACGCAGTTCGCTGTGTCCCCCCTGAAAACAAACCAACAACCGCAGAAGAAAAAAATTGTAGAGATTTTCTTAAAGAAGAAATTTTGGCCATGCCTAACCTTAAAATCATACTCGCTCTTGGCACGATTTCACACAAAAACGTTTTGCAGGCTTTAGGCTTAAAACAATCATTTGCAAAATTTTCTCATGGAGCTATTTATAACCTTCCAAACAAATCATTAAAACTTATTGATAGTTACCATACCTCTCGTTACAATATCAACACTGGGGTTTTGAGTTATGAAATGTTTGCTTCAATCATTAGTACAATTAAAGGACTAATTTAGCGATGTCTTTTTACAGAAAAATTATTGATTTTATAGTTTTACTACTTTTAGGGATTTCTTGTTTCACCCTTTCTATTTTACTTTATACTCAACAGATTTGGACAAATGTTGACTATGAACAGATAGTAATTACTTTAGAGAGTTTATCTTTTAATATTATTCAGACCAATACTACCTTTATGGATTATATTTGGGGATTGCTCTTTTTTGTTATTGTTTACCCCCTTTGCTATATATATTTCAATACATTTAAGCGTTTTTGTGCATCGCTAGTTTTCTCTTTGGCTATTCTTTATCTTTCGGGCTTTTTTATGTATTATTTTTATAAAAACTCTTTTTCTAGCCTATATGAAGACGAATATCATTTCCCACAAGAAATTACTTATACCTTTCCACAAAAGAAAAGAAATTTGGTTTTAATTTATCTCGAAAGTTTTGAACATAATTTTTCTCAAGCAAAACACTACTCAGCAAACCTTATTCCGCATTTAACCGAGTTACACAAAGAAAGTGAGTATTCTTCTTTTCATCATCAACTCCCTGGGACTGGTTTTTCTATTGCTTCGCTTATTTCCTCTGAATGTGGTATTCCTTTGCGATATAATGAAAACCGAGATATTTATGATACAAAATATTTTTTGCCACAAGCTGTGTGTTTTCCTGAGATATTAAAAGCTAATGACTATCAAACGACGATTATCAAAGCATCCGACATTCATTTTTCTGATGTAGATCTCTTTGCTTATACTCACGGATACCAAGAAGCAATTGGACAAGCTGAAATTTTAGAAAATTACCCTAAAGATGCTCATGCATCTTTACTTGGTGGATTTGGTGGCGTTAACGATGAGGCTCTTTTTTCTTTTGCCAAGAAAAAAATCTCTGAATTTGACCCAAACAAACCCTTTATGCTGACATTATTTACCCTTGATACGCATGCTCCGATGGAATATTTTAACCCACAATGTTTGGCAACATTTAAGGATATCCGCGATGCGTTTATGTGTACAGATAAAACAGTTTATAATTTTGTGGAATGGTTAAAGCAGTCTCCTTATTTTGAAAACACAACTGTTGTTCTTATGGGAGACCATTTATTACCAACATGGATTCAAAGCAATGGGATGCCCCAACGTGGAATATATACCGCATTTTTGAATTTACCTAAAGATTTAAAAATAAGTCCTTCAAAACACTTTTCAACTTTTGATATGGCTCCTAGTATTTTAGAAAGTTTGGGAATTGGATTATCTTCTCGTTCTTTCGGATTAGGGCGATCTCTTTTTTCTGAAGAACCTACTTTAGTCGAAAAAATTGGTCTTTCTAAATTTAAGGTACAACTTTTATCTAACTCTGCTCTTTACGCTCAATTTCATACCCCTCTTACAAAACGGATTGATTATTATACGCCTTATGAGATTGGAACAACAATTATAAATTCTGATTTACCAAAATTTACTGATGCATATGATAATTTTTTGGAAACTTATTATGTTGATAGGGTAAATTTACAGTTACCTCAAAATCTTCCAGATTTTCTTAAAGTTAACATACGTTTTAATGCGCTTTCTACCCCTAAACATAAAATCTATTTTATTGCAAATGGGAAAGAGGTATTTACATTTGCACCAAACAAAGTCGAAAAAACACCTTTTGAAATTTCGTTTAACCTTTCAAAAGATTTGATTATTGATGGTAAACTTCAGCTTAAATTTCGTAACACCTACGGGGTTAGCACCGCATTACAGTTGGGAATTTCTCCAATAGAGATTATGATTGATAAAAATTAACCTTTTTCGAAAATGGGTGGGTTTTAATGTCTGAATTTAAACATTATTTTAATTTTATATTCTTATACTCTATGTTATCATTCTAAGAAAGGTGAGTATGTTTAAGAGTTTCTTTCTGGCATTTTTAGGGTGGATTGTATTTGTTTTTGATACTTACGCCCTTAGTTTTTCCCAACAAACAGATTTTGTTGGGGTTTCTGTTATGCCAGAATATATGACACTTTCAAAAGATAAAAATAAGATAACTATTCTTACTGAGGTTAATATTCCGAAGGGCTGGCATTTATATTGGGATAACCCTGGGGATACGGGCGATCCGACCACTTTATCTTTTTTTGAATCACCTTATTATATAGAAAAATCTAGCATTCACACCGCGCCTCGAAAGTCTATTTTTGAAGAGATTATCACCTCTTATGTTTATACTGAAAAATTATATTTTAAGACAACATTTGATTTGAAAAATTTGGAAAATGTTTCTGAACTTCCCTTTAGTCTTGTTTTGTCTTATACCGCTTGTAGCGAATCTTGTTTTCCTGAAACGCTTAATATGGACTTTACTTTAGCGGTTGGTAACGCCTCTGAAGAGAACTTAACATTTGTTCAGTCTTTATTAGAGGCTGAAAATACTTTTCCTTTGCCTTTGGCTGTGAATGGCACTTTTAATAATAATTATCTAGAACTTGATATTGGAAATCACATTCTTAAAGACTGTTCTGAACCAGAATTTGTGAGTATATATCCTAAAAGAAATGAAATTTCTGATTTACCTGAAACAAGTGTTGTTGACGAGCAAAGTAAACTTTATATTGACTTTAAAGACGACGAATTGCCACCAGATTATGAAGGTGTGTTACTTTGCGCTAAACGTGCCTATTCTGTTGAGCCATTAGAAAACGCTCTTTCTAATACACCACAAAATGTGGAAAATGACGGTTTATTTTATTATTTGCTGACAGCATTTATTGCAGGGCTTATCTTAAACCTTATGCCGTGTGTGTTACCCATTTTGAGCCTTAAAGCACTTTATTTAGTGCAAAACAAGCAACGTTCCTCCGCTATTTCGGCGATTATGTATTTGTTGGGAGTAGTCT
>CAZRHI010000137.1:0-3633 GCA_964599945.1 uncultured Acetobacter sp. | reverse complement strand
CCCTGCCACCTGCGCCCCACCAGAAAACCCCACCAAAACAACAGGATTCTCTTTCGCAATTTGTTTAACCGCTTCATATTCCGCATTGATAATTTCAGGCGCAAAGCGTGCTGTTGTCCAATGTCTTTTAGCGCAAATTGAACTTTTAACATATTGACACGGACGCGCCAAATATATCACATTTTCTCCCTCATCTCCAAACGCCAATTCTCGAACAAATGTTCCTCGTGGAGTCGGGTCGCGCGTAGCCTGCCCTCGCGCATTAAAAGCATAGCCATCTCCCTCAATATAAACCTTATAAACACCTTTAGGATTCGTAATTTTTTGCCATGTCGCAAGAATAAATTCTCCTGCAATCATTTCTTTATAAACAAACTCATTCGGTGCGGTGATTGATATACAACCACTCAAAAACAAACTAAACAAAATAAACACACATTTTTTCATATCCTCAATCATACTCCCAAAACAAAAAAAGAAAATACCCTGCAACCAAAAAGCCACAGGGTATTTAACTCAAAAGTCAACCTACAAACAATCTAGAAGTTATACTTTGCGTTAATAAGCCAAGTATTATCTTGATAGTCATCACGAAGTTTTAGTTCATAACCAACAGAAAGGTCAATCTGGTCCGTAACATCTGCAGTTACACCAAAGCCAAGTTCTAAGGCGGAACGGTCATATGCTTTACCTTGAACGGCATAGCTTGAACCATCAGCAAGTGTTACAATCGAACCAACTTTATCATGCGACATATCATAAGTTACAGCAACTCTTGCCTCTGGTATAATATTTGCGCCATTAGAAAGCTCATAGGTTTTGCTAACTTTTGCCCCCACAATACCAGTCAAGATATCGCTATCATCTCCTGAAATGTGGCTACCAAGAGAGTTTTTATACCCTTTTTGGCTAACAAAAACATAACGAAGTCCAACTTCTGGCGTAAGAGTAAAGCCACTAACATCTAGCTCATAACCAGTCATCGCCTGCAATCCAAATGTTTCAACATCATAGTCAGCTTTTACACCAATACCCGTAACGTCTTTATTTTCCACATAGTCAGACCAACCATAAGTGGCAATTCCATTAACATACCAGCTTGATGGCTTATATTCACCATACAAAATCGCCGTATGTGTTTTAACATCTGTATCACGCAAAAATCCATCAATATCAGTTTTGCTATACGCATAACCAAAACCAACTTTTACAGAATTATCTAGATATTTCTCAAAACCAAACGCCGTACCGTATGTTTTAGCGTCAAAACCTTTTGCATCTTTAGAATCATCTAACTCAGATTTGTTAAACAAACCTTGAACCCATGCGACCACACGCTCAAACGGATTATCACCAGAAGATATACCTTGAGTTGTTGAAGCAACTGGACCACCTGTCAAACGTGTTCCAACCGCCCCAAACACTTGGTTAGAGATATCAGCTTGTGTTTGTTGAACCATTGGTGCGACATCTGGCGCAAGGGCTGTTGCTGCGTCTAATGCGGCTTGAACCTCTAGCTCATCAGAAGATTGAAGCATAGAGTTGATATTTTCAGCAATCTCGTTAAGTGTTGAATTATTAGTATCACTAGAAATTACCGTTTCAATAACCGAAGCTTGGTTAGCATCTGCCCCTACGGCTTCAGCAATCGCATCTACACTCTTCATGCTAATGTCATAAGTACCGTTCTTTAACGAAACAACGTCATAAACATTATTCTCCGCAATATCAAATTCCTTATCCAACGAACCAGTATCCGTAACAAGCTGATACAACCCTATATATCCAGTATCAAACTTAAGGTTAAGAGTTGCCCCTTGGTTAAAGATATTGTTCGAAATTGTCGTTGTGCCAGTATTAACCGTCAAATTTGAACCTTTTTCAAATGTTGTCGTGCCATTTCCCGAGATACCACCATCAAGCTCTAAATCACCAGATACTGTAATATGACCAAGATTGTGAATATCGTTTAACTTGCCATTCGCTTTATTACCAGAAAATACGTTTGTGCCAGACATGCTAAGTTTTGAACCATTATAGATAGCACCTCCATCTGTCGTTGCATTATTATCAGTAAAGGTCAAATCTTTAATCTGCATAGCAGCATTATTTCCAACTCTGTCTTTATCTCCAGTAACATAAATAGCACCACCATTTTTAGCCTCATTAGAAGCAAACTTTGAGTTTTCAATATGAACAGCACTCTCTGTCGTTTTACTATCCAAAAATGTCGAATAAATAGCGCCACCGTTATTTACAGCAGAATTCTTTTCAAATGAAGCATTAAAAATATCCAACTTAGCAGCAGAATTATTTGCCTGAGAAGCATTACGCATTGCTATAGCGCCACCATCTACCGCCGATGTATTTTCTGAAAAATCAGCAGTGTTAATAACTGTTTTTGAAATAGCTCCTAAGAACAAAGCCCCCGCGCCATCATCTTCTGCATCAGTCGCATGATTATTACTAAAGACTACATTTTGCAACGTTGCCTCATTAAAAATACCAACAGCACCAGCTCCCAGAGCGCTATTATTTAAAAACGTCGTATCAGAAACTGTTAGATTTTTCATATATTGATCGCCCCAGAGCGCACCACCCCATTTTGCAGTATTACCTTCAAATATCGAATTAGAAATATCTGTATCCGAATTAAAATACCCATACACTGCACCACCTATAGAAGAAGCAGAATTATTAGTAAACATCGAAGATTTGATTACTGTTTTGGCTAACCCTTTATCTTTATCCAACGAACGTGTCAAAATAGCTCCACCTTGATTAGCACTATTTCCATCAAAGCTTGCGCCATCAATAGTTAATGTTCCAGCATTAAAGATAGCGCCACCATTTGTTTTAGCCGTATTTCCATTAAATGTTGAGTCTTTAATATAAGTTGTGCTGTTTTCTATATAAAGAGCTCCTGCCCCATTATGCTTATCTTTTTTGGTTCCCGTTGCTGTATTGCCCGAAAATGTTACATTTGAAAATTCATTGATTGCTGGCGTGTCAAGTGCCATGGCACTAAGAGTTGCAACAGCGCCTCCCTTTTGAGCGGTATTATTTATAAATTTTGTATCTTTAACATAATTTTTAACTGGTTCAGGAACTTTATCATTCGGATAAAGTGTATCAATAACACTTGTGCCAACCTCACGCCCATCTGTCCACAAAGACATAGCTCCACCAACAGTTCCACTATTGCCATTAAACGCACTATCTTTCAATGTTAATCCAGATAAAGCAACGTGATCTCCATCACCATCTGCTCGGTTATTTCTCCCAAAATAGTTTGAAAAAGCGCCAAAAACGGTTTCTTTATTATTGATTTTCGCTGTAACGCTTTTATCAGAATTTAAGTTATATTGAATATCATCTGTTTTCTCAAGGCCAACTAACTCTTGTCCATCTAACCCCGTCCACACAGCAGCAGCCCCATACGATGTTTTCGCTGTAAGTGTTATCTCACTATCCGCCATAGCTGAAGCCGTAAAACTCACTGCCACCAATGCTGTTGTAATTAAAAGTTTATTTCTCATATGAACTTCCTTTATCTTAGTTAAAAAAATAAAACCACCAAAATGGTGGTCGGAGAGTTCATCAATCATATACTCTAAAATGATTCTTTTAGCC
>CAZRHI010000136.1:3133-3694 GCA_964599945.1 uncultured Acetobacter sp. | reverse complement strand
GGGCGCGATAAAGCACGGTCAAATCGCCAAATCAAGAAGCTCATGTACTAATTTGTACACCACGCTTCTTGATTTAACGATAGCACCGCACTTTCTCGCACCCTATGCAAAAGCACTTCAAGCGAAGTGCTTTTCGGTTTTAAAGTGGGGGGTGGGCTAAAGCATGGTTATTGAGGCGAATTTCCTTCCTCATGTACTATTTTAGCTATCCCTTTTATTTTTATTACTATACAACAAAGGGGGGGATAGTCAACGCAAAAACACTACTTTTCCAACCGTTGATACAGAGCATGGTATTCGGCTTTTATTTCTTCTTCGGAACGGCGGTATATGTTTATATAATAGCCGATGAACACAACTGTTGCGCCAGCAACCCAAGCGAGCGGTGAGGCGTAGAATATGCCGTGATAGCCGATTTTGGCGGAGAGGTATATGGCAGCATAGGAGCGGACGCCTAATTCAAAAAAGCCAGAGATGACGGGGTAGAGGGGTTTGCCCATACTTTGGAGGGTGTTTTTGAAAATAAAAATCATTCCTAAGAAAAAATAAAACATGATGCTG
>CAZRHI010000136.1:0-3123 GCA_964599945.1 uncultured Acetobacter sp. | reverse complement strand
TTCACCCACGCTTCTTGATTTAACGATAGCACCATAATTTATCCCACCCGATGCAAAATCATTCCTTTGGGAATGATTTTCGGTTTTAAATGGGAGGTGCGATAAAGCACTCCGTTTGGGAGTGCTTTGTGGTTTTTTTGGAGAATTGGGTTGCTTGAGAGTTATTTTTTACAACTATTTTTATAAGGCGCGTAGTGCTTTACTAATTCACGCAGGCGGTTAGCTGTTTGTTCGTCTAGCGCATATAGCGGAATTGAAAATGGGGTGAACACATTGTGTTTGCAGAGCTTTTGCATGAATGTTAGCGGATAGGTTACACCTTGTTTTAAGTGTAGGGCTATAAGCGGACGGCGTGTTAATTGGCAGGAATATTTTTCTTCGGCTAGTTCGACATCTTCCCATAATAAAGGAACATTGTGGTCTATTTTGATGCTCTTATTGGTAACAACGGCAACTTTTGGGGGGTATATCATCACAAACACCGCAGAGCCTAAGGCGCATAGTGTTAAAAACACGGTGATACATAAGCTGATGAATAATGTTGGGTAGAATGATAAGCAACCGCAACGCTCTAAACCATTTGCCAAGATATAAACCAAAATGGCGATAATGGCATATAATAGTGTTAATGCGATGAGGGCTTGTTGACTATAATAAAAAGTTTCAGCGTTTTCAGGGGATAAAATTTCTTTGATTTGCGTTTTTACTTTTTGGGCGGTGCGCTTAGCTGTGGTTTGTTTGCTCGGGGTGTTTTTCGATATTGCTTTTTGAGTGGTTTTTTCGATTTTTTTACTAATGGCTTTTTCTTGGCGTTTGGCTTGTTTTTCGGCGGCTTTTTCAACTGTTTTTAGTGCAGTATCTACGGTATGTTCGATGAGCTTTTGAGGAGCTTTTTTGACCTTGTTTACCGCGCGTTTGGTGATTGTTTGTTTAGGGGCGTCAGTGCTTTCTTTACGTTTTTTGCTAATGGCTTTTTCTTGGCGTTTGGCTTGTTTTTCGGCAGCTTTTTCAACTGTTTTTAGTGCGGTATCTACGGTGTGTTCGATGAGCTTTTGAGGAGCTTTTTTGACCTTGTTTACCGCGCGTTTGGTGATTGTTTGTTTTTCTTTAAGTGCTTTTGCCATTAGTTTATCCTTTCAATAATTTCTCTTAGATTTTATCGTATTGGGGTTAATTATTGGTTAAAAATGGGTGGAAAAGTGGGGGAAATGCTTGACATAAAAAGGGCTGTTGTGTAGCTTTTTTCTATATTTTTGTAGTTTTTTTAGGAGTTATTGAAATGGTTTCTAATGCTGTGGCTAAGCTTATGAATGAATATAAACGGTTTTCTCAGACAACAATGAACGAGTTGTTTCAAGAAGACGAGAAGAGAGCGGATAAATATACGATTGAGTTTGACGGATTGACATTTGATTATTCGAAAAATCGGTTTGATGACAAAGTGTTAGAGGCTTTGTTTGAATTGGCGGATGAGCATAACTTAAAAGCTCGCATTGAGGATATGTTTTCGGGTAAGAAAATAAACGTTACGGAGAATCGCGCGGTGTTGCATACGGCGTTGAGGAATTTTTCGGGTTCGCCTGTTACGGTGGACGGAGTTGACGTTATGCCTGAAATTCGTCGTGTTCTCTCTAAGATGAAAGAATTTTCTGATGCGGTTCGCAATGGGAGTTTTCGTGGGGCGACAGGGAAAAAGCTTAAAAACATTGTGAACATTGGTATTGGTGGCTCTGATTTGGGGCCGTATATGGTAACCCAAGCTCTTAAAAAATATTGGGCGAAAGATATACAATGTTATTTTATTTCTAATATTGACGGGACGGCTTGTGCGGAAGTTTTGGGACAGGTTGACCCTGAGGAGACGCTTTTTATTGTGGCTTCTAAAACCTTTACGACGATTGAAACGTTGACTAATGCGAAAACTTGTCGGGAATGGCTGGTGAAAGCATTGGGCGAAGATGCGGTTCGTAATCACTTTGTTGCCCTTTCCACAAATGCTAAGGCTGTGGCAGAGTTTGGTATTGATATTAACAATATGTTTGAGTTTTGGGACTTTGTTGGCGGACGTTATTCGCTTTGGTCTGCGATTGGGCTTTCGATTGCGTTGGCGGTTGGGTATGACAACTTTGAACAACTCTTAAAAGGGGCGGAGGCTATGGATAAACATTTCCGTAGTGCGCCATTGGATAAGAATATTCCTGTGATTATGGCGTTGATTGGGATTTGGTATAATGATTATTACAATATTCATCGCTATGCGGTTGTGCCATATGACCAATATTTGAAATCTTTACCTGCGTATTTGCAACAGCTTGATATGGAGAGTAATGGTAAATCTGTTCGCTTGGATAATACAAAGATTACTGATTATGCGACGGGGCCTGCTTTGTTTGGTGGGGCTGGAACAGATGTTCAACACTCGTTTTTCCAACTTTTACACCAAGGGACAGAGCCTGTTCCTGTGGACTTTATTATTCCTGCGGTTTCGCATAATGAGATTGGTAAACACCATGAGATTTTGCTGGCGAATGTGTTAGCTCAGGCGGAGGCTTTGATGCGCGGGAAGACTGTTGAAGAAGCGGCGGTTGAGCTTCGTAATGCGGGTAAAGATGAGGCGACGATTGAGAAGCTTAAACTAAACAAGAGCTTTGACGGAAACCGTCCGTCTAATATGTTTGTAGTGGATAAATTGACACCATACGCTTTGGGGCAGTTGATTGCGATGTATGAACACAAGGTTTATGCGCAAGGTGTGATTTGGGAGATTGATTCTTTTGACCAATGGGGTGTTGAGCTTGGTAAGCAGTTGGCTTTGAAAATTTTGCCAGAACTTGAGAATGGCATCAGCGCAAAGCATGATGGGTCGACGAATAGGTTGATTGAGAAAATCCGCAAGATAAGGGCGTGCTAAAGCACCATCATTGAGGCGAATTTGAAACCTCATGGTGGTAGCACCACCTGCAACGGTTTGTACACTACGGTTCCAAATTCACCTCAAGCATGGCACTTAATCCCACCCGTGGTAAAATCATTCCGTTCGGAATGATTTTCGGTTTTAAATTGGGGGCGTTGGCAATGGTGGAGGAGAGGAGTTGCTTTTTGTGTCATTGCGAAGAGTGCGGA
>CAZRHI010000135.1:0-3793 GCA_964599945.1 uncultured Acetobacter sp. | reverse complement strand
TAACCGTATCTTTGGATATGTGGCACTTAGATATTGAAGATTTCTTAGAACTCCGCACCGAAAACGGCGACCAACGGATGAAGGCATATGACCTCTTTCCACAAGTAGTTGTGCCAGATTTATTTATGCAAAAAGTCGAGCATAATGAGGAATGGCTAATGGTAGACCCACACGAGGTACGCACAAAATATGGCATAGAGCTAGCAACCCTCTGGGGAAAAGAATTTGAAAAAGCATACAATCAATTATATCTGGAAGCTTCGTTTGGTAAGCTAGAACTATACAAATTTTACCCTGCCAAAGAGTTGTTGAAAAAGGTAATGCGTTCGCAAATCGAAACAGGTATGCCGTATATTGCCTTTAAGGACACACTCAATAAATATAATCCGAATAAACACGACGGCGTCATTGTTGGCACGAATCTTTGTACTGAATCGCATAGTAACGTTCGTCCGAGCCACATTAACGCTGACACTTTGGAAAATGGCAAAGTCGTCCGTACCGCTGAAGAGGGCTTGGTACACGTTTGTAATTTAGTGTCTATCAACCTTGCCAATATTGAAGGCGATGAAGAGCTTAAAAGCGTCTGCGAAACTTCCGTGCGTCTTCTGGATAATGCAATAGACTTTACGCGTGTTCCAGTGTTAGAAGGCGGGCAACATAATCAGCGTTACCGTACCATAGGCGTTGGCGCAATGGGCTTGGCGGATATGCTTGCTAAAAACAATATTCCATATATTATGTCCGCAGGCTATGTTGATGAGTTGTTTGAAAAAATCGCGCTTTACTGTATTCGTGCATCAATAGATTTAGCCAAACTTAAAGGAACATTTGGCGCATACAATGGCTCTGACTGGAGCAAGGGAATAATCCTCGGACACGATAAAACTTGGTTTGAACAAAATGCCAAAGCCTCCGAATGGAATGAAATATTTGAAGCCCTTGCGCAATATGGTATCCGCAATAGCCAGATTACAGCCATCGCGCCCAACACCAGCTCATCACTGATACAAGGTTGCTCGGCATCGGTATTGCCTGTGTACAGCAAGTTTTTTGTTGAAACACACGGCAAAGGTTCAATCCCGAACTGTCCACCATATATCCGTGAGAAGTTTTGGTTTTATCAAGAAAATCGTAACATCAACCAGGAGGTCGTTGTAGATGTTATGTCGCGCATAAATAAGTGGATAGACACAGGTATCTCCATTGAGCTGATGTATAACTTAAATCGTAATATACGTGCGGTAGATATTTATAATACAATCATGAGCGCATGGAAAAAAGACATCAAAACCCTTTATTATACAAGAACCATACAAAAAGACGGCTCAAGTCTAGAGAAGAGCGAATGTGTTAGTTGTGCAGGATAAGGAGTAAAAAAATGCAAAGAAAAAGACTTTTTAATGTAAATGGAAACGATGAAATCATTAACCGCCGCATGATAGGGGGGAATGTAACAAACTTATTTAACTTAAACAACGTGAAATATCAATGGGCAAACAAGGTCTACCGTTTGATGATGGAAAACTTCTGGATTCCAGAGAAAGTATCGTTGTTTGATGATAAGCGTGCTTATGAGGAGCTGACAGCTTCCGAGAAAACCGCCTACGACGGCATTTTGTCTTTCTTGGTGTTTTTGGATAGTATCCAAACCAACAATCTGCCAAACATCAGCGAATACATCACCGCGCCTGAGGTTAATTTGATTTTAGCCATACAAACCTATCAAGAAGCAGTACACTCGCAAAGCTATGCCTATATTATTGAGAGCATAATTCCAGCCGCTAAACGTGCGGAGATATATGAAAAATGGCGTGAGGATAAAGTTTTGCTTGAGCGTAACAAATACATTGCCGAGATTTATCAAAACTTTATTGATAATAAAAGTGATGTGAATTTTGCTCGTGTATTGATTGCCAATTACTTGCTCGAAGGTGTATATTTCTATAACGGGTTTAACTTCTTTTATAACCTCGCAGCGAGAAGCCTGATGATAGGCACGGCAGACGAAATAAAATATATCAATCGAGATGAGCTAACCCATTGTGTTATCTTTGCAAATATGATTCGGGATATAATGAAAGAAAATACTGGATTTTTTAATATTGATGAGATATATGCAATGTTTGACAAAGCTGTGGAACAAGAAATTGCATGGAGCAATCATATCATCGGGCATAATATTATCGGTATCACCGAAAAGACGATTGAGGAATATACGAAGTTTATTGCCAACAAACGCTTAAAAGACATTGGTCTAGAGCCACGTTATAAAGGATATGATCAAAACCCATATAAACAACTTGAAAAAGTTGCTGATACAAATGGGGAAGGAAATGTGAAAGGCAATTTCTTTGAGGCTAATGTGTCGTCATATAATCAAAGTACAGCAGTTGAAGGCTGGGATGAAATTTAATTAAAAAAAGAGGAAAAAATGAATTTATTAGCAGATTTTAATTTGCGTGAGTTTTTGAGTGCGTTTGTTGTTTTGTTCGCGATTACCGATGTTCCTGGAAACTTACCAATTATTTTGAATATGCAAAATAAGGGTGTCAAAATTGGAGCGACTCGAGCATCATTATATTCGCTGATTTTAATGGTATCGTTTTTCTATGCGGGAGAAGCTTTCTTAAAGCTATTCGGCTTAGACATATCTTCGTTTGCGATTGCAGGTTCGCTCATCTTGTTTTTGTTCAGTCTTGAGATGATTTTAGATGTAAGTTTGTTTAGAGAAGGGGCAGATATTTCTTGTGATGCAACATTTGTGCCTGTGGTTTTCCCACTTTTTGTTGGGGCAGGGGCGTTAACCACATTGTTGTCTATCCGTTCGCAATATTCAGATATTAACGTGTTGTTTGCAGTTATTTTGGTAAGCGTTTGTATATATGGGGTAATCCGCTTATCTCGTTTCTTAAAAAAGCACTTGAGCAATGCAACCATATACGTTTTGAAAAAGTTTTTCGGAATGGTATTGCTTGCTATGGCCGTTAAATTGTTTATCACAAACGTCGCTGTGTTGGTTAATTCGATTTAATCAAAAAGCTAATAATTGTCTATAAAAAGAACTCTCTAGAATAAGGAGAGTTTTTTTTTATAAAAAATAGTTGACAAAATATTTTTTACATGCTACAAACTTTATCAGAAAAATCCTTTTATGTTTATTGTTTAACTAAAATCTCAAAAGCTATGAAAAAGTTTTTTGGAATGATTGCTTGCATCGTAGCAATCGCGTCTCTGACCTCGTGTGGTAACAAGAAAGTCGAAGAAAAAGCTCCCGTTCAAGAACCGGTGAAAGAAGAAGTCTATCAGCCGAAACACGAAAGCCAGACCATCGACCTCAAGGGCGCCAAGAAGATAAGCTACTACAACGCCCCGACTGCATCGCCGGCCACTTCTGTTGCCGTCAACTATGACCAGAAGAAGCCCTACGCAGCCCCCGTTGAAATAGTCTACACCTATGCCAACGGCGACACCTACACCTACACCATTCCAGCCGAGTTCGGTCTCTGGAAGAACTCCGCCAGCAAGTTCCGCGTCATCACCGACGCCGACGGCACAGTCTGGTTGCAGGGTCAGGAAAAGAATGGCAAGAGACATGAGTTCGTGTTCTTCGGTGATCCAAAACACAATGACGCCAAGATTACCCCGAACTCTTACAAAAACACAATCCGCTACCGTAACAAGAAGTAGTGCGCCAGCGGAATCCTAAAGCAAAACCCCTCATCATTAGATGAGGGGTTTTATCATATAAAAAAGCGTTTCAAAATCATTCAATACAACAATCAACAGCCTT
>CAZRHI010000134.1:0-3825 GCA_964599945.1 uncultured Acetobacter sp. | reverse complement strand
CAAGCTTAAAAGTTTTTTCATTTATTTTCTCCATATGGTTAAAAAACGAAGTTGAATATTGAGTTATCTCATTAAACAACCAGACATCACTAAATTAAGTAACAAAAGTAAATATTTCAATAACAAACTATACTATTTGTGTATAAACTAAATAGTAGGAAAATTTTTTTTTAAAACTTTAGTTCTTAATTCCATAACTTTTTAAGACTTTTTCTCTCTGTGTTTTGAGATCAAAATTAGGAGCGATATTAAGTTGAGGTGCAATTCTTGAAATAATTTGACCACCCACAGGGCAAGCATTCCACCCAGATGTAACTAAATTATGTGTTTCAGGAATCCCTTTTGGCGAATCAAGTATAACCATAACCGCATATTTGGGGTCTGAAATAGGAAAGGCGGAAACAAAAGAAGTCATGTTTTTACCTTTAACATATTTTCCGTTTACCATTTTATTTGCTGTTCCTGTTTTTCCAGCCACTTCATATCCTTCAATATTTGCATTTTTACCAGAACCAAAAATTACAACATCGCGTAAGAGTTTGCGCATATCCATAGAAGTTTGAGTTGAAATAATCCGTCGACTTTTACGGTTTGAAGATTCGTTTATGAGTGTTGGCGGTGTGTAAATTCCACCATTTAAAACCGCTGAAAATGCAGTAATAATGTGTATTGGTGTAACAGAAATTCCATATCCATACGCGGTGGTTGCAACAGTATAATCTGGCCATTGCTGACCAGAGCGATATTTAGGCATTTGCCTTTCATAAATTTCCAAATTCTCAATTTTGTTAAAGAACCCCAAATTTTTCAAAAATTGAATTTGTAAGGTGCTACCAACTTTTAAGGCCATCAGTGCTGAAGCGATGTTTGAGGAGTGTATCAATGTTTCCCCAACACTTAACCACTTTGGCGGAACGCGATAGTCTGAAACTGTAAACCGTCCAAATTTTAGAGGTTTGGTCGCATCAAATTTTTCTGTAATTTTAATTTTCCCACTATCAAGTCCTAAAGCAGTGTTAAATACTTTAAATACAGACCCAGGTTCATAAAGTCCGAAAGTGGCAAAGTTAAACTTAACATCAGGGTTTTTAAATTCTCTTTTATTTAAATCATAATCAGGCACAGAAGAAAGAGCGATAATTTCTGAGGTATTAATATCCATAACAATAGCAGTAGCACGCTCTGTTTTGAATTTTTCCATTGCTTTAATAAGTTCATCGCGCACAATGTATTGAACCCCTAAATCAATCGTTAAATATAAATCACGAGTAGATGAACTGAGGCGAGAGTTTAGAGCCTTCTCTAGACCAGAAACACCATTAGAATCAATATCAGTATTTCCCAAAATATGAGAAAGCAACTCTTTTTGAGGGTAAATACGAACTTCACTATTCTCAAAACCCAATTCAGGAAAGCCTAACGCATTAACTTTTGCTTGTTGATTAGGGGAAAGATTGCGCTTTAGAGCAACATATTTTGCTTTTTTTGTAAGCTTCGTAAAAAATTCTTCGTAACTAGTATCTGGAAAAATCTCAGAAAGTTTTTTTGCAACAATCTTAGGGTTGCTAACTTCATGAGGCAGGGCAAATAAATTAACGGTTGGCAAATTTGTGGCAACAACAACCCCATTTCTATCTGTAATATTTGCACGATGAACAGGCGAAATAGCATTACTTCGCGGACGGTAAATAACAACTTCTTTACGATTAAGCTGAATACCGTCTACTAAGCAAACATTAAACACACGAACAATAATAATAAAATAAATCAGTAAAAATAGACCGATAATATAAAAAATACGAGCATGACACACATTAACTGCTTCATCGTCAGTCTCCCAACCAAAACTGCCCGCGGAAAAATGTATCTCTTGCCCTGGTTCATAAATAAAAGTATTTTTTCTTCGTGATAAATTAACCTTAAACACCATAAACCTATTAAAAATTACCGTTCTGAATTTGCAAGTTTACGCAAAACTTTGTTGTTTTTAGCAAACATAGTCGGATTCTCGTATAACTCACCCTCTAAAGGTAAAGCAGAATAGTTAATAATTTGTTCAGGTTTTATAAAATCTAAGGAAATATATTTTCCAGCCAACTTTTGTAATCTTTCAGGGTTATTAAGTTCACTCCAATCAGCTTCCAAAATATGAATATCGCGAATGTCATTTTTGATGTCATTATTGATTTGAGCTAGCTCTCTTTCTAAATTCTGCACATCATTAGTCAAAACGAAATAATATGAACCGATAACTATTGTAAATAAAAACCATAAAATAGATATAGCGGTTTTAACATTGCTCATTATTTTAGTTCCTTTCTTTTGATAGCATAGCGCAGTTTTGCTGAAGCTGAACGAGGGTTTGTCTTACATTCTTCTTCTGTGGGAATAATAGCCTTAGAGGCAAACGCTAAAGGCAAATCAGAGCAAATTTGCTCCTCTTCTAGCTTATAGCGTGAGATATGAACTTTTTTCGGAGTATTTTCTTGGAAAAAGGTTTTGATAATTCTGTCTTCAAGCGAATGAAAATCAACAACAACGATTCTACCCTCCGAAGCCGTAATTGAAACAGCAGCCTCCAAACCATCTTTAAGTTGTTGAAGCTCATCGTTAACAGCAATACGAATGGCTTGAAATGTACGAGTAGCAGGGTTTATTTGACCAAATTTCTTAGGCATAACGCTATAAATAATTTCTGCTAATTCAGTTGTGGTTTTAATTTCTTTATTTTCACGATAAAGAGCGATTTTATGCGCAATCTGACGAGATTTTTTTTCTTCTCCGTATTGATAAATTAGGTCTGCTAGTTCTTTTTCAGGCATTGAGTTGATAATGTCTTTAGCAGATTGTCCAGACATAGACATTCGCATATCTAAATCAGCCTCTTTACTAAAAGAAAAACCACGAAAATCATCATCTAACTGCATAGATGAAACTCCAATATCAAAAACAACCCCGTTAACGGTTTCATCAATAAGAGTTTTAAGCTCGCCAAAAGTTCCTGCCTTAAAGTCAAACCTATCACCATAAAGAGCCTTTAGTTCATTAACTCTTGGCAAGACAGACGGGTCTCTATCAACTGCAATTACTTTACAGTCAGCCATCTTTAAAATAGCTTCCGAATAACCGCCATTTCCAAAAGTGGCATCAACGTAAATCTCCCCGTCTTTAGGGGCTAGTGTTTGTAAAACTTCTTTAAGCATAACCGGAATATGGCGAACAGAGGTACTCATTACTTATTCTCCTCTGTCTTAAGAGTTGGGCGGTTTAGTTTAATTTTTTCACGAATCCGCTGTTCTTCTTTAATCCAGTTTGCCTCACTCCAAATCTGAAATTTGCGTCCTTTACCAACAAAAACAGCCGAATCCGTAATCTCTGCGTGTTTTAGTAATTTCTCAGTTAGCATAATTCTGCCCGTGGAATCGAAACTAAATCTTTTCGCATCGCCAAAAATTAAATTTGTTAAATCATCTTGTGTTTCAGAAAAAAAATCAGTGCTATTTTCAATATCAGAGGCGAGCTTTTCAAGCAAATCTTCTGTGCAACCTTCAATACACGGTGAGGTTAAGCTTCTATAACATACAATTTCTGTTGAGAGTTCTTTAACGATTGTTCGATAATCTGACGGTAAAGAAACGCGACCTTTCGCGTCTACTTTGTTGATGATTGTATCTAAAAACAAAAATGTTTTACTCATTACCGTTTTCTCTGATTGCGCACACATTAACTATGGTATAACATGGTATTTTATGGGAATCAATGGAAAAATGTAAAATATTTAACATTTTTTTACTTTTTTCTGCCAACGCAAAAACAGTCGCAACT
>CAZRHI010000133.1:0-3934 GCA_964599945.1 uncultured Acetobacter sp. | reverse complement strand
TTGATTCTAAAGCATTGCATAATCGTCTTAACCGTGTTATCGGGCAGATTAACGCTATTAACCGAATGATTGACGACGGAACGCCTTGCGAGGAGGTTTTAGCGCAAATTAACGCGGCAAAGTCAGCCTTACATAAAGCAGGGCAGATGGTTCTTGAGGGGCATTTGCATTGTTGCGTGCGCGATGGTATTCAAAATGGCGATGCAGATGAAACAATCAAAAAATTTGCCAAAGCGATTGAGCGATTTTCTAATATCTAGTTTTTTATGCTTAATTATTTGTTGTTATTTTTTACTTGACAATATACTATATGGGGTATATGGTATATTTAAATGAATTTATTAGAGAGGTCTTATCATGATTAAAGAAATTATGGAGTTTTTATCAGGTGTTAAGATGACGGTGGTTTCCGCTATTTTTCTTATCATCAGTTTAGGATTTATGATTTATGACGTTGAACCTATTTTTAATCCTGCGTGGCTTACCATTCTTATTTCTGGTTTGCCTATTGCTATTAAGGCATTTAACAGACTATTTTTCTGCAGATGTATTTCTTCTGCCCTTTTAATTACACTTGCGATGATTGCATCCATTATTATCGGGGAGCTTTTTGCCGCTGGTGAAGTGGCTCTCATTATGGCGATTGGTGAACTTTTAGAAGACGCAACGATTGATAAGGCTAAAAAAGGTTTAGGTCGCCTATTAGAACTCACCCCGACCACGGCTCATAAGATTTACGCAAACGGAAAAGAAAAAGTTGTTGCGCTTAATGAAGTTAAAAAAGGTGATATTTTACGCGTCTTGGCAGGTGAAACTATTCCTGCGGACGGAATTATCACCAAAGGTGAAACATCAATCAACCAAGCAACACTAACTGGCGAATCTCTCCCCGTTGATAAAAACGTCGGTGATAACGTTATGGCAGGAACGGTTAACCAATTCGGCGTTATTGAAATTAAAGTTGAAAACGTTAAAAATACTTATCTCCAAAAAATGATTAACCTTGTTAAAGAGGCTGAAAACAAAAAAGCACCGACACAACAAATTGTCGATAAATGGGCTTCAATTCTAGTTCCCTCTGCTTTAATGATTGCCATTTTGGCTTATTTTATCACTGGGGAAATTATTCGCGCGGTTACAGTGTTAGTGGTTTTCTGCCCATGTGCGCTAGTTTTAGCAACACCAACTTCTATTATGGCTGCGATCGGACAAGCCACAAAGCGAGGTATCCTCATTAAATCTGGTGAGGCGTTAGAAGAAATGGGGAAAGTTGATACCTTTGTTTTTGATAAAACAGGCACACTATCTACTGGCAGAATTACGGTTTCAGATATAGTTTCATTCTCTAAAACTCTCAATCAAGAGCAACTGTTAACTATGGTGGCTAGCCTCGAAAAATATTCAGAACATACTTTGGCAAAAGCGATTGTTGAAAAAGCCGAAGAGATGAATATTTCCTGTTCTGAGGTACAAAATTTTAAAATATTTGCAGGAAAAGGCATTTTAGGTAATATCTATGGTAAAACTATGATTGCTGGAAATTTAGCCTTTATCACCCAACATGATATTAAAATATCTGCAAATATTGAGAAAGAAATTCACAGATTTAGCAAGCAAGGAAAAGCTTTAGTTCTTATTGCATATAATAATGAGTTTATTGGTATTATTGCTTTAATGGATACTATTCGCAATGAAACCATTGAGACAGTTACGCAATTAAACAACCAACATATTTCAACGCTTCTACTTACAGGAGACAACATAACTTCTGCAACAGAATTTGCAAAAAATATTAACCTTACAAAAATTTATGCGGATTTATTACCTGATGATAAAGTACGAAAAATTGAAGCTTTACAGCATGACGGGCATATCGTTTGTATGACTGGAGATGGTATTAACGATGCACCAGCACTAAAAATAGCTAACGTTGGTGTGGCAATGGGAAATATTGGTAGTGATATTGCGATTGATGCTGCTGATATTGCACTTATCAATGATAACATTGAAAGTCTGCCTTATCTTAAAAAGTTATCTCTCCTTACTATTAAGACCATTAAAACTAATATCACAATTTCGATGTCGCTTAATGTTTTGGGTATTATTCTTTCTGTGATGGGAATACTCACCCCTGTTAGCGGTGCGATTGTTCATAATCTTGGTTCTGTTTTAGTTGTCTTAAATGCGGCTCGCCTTTATGATAGGAAAGTTTAAATTCCATGCACCAAATTCCATGATTTATGGTAATTCAGAGCATCAGGTGGATTTTCTATAAATATCTCTGCTGGACACAAAGAATATCTTCTAATCAGATTGAAGATATTCTTTTCCATTATGGGCATAAAATCTGGAGTAGAGAGTATTTGACATAATTCTTTCATACACCTTTCAATATCTTTAACTGATAATAACTTTTTCGTATACAATAATGGTTTTTGACCTTTTGATAAGCGTATTGCTGTGTTGAGTAGTGTATTTGATAGATTCGTAATCTTTTGATATGTTTTCTGATATATGTCTGTTTCATCATATAAGCCAGATAAACAATAATTGTTAATCACACTGTTCGCTACTGTAATATTATTCAAAAGTTTAACATTATGCATTATTTTCCCTTTCAAATAGAATTAAATATTAAAACACCATATTCGAGTATAATCTTATTATATAGTTACAACTATTTATTATATTTGCAACATTTAAATCTATTTTTTATTTAAAATATTTAGTTAAACACTATAAATACACACAAACACACACAATTCTGTACAAATATTTTATTAGAAAGCACCATTTTATAAAAACTTTCAACATTAAAAAGAAACCATTTATTTGTTATACTTTTCTTATTTTTTATTTGACTCTTAATTTTTTTAGAATATTTTATAGATGTACCAGTTGATTTCTGGTATGAGGTTTAGAACCCTCTTTATGGTTATCTGGTAAAAACAGATGTAAAAGACTACCTTTTTGCCTATGGCAGGAAGGTAGTAAAATAGGTTTATATAACTAATATACTACACTATTTCCATAAATAGGTTCTAACTTCCTGCTACCTCTAATCAAGGTGGCGTTTTTTTTATTTAGAACTAATTTATGGAGAACTATAATATGAAAAAATTGTTTTTATTAGCTGGTGTAGCGATGATTGGTTTAACTGGTTGCTCATCTGTTCATCAAGGCGTTCCGACTGGTGCTTTGAAAGAAACTGTTAGTGCTGATCATATTGCTCATGTTAAAGTCGGCGAGAAGATATCAGGTGAATCTTCTGCAATTATCTTGTTTGGTTTTAAGATTGGCGGTGATAATCAATTTGTTGATGGTATGAGTTATGCTGGCGGAAGTACTGGTCTTGGTGCTTCTTTACCAGTTCCGCTTCCTGTTCCATCGCTTTCAGGTGGCATGGATGATGTGAAATCTGCCGCAGCATACAATGCGTTAGCTAAATCTGGTGCAGATGTTATCGTTGCCCCAACTTATAAAACAACTGTAAAAAATGATTACTTTGTTTATAAAGAATTAGAAGCAAGGGTTGACGGATATAAAGGAACTATTACTGGCTTCACTCAGAAAAACTAATTACTAATTTAACAAAGTCCTTTTTATATTGGTGATGTAGCAATACATCACCTGTTTTGATTGATGTTAATTGGGACAGTCTGTTGGTTTAACTGTTGTCTTTTGATACGAAAGGCGGAATGTTTTCCGCCTTATCGTTATTATTCCTTTTTTCTTTTGGTTCCTTATAAAAAACCATTGCGACTAAGCAACATAGAATTGTTGCTGTTTTAAATATTCAAACAAACATTATTTTAGCCGATATTTTTAACACTAACAGCATACCAATCAGGATATTTCTTCCCTGGAACGAAAACTCGAATTGTGGAATTCATTGGGCAAACGTTAACGTAGATATGTTTTGTATCAGCTGACA
>CAZRHI010000132.1:0-3988 GCA_964599945.1 uncultured Acetobacter sp. | reverse complement strand
CGTAATTATATACAATCATAACCCAAACTTATAAGAGCTTATGGTTGTTACTTTAATAAAGATAACCAAGATGCCAAATTTTTTCATATCTTTGTGCATAAAACGCAGAAGATATGAATATCAATAGACAAAAATTTCTTAAATGGTTAAAACCAATAGGACTAATTCTAATTGGTGCTATATTAGGATGCTTTGGTGTTGTATTATGGTTTTGCTTGTCTAAAACGAAAATAGAAGCACAATCATCGTATGACCCTTGGCAAATATCTTATTATATATTTCAGATAATTGGTGTTATAGGTACCGTTGCAGCTGTTATTGTTGCCTTGTTCAAAGAAGCTATAATGAAATGGCTATACGCCCCTTCCTTAAAAATTTCTTTAATCGATAATGGTGTCTCTGAGAATCTTCCGAACGAGACTCAACGAGTACCAGAAGCAACGGCCTTTGAGTGTTTTGCACAAATTGAAAATGTTGGAAGTTTGGCTTCTCTCGGATGTAAAGTTAATATTAGTGATGTAAAATTTGGGAAAACAAAGTCAAATACAAAATCAATAAAAACAACTAATACAAAACAGCTTCGTTGGTCATCCGCTGCGGTTGATATTCCAATCGGAATCCCTTCGAGAATAAAATTGTTTGAGATTGTTAATCCAGATAGTATAGGCACCCCTTCTCCAAATCCAAATTCCCAGAAAGCGGTAATATCATTTAATGGATGCGAACTTAAAAAACATCATGCGGAAAAAGGTGTTTGGATAATTGAATATTTTATAAGTTCAAAGAACGGAGAGGCTAAACTTTTTGAAACCACTATAGAGTGGAATGGTGAGTTTAAAAGTCGTGCAACAGACATGGCAGAAATACTAAAAGTTCAAATAGAAGAAAAATAATGAATCAATTGTATATAATTATGTTAGACCCATATTCAGATGCCTCTATAATTAAAATTCGGATTTCTGAATTGGGTAATTATTATGTGGTTTACGAAAATCAGTATCTTCTAATTTCAGACCAGTCCTCGGCAAAGGACTTATATGAATCGTTGACTCGAAATATGCCTGACATTTCTATCGGAGTGGTCGTTTTAGGCGTTTCTCTAACAGATTTAACATATTGGGGCTACTCATCAAAAGGTTTATGGTCTTGGTTAAAAGAAAATGTCACCGAGACTCCATAAAACATCATAATAATTTATTGCTCAGATATTTGGACATATCACCAATTTTTACTAACTTTATGTAAAATTTGGTGATTTATGAGTGCAAATTACAATCTCTTTTACTTTTTCAGTAAGTTCCCGGACGAAAGCGCTTGCAGGAAATATCTTGAACAAAGAAGATGGGGTGATACGCTTGTCTGTCCGCATTGTGGAAATTCCCACAAGATATATCGTTACAAAAACGGCAGGACATTCAAGTGTTCCCACTGCAAGAGACAATTCAATGTTACCACAGGAACGATATATCAGAACTCCAATATACCTTTGCAGAAGTGGTTTCTCACATTCTATCTAATTTCGCTATCAAAGAAAGGAATTAGTTCCGTTGAATTGGCTAAAACAATCGGTGTGACGCAAAAGACCGCTTGGTATCTGCTCCACAAGGTTCGTTATATGCTTGAACACAACAAATCCGGCAATCAATTACATGGAGTTGTGGAAGTTGATGAAACCTATGTCGGCGGCAAACGCAAAGGCAAACGTGGTAGAAGCACACTGACAAAAACACCTGTGTTCGGTGCAGTGCAAAGAGGCGGACGGTTATTTATTACTCAAGTTACAAATGCCAAGCGAAAAACTTTGGAGCCAATAATCAGAAGTCGTGTGCGTGAAGGTACTCGCATAATGAGCGATGAATGGTGGGCGTACACGAAATTGGGCGATACATATTCTCATAGCGTGGTAAAACATAAGGAGAATGAATATGTGAGAGGTGATATTTATACCAACACTATTGAGGGAGCGTGGTCACATTTGAAAAGGTCGATAATGGGAACTTACCATAGACCGAGCAGAAAACATCTATCCAAGTATTGTGCGGAGTTTGAATTTACCTACAATACAAGGAACTATTCGCCATTGGCAAAATTCAATAACATCATAGATAAAAATTTAATCCGTGTCGGTTATTCGGAAATAATCGGCACATAATCAATATAACATAATGAGTAGAGTTTCTGTGAAACTTGTGGTGTTCAAACATCCGGACGCTGCAAGGTGGGACACTTATGCAAGTTACTGTCCTGCTACGCATAATTTTTGCGCAAGAGGAAAGTCAGTAGCAGAAGTGATTGCATACTTTGAAAAAATGCTAATCAGAGAACTGGAAAACAGAATGTTCTTTGATAATTTTATAAATTGGGGTTGGGAAGTAAGTGAAAATTCAGCAAAACCACCTATCTTTGCGGATGAATATCTTATTTCTGAAACGGAAAGGATGTTCGAAGTAACGATAAAAGAACCAATACTAATTACTGTAGATGTCGAACTTCCAAAATCAAGGAAAACAATCGGAGTATGAACGTGATATTCTTATAGACTTTTTAATGTCTAAAGGATATGCAGGCGAAATGAAATGGACTTCCGCACGTATTGAGCTATCTAAAGACCGAAAACTAATAATGATACCGAATGTAGATACGTTATCAATCCCGATGATAAAAGATGTTCTCCATAACGCAGAGTTAAGCTACTCTGAATTTGAAGAACATCTAAATGCCATACAGCGTATGGGAGAAATGATTGACTTGGGGTTATCTACTCCACCAATTCTTTAGTCTTTGGCGCGATATATGGCTATTTCATATTCATTGGCATATTTGCTGCTATTAGAAATTTCCAGAAATACTTTTCCGTTCTTTGTTGCCTTTGAATACTGGACTACATTAGTATCATATACATCAGGGACTATTTTACCTGTATTAGAGCGTACATTTATATTTTTACCATTGCCGACTTTCTCATAACCATATTTTATGGCCTTATTTATAAACCCTCCCGCATCTTCACCGAACAAACGGAATGTCATTTGGATAATTACTCCATTTTCATTTGCTTGCATACCTACAAAACACGTGCCGAAATCGTAAAAGAAAGTCAGGTCAAGAATTTGCGCCGGAGTTACGTTCAATTCCTTTTCGATAGTTGCAATAGTGAAGAACGATGCTCCCACCCAATTAGTGTAGTACTCTGGCGTAAGTAATGCAGCGCGTTTTTCTTCCGCGTTTGACGGTGCTTGCGCCATTGTGGTTACAGCCCATATAGCGAAAAATGCAGAGACAATTAGATGTTTAAGTTTTGTTTCCATTTTACATATTATTTAAGTTAGACAATGTCTGCAAAATGGCAACGATACATACGAAACCGTAGAACCACTGCCTAACGTCGTCATGGCCTTCCACAGCCAACTTTTCCCATAGGTAGTGGTTCTACGTTATGCGCGTAGACACACCTCGCCCATCGGGAAAAGTTTATAATAGCCTTTGTTAGTCTTAATGTGGAAGTTCGACGACGTTTTAGGCTGTATGTCTGCAAGGAATACTCTTACTCCTTGTCGGATGCAAAATTAGTTACTTTTATCAAGATAAACAAATATGAAGCATTTTACTCGAGAAAGAATTGTCCGATTGGTTGCTAAAAATAAAATAACTATTTTTGTGGCAAAATTATTCTTTATGTTCAGTGATTTCAAAAATGGAGAAAACGTCTGTCTGATATTTGACAGAGGTCGAAAATTTCAAGTAGTCTCCAATGTAATAATAAAAGGTAAAATTGAGCTTGTATTTTTCAATGAAAACAAAGGCGAAATTTGCAAAGCGAGAGTTGAACCGAAATACCTTGAATACTCTTATGTTGAGGGAGAACGATTAGAAGAGCTAATAAAAAATTCGCCCGACGGATTAAAAGGTCTATTTTGATTAATCAAATCAATATTAGGGTCAGTAGATATTTCCGGTTGGTGAACAAGAGTGGACTAACCGTATAATG
>CAZRHI010000131.1:0-3998 GCA_964599945.1 uncultured Acetobacter sp. | reverse complement strand
GTTCGGAAGAAAGCAGCCGTAACAGTTAAAATAAGGTCTGTTTCCCTTCGCCTTAGAAATAGAAGAACATGGCAGAAGAAGTAGTAAACGAAAACCAATATGTCGTATTAGCGCGTAAATATCGTCCTCAAAATTTTGAAGATTTATTAGGACAAGATGCGCTTGTGCAAACTTTAACCAATGCAATCCAAAACAATCGTTTACATCATGCTTACATTTTAACAGGGATACGTGGCGTTGGGAAGACGACAACAGCTCGTCTTATTGCTCGCGCATTAAATTGTATCGGAGAAGACGGAAAGGGTGGACCAACTATACATCCTTGCGGAGTGTGTGATAATTGTAAAGCAATCGCTTCTGGCAGACATATGGACGTTATGGAACTAGATGCGGCCTCACATACGGGGGTAGATGATGTTCGAGAATTATTAGATAGCGCGCGTTACGCACCAACTAATGCTCGTTATAAAATTTATATCGTCGACGAAGTTCATATGCTCTCTAAAGGGGCGTTTAATGCTCTTTTAAAAACACTAGAAGAGCCTCCTGCTCATGTAAAATTTATATTTGCAACAACAGAAATACGCAAAGTTCCTGTAACGATTCTTTCGCGTTGCCAGCGGTTTGATTTGCAACGTCTTTCTGTTGAAACATTAACAGCACTGTTTTCAAAAGTTTTGAAAAATGAAAATATTCCAGCGGAAGCGGAAGCCCTGGATGTTATTGCTAAAGCTGCAGACGGCTCTGCTCGAGATGGTCTATCTCTGCTTGATCAAGCAATAGTGTTAAGCAATGCCGACATAAAAACAAGTATTGTCAAAAAAATGCTCGGACTTGCAGATAGAAGCCAAACACTCGTTCTTTTCGAGAATTTAATTAAAGGCGATATGGAAACGGTGTTAAACCTAGTTTCAGAGCAATATGTAAATGGTGCAACGCCTATGGTTGTTTTGCAAGACTTAATCAATATTACGCATGATATGGCAAAGGTAAAAATTATGCCTGCACTGCTAAATTCAACAAGTCTAAGCGAAATTGAAAAACAAACATTTACAACATTAAGTACGAATAGCTCATTGGCGATTCTCTCCAAAATTTGGCAAATGCTAATAAAGGGGATTACTGAGTTAAATTTAGCACCCTCAGCAGTTGATGCGTTGGAGATGATTTTACTAAGAACTGCATATTCAGCAGCAATGCCAACGCCATACGAGATTTTAAATGATGTAAAAAAAAACTCTAGCCTAATACAAACATCAGCAAGACCAACAGAAGCGTTTGCCCCTAAAACGAGTGAAAAAAAAAATATAATTGAAAATTCAGATGCAACAGAATATCTAACCTTCAATAAGGTTGAAGAACTTCTGTCATATTTAGAAAAGTCTAAAAAGGCTTTAATTGAATATTCTATAAAAAATGACGTGAGTATAAAGTCTTTTGAAAATGGCAAAATTGCAATGAATATTAGTGCAAATTTGCACCAAGATTTTATCATAAATCTTCATAAACTTCTTAATGAAGTAACTGGAAAAAAATGGGAAATAGAAGTTGTACGAGGAGAGTTGGGTGAAACAATTGCGGATAAAGAAAAAAACATTGTTGAAGCAACTAAAAGAAATGTGGCAGAATACCCCTTAGTAAAAAAGATTCTGGAAGAGTTTAAGGGGTCAAAAATTGAAACAGCTGTTCGTAAGAATTTAGAAATCATTGCAGAAAGTGAATCTGAAGAAACAGCAGAAACGCTTCCAATAATGGATATAGAAGAAGAGGATTAAGAATGTTAAATATACAAGGATTGATGAAACAAGCGCAAGTAATGCAAAAGAAAATGCAAGAAGCGCAAGAAAAATTAGCAGAAACCGAGGTAGAGGGAACAGCAGCTAATGGCTTGCTAAAGATTACTTTGAATGGCAAGTCTGAGATGAAAAAATTATCTATTGATAAAACATTAGTTTCAGCAGATGATATCGAAATGCTAGAAGACTTGATTCTTGTTGCCTATAATGATGCGCACCAAAAGGTTGAAACTCTAGCAGAAGAGGGTATGAAGGCTGCAACTGGTGGTGTTAACTTAGGTGGTTTGAAACTTCCTTTTTAGAGGATAAAATGTCAGGCCAATATATTGAACAATTAGTCAAAGTGGTTGCAAAATTACCCTCATTGGGAACACGCTCTGCTCGGCGGATAGTGCTTCATCTTCTCAAAAAAAGAGAAACACTTATTCCTGAGCTTATTCAGGCACTAGAAAATACAAATAACCACATAAAAGTATGCCAAATATGTGGTAATTATGATACAGAAGATCCCTGTGCAATATGTAGCTCTGCAACCAGAGAAAAGGGATTGCTTTGTATTGTTCAAGATATTAGTGATTTGTGGGCTTTAGAGCGAGGTGGTTTATATAAAGGTCGCTATCACATTTTAGGGGGAATATTATCCGCAATCGAAGGTGTAACCCCAGATGACTTAAATATTGATAAATTACTCCGTCGAATAGATGAGGAAGAGATAAGTGAGATTATTTTAGCTCTTCCAGCCACAGTAGATGGGCAGATTACTATGCACTATATCTCTTCGCTACTTAAAAATAAAAATGTCCAAGTATCCGCTTTAGCACAGGGGATTCCTGTTGGTGGTGAGCTAGATTATATGGACGATGGAACTATAAAATTAGCCTTAGATATGCGCAAAAAATTATAACGTTTCATCATCTTCAGAGCTATTATCTTCATCTTCTTCAATGTTTTGAACATTTTTATCAATAGAATATCCATTCGCACGAACCGTTCGGATATAGTCTGGTCCAAATTGATTAAGAGATTTTCTCAAGCGTCTGATGTGAACATCTACGGTTCTCGATTCTACATAAATATTTTCACCCCAAACAGATTTTAATAACACTTCACGAGAAAAAACTTTTCCAGGTTCTTTTATTAACATACGCAACAAACGAAATTCCGTCGGGCTTAAATGGAGATAATTCTCTCCGCGTTTAACCTTGCGTTCAGTTAAATCAACCACAATATCTTCAAAAACTAATATTTTTTCTTTTTCTTCCAAAAGAGGAGCTCTACGCATATTTGTTTTAACCCTAGCCATCAGTTCAGGAATGGAAAATGGTTTTGTAACATAATCATCTGCTCCAGCGTTCAAACCTTTAATTTTATCTTCTTCTTGTCCTTTTGCAGTGAGCATAATAACAGGGATATTTTTAATATCAGGCTTTGAACGAATAAGCTTGCATATCTCCACCCCAGAAATCTCAGGAAGCATCCAGTCAAGCAAAATAACCGAAGGCATAAGCCTTTCAATCTCGCTAATAGCATTTAAGCCATTTGCAACGGTAGCAACCTCAAATCCTTCTTTTTCAAGATTATAACTTAATAAAAGGGAGATAGCCTCTTCATCTTCAATTACCATAACCAGACTCATTATTATTTTCCTTTCAATGCTATAATATTTTGAGGGTAATTCCCATTAGAAAAAACAGCAGTTCCCGCAACTAAAATATCCGCACCAGCTTGTATGCAGAGAGGTGCTGTTTCAAAATTGATTCCACCGTCAACCTCAATAAGAATATGACGATTATCAATATCTTTTTTTATTTTTTCAATTCTTGTTGGAGTATCAGTAATAAATTTCTGCCCACCAAATCCAGGTTCAACAGACATAACTAAAATTAAATCAATGTCGTCGTAAAAGGGTTTGAGTAATGTAATATCTGTTTGGGGTTTAATACTCAAACCAGCTTTTATTCCATAGCTTTTAATAAGTTTTATTACATTTAAAGGGTGTTTTTCTGCTTCAAGATGAAAGGTAATAATATCAGCCCCAGCATCTGCATACCACGGAATAAAACGTTCAACTTCTGTAACCATTAAATGTACATCAAAAGGAATTTGCGTGTATGCTTTTATATCTTTTAATATTTTCGGACCAAATGTTAAATTTGGCACAAAATGCCCATCCATAACATCAAAATGAATAAAATCTGCGTT
>CAZRHI010000130.1:0-4040 GCA_964599945.1 uncultured Acetobacter sp. | reverse complement strand
GGAAAATATGGTCAACTTGTTCTTGACTATATTCCGCAAATTTCTTTTGCGCTGCTGCCACTCTTTTAACCAGAGCGTCAATATACTCTTTTTCCTGTTCTTCAGTAACCTGAACTACTTTTTCTTTTGCCATAGCTAATATTACTCCTATAATTTAACCACTATTGCAAGCATACTAGCATTTAAAAAATTAACAAGACGTTTAAACTTCCCCCAAACACAAAAAATATTTCTGATTATTTATGTTTTAAAATCAGTAAATTATACCATCAAACAGAATAATTATCTACCAACGCATAGAGTTATATAACATCGCCTGAACTGCCCAATACAAACCAAAAGAAACCATTATCCAATTACAATATGGAATTTTATCCGCATAGCGTAACCAAAACCACAATACAAAATATATCAAAATAAAAAACAGACCATTAAAAATTCGTACCCCAGTAACATAAATCGAAGGCGCAAAACCAAGCAATATTATTGAACAAAGTCCAATCCCCACAAACATCAAACAAAACCAAATAACAAGTGGCCTACGATAAAACATACTTAACAAAATCCCCATTCCCAAGATAAGTAATATTGGCAAAATATAAAAAAGTTCCGCCCCCCTCATACGTACTGGATAATATTTTACACACCAAAAAATAACTCCAAAAACAATCGCTAACACACTCCACAACAATAAAAAGACTTTTTTATGTTGCGAAAAACATATCACAAATGCTATCAAACTAATTAACAAGAACCACAAACACAATATATAACCATCAAAAAAGAACACATCTAATAAATACCATACCCCACTCAAAAATTTATCCATAAAAGATAACTCTGGCAATTCTGGACGCATCAAACCAGTTTCTTGAATATATCTTAATCTATTACCTTGAGAACACAAAAATAAAACCACATCACAAACTAAAGCTCCAAACTCCGCAAGAAAAATAAAAACAATCTTCTTGTTCTGAATATAAAACCACATCAAAGCCAAAACTAACACACCGCCAAAAATAAAAGCATATTGCTCTAAATTTCCAGCTATCAATGTTGCCACAACATAACAAATTGCCTTCAACCGCAAAATAGATTTACAATCTACCACATCACGCACCGCACCCAATGCAAAAATTCCAAAACCCAAAGGCATAATATAGTTAAGAATAACAGCCCCCCAACCTGCATTATTAAAATACACATTTGGAACACTCATAACAAACAAAAGAATCACTAACTTTTGAAACATAGTCCTTGGCTTAAGCAAATAACACAAACCATAAAACACGCCAATAAAACATAGACTAAAAAAAACAAATGCAAAAATATCTGAATATTTCAGTATTTTAAAATACAACCACATTGCACCTTCAATAAATATCCGAGAACTCCACGTTTCATAGCGCATACTCAAAAATTCAAACAGGCCATATTCTTCTACTTTTGAAGAAAACCAATTATCATCATGAATAAGCTTATAATGAAGCATAAAACGCAAGTAAAAGCATAAAAAACCAAAGATATAAATTATCTCTGCTCCTAATATCTGCCCAAAATGTTTTATTTTTTCTATTAAACGTCCCTTTTTCATAAAACAGCTCCATATAGAATATTCCTCATATTACCCCAAAATTTTTATTTCACAACAAAACATTATCTAACATCGCACGCCCTGCCCAATACAAACCAACAGCAAACATTATCCAATTACAATATGGAATTTTATCGGCATAACAAACAAAAAATCTAAGTAACAAATATATCAAAATAAATATAAATCCAATAAATACCCGAATACTTGAGGGAAAAAGCGACGGAGCAAACCCGAGAATCACCACAGAAAAGCCCCCACCCCCCACAAGCATCAACACAAGCCAAAACTTAAAGTTATACTGATAAAGCAATGCCAGTAAAAATCCGCCTCCCAACATCAACAAAACTGGCAAAAAATAAAATACCCCTAACCGACGTGTTCCAACTGAATAAATAAGATGATGCATCATATAATAAACAATTATAACTGTAACAATCACCATTCCACCCCATACAGTCAAAAATATCTTTTTACGTTGCAAAATCCACCCAGCAAATGCAACTAAACTGACTAACAAAAATAACACACACAACACATATTCATCCCAAAAGAACAAATCTAACACATACGTCATACCTCTGGAAAATTTATCTATGACAGACATTTCAGATAATTCTGGAAGATATTGTAGCTCCTTTATATATCTTAATTTGTTACCTTGAGAACACAAAAACAAAATAGCATCACAAACTAAAGCCCCAAACTCCGCCAGAAAAATAAAAACAATTTTCTTATCCTGAATATAAAACCACATCAAAGCCAAAACAAACACACCTCCCATAATAAAAGCGTATTGTTCCATACATCCAGCTACCAATGATGCCACAACATAACAAATTGCCTTCAAACGCGAAATAGATTTACAATCAGCCACATCTCGCACCGCCCCCAATGCAAAAATTCCAAACCCCAAGGGCATAATGTAGTTAAGAATAATGACGCCCCACCCAGCATTCATAAGATACATTCTTGGAAAACCCACCACAAAAAAGAGAATCACTAATTTTTGAAATATCGTCTTAGGTTTAAGTAAATAGCATAAACTCCAAAACAACCCAACAAAACATAAACTAAAAAAAACAAATACAAAAATATCTGAATGCTTCAGGATTTTAAAATATATCCACATTCCAGCTTCTATAAATACACGAGAACTCCACTGTTCATAACGCATACTCAAGAATTCAAACAGACTATATCCTTCTACTTCTGAAGAAAAATAAACATCATCCCTCCATACTCTATAATGAAGCATAAAACGCAAATAAAACACAAAAAAAGCGAAGATATAAATTATCTCTGCTCCTAATATCTGCCCCAAGTATTTTATTTTCCCAATCAAAGTCAACTCCAATATATTACAAACTTGATCATAAAAAAATCATACCTGCTTTCAAAATTTTAACAAGTTATTTCAACATAATCCACATCGTAAGTTGCCGAAAAAACACCCCAAAAAACACAAAACAAAACCGCAAGGCACAATTTTTTCATCGCATCTCCTCTAATCTTCCAAATCTATAATCAGAGGCAAAAAAGCAGAATCAAAATGATACACCAACGCCTCATCAATAGCGTCTTCGTCCCTGTCTTTCCTCAAAACTTTAGCTTCAAGTTCTGCGCCTTTTTTCTTGATAACTTCATCATCAAGAACTGCGCCGTCTCGTGTAGAAAATAAAAAGTTCAAATGCGGAAGCTTCGGCGTAAACTGACCAGATACTAAAAACTCCTGTTTTTTTGCGTTATAAATCAGCTGTTCTATCTGCCAATCCGCCCATGCAGATTCAAAAAATAACTCTTTTGCCAACTCAACTTCGCCTTTAGTAATACGCGTCCCCCAATGGTCTATCCGAATAGTATATTTATCCTCCCCAATAACACACTCTTTTATCATATAATTATCTTTTTCACTTCGAGAAACATCTCGCGTGAATTCATACTCATGAATTATCCCATATTTCTCTTTCAATAACTCATACTCAAAACTCTCTTGATATGCGGAACTAACTAAAAAATTTTTCCCTCCATCCAGGATTTTTTCAAAACGCAACAACCGCACCTCAAAAAACTCCAATTCAGGAACACAATCAACTTTCAAAAAAGGCCATTCCACGGCAAAAGCATTTCCGCCAATCAGACAAAACAAAAAAGCCACAATCACACTCGCTCTTTTCATACCAAACTCCTTAAACAACTATCACCGATATTACCCCCAAATTTTTATTTCACAACAAAAAAGGAAACCTTCTCCAGATTTCCTTTTTTAAGTTTAGCAACCGTATGCAACAAAAAAACAGCTATATACGAACATAACTGTCAACCGCAACAATATACTGTTTGACCACCTCTTCAAGCATCATCGTCCTGTCCACCTCAATATAATCTCTAACAATCGTTCCGCAACTCCCACGGCAACTATCCAACTTATAATACTGATTAGATT
>CAZRHI010000129.1:0-4085 GCA_964599945.1 uncultured Acetobacter sp. | reverse complement strand
AAAAAGGCAGAAAAGTTGAAAAAGCTTGCAAAATTGCAAGAAGTAGTGTAGAATAGTATAATTAGTGAAAGGGAGAAATATGACTGATATTATTAACATTGAAGACGTTAAATTAGATGATAGCGAAAGACAACGTTGTGAGATTTATACTCGCGTTATGGGTTATCTTCGTCCGACAACGGAATTTAACGTTGGTAAAAAAGGTGAGTTTAATTCTAGACTATGTTTCTGTGAAGATAAGGCAGTTTCTGGGTGTGAAGCTCGTGAGTGTGTTTGCAGAAATGAAACAATGTCTTTGGCAGCTGAATAATTTTCGGTTAGTGCTTTTATGAGTGAGACGAACGGCTCTATTAGAATCGGCGGTGTTGAGAGATTCAGTATCGTCGATTTTCCGAATCAGATGGCTGCTGTTGTGTTTATGCAGGGGTGTCCGTGGCGGTGTCCTTTTTGCCATAATTCTCATTTGCAAGATATTCATGCAAAGACAGATATTGTGTGGTATAAATTTATGGATTTTCTAAAACAGCGCAAAGGAATATTAGATGCTGTTGTATTTTCAGGAGGAGAACCTCTAGTTCAATCTGGGCTGAGCGAAGCTATTAAAGAAGTGAAAGCGTTGGGATATGCGATCGGTCTTCATACAGGTGGGTATTTACCAGAACGTTTTAAACAAATTTTACCACTTGTGGATTGGGTGGGGTTTGATGTTAAAGCACCATTTGAGGCTAATGCGTATAAAAAAGTTACGGGAGGGATTGCTGATGTTACTAAAGTTTGTGAGAGTTTGCAGATTTTGTGCGAATCGGGTAAAAGTTTTGAATGTCGGACAACGTGCGATCCTCGTTTTTTGAAAGTGGAAGATATTTATGTTATTGCTGACGCCTTAAAAGATATGGGGGTTAAAGAATATTATTTGCAAAAATATCGTAAAGTGCCGAGTGATATAGATACAACGGAAGAACAATGTTTGGCAATAGTAGAAGATGAAAAGTTATTGGCATATTTGCGTGGTTGTTTTAGTGTGTTTGATGTGCGGATTTGACGAGGTTGATGTATGATATTTTTTGAAAGAATAGAGGGTTTCTATTCTTTTTTTTATGGGAGAATTTGTTAAGTATCGTCTAAAGAAAAGCATATAGCGAGTTTGCGGATATATGCTGGAGTAGAAATACAAGATAAAAAGGTGGTCGGGGCTATGCATATCATCTCAAATAGCTGACCTGTTAGCTTTAAAGGAAAAAATTGGAATGCCGAGTTCCTTATGTATGGCTAACAGAACCCCGACCATACTTGTTTAGTCGGGATATAAACATCAAAACCTCGATAATAATGGTTTTATGCTGACGATATTATATCCAAATACCGTATCGGGAAAAGGGTTTGCAGACCCTCTGCCATCTCTGGCGGTGAGTTTTTAACTCTTATTTTATTTTTTATAGTGCTTTTGTGTTATTTGCAAGTCTTTTTTTTGAAAATATGATATTTTAAGTTATTGTATGAAGAGTAAAGTATATTTTCTTATGGGGTTTTGTTAATACTGATTGTTTTTGAAAGCGATAAAAAGTGGGGGATAACCTTGTGTTTTTTGTAAATTTTGCTTGGTAAAATCGGAGCTTGTGCTATATTAGAGTATGCTTAATTTATGATAACAGAGGTTTTAAGAATGGCTGATTTAACAGAAGAAGAAATGATTAAAGGTGAACAGGAATATAACGCTGATTCTATTAAGGTTTTAAAGGGGCTAGATGCCGTTAGAAAACGCCCAGGGATGTATATTGGCGATACTGATGATGGGTCTGGGTTGCACCACATGATTTATGAAGTGTTGGATAATGCGATTGATGAAGCGTTAGCGGGCTATTGTGATAAAACTGAAGTTATTTTGAACCCTGACGGGTCTGCGACTATTCGGGATAATGGGCGTGGAATGCCTGTTGATATGCACAAAGAAGAAGGCGTTTCTGCTGCTGAAGTGATTATGACAGAATTGCACTCTGGCGGTAAGTTTGATAATAATTCTTATAAAGTTTCTGGTGGCTTGCATGGTGTGGGGGTTTCTGTGGTTAATGCTCTTTCAACATGGCTAAAACTTAAGATTTGGCGAAATGATCAACAATATGAGGCTGAGTTTGCCAATGGTAATGTTGTGGAACATATTCACGTTACAGCTTCTACCCCAGGGAAGCATGGTACTGAAGTTTCGTTTTTGCCTTCTCCTGAAACGTTTACACAAGTTGAGTTTAGCTATGATGTGTTAGAACGTTCCATTCGTGAGAAAGCCTTTTTAAACTCTGGTGTTTATTTGAAGTTGATTGATAATCGTGGGGCGGAACCAAAAGAAACAGTGTTCCACTACGAGGGGGGCTTAAAAGCATTTGTTACTCACTTAAACAAAGCAAAAGCACCGTTGCATGAAAATATTATCAGCTTTTCGGGTGAGGAGAATGATATTCAAGTTGATGTTTCTATGCAATGGACAGAAGCTTATAATGAAAGTATGCTTTGTTTTACCAATAATATTCCACAAAAAGACGGAGGTACGCACTTAGCTGGTTTTAGGGGTGCGCTTACTCGTACTATCAATAATTATATCCAAGAAAATGGTTTGCTTAAAAAAGACAAGACCGTTATTACGGGTGATGATATGCGTGAGGGGTTGACTTGTGTGCTTTCTGTTAAAGTGCCAGATCCGAAGTTTTCTTCACAAACCAAAGATAAGCTTGTTTCCTCTGAAGTGCGTCCAGTTGTTGAAGGTGTTATGGGGGATAAACTTAAAGAGTGGTTAGATGAGCATCCCGCAGAGGCAAAGGTGATTGTTGGCAAAATTGTGGAAGCGGCAACCGCTCGAGAAGCTGCGCGTAAAGCTCGTGAGTTGACACGGCGTAAAGGTGTGTTGGATATTTCTTCTCTTCCTGGGAAATTGGCAGATTGTCAAGAAAAAGACCCAGCCCTTTCTGAAGTGTTTATTGTGGAGGGAGACTCCGCAGGAGGCTCTGCAAAACAAGGACGGGATAGAAAGAATCAGGCGATTATGCCACTTAGAGGTAAAATTCTTAATGTGGAACGCGCTCGTTTTGATAAGATGTTAAATTCGGCAGAGATTGGAACAATTATCACGGCTCTTGGAACGGGAATCGGACGAGATGACTTTAATGCGGATAAATGTCGTTATCATAAGATTGTGATTATGACCGATGCTGATGTGGACGGGGCGCATATTAGAACATTGTTATTAACATTTTTCTATCGTCAGATGCCAGAGTTGATTGAACGTGGGTATGTATATATTGCACAACCACCACTCTATAAGGCAAAACGTGGTAATTCTATTATCTACCTTAAAGATGATAGAGAAATGGAAGATTATTTGATTAACGGTGGATGCGATGACGCATATCTGCAAACAGCAGATGGCGAGCGTATTATGGGGCAGGATTTAGTTTCCTATGTGGAAAGCACAAAGAAAGCTCGTAATCTTGTTGCTCTTTTGAGTGTTAAAGCACCAGAACATATTGTAGAACAAATGGCTATTTGCGGTTTGTTTGATAAAGAATTATTGGCGGATAAAGCGCGTCTTCTCCCTGAGCTAGAAAAAATGACAGCTCGGTTGGATAACCTTGAGGCGGAATATGACCGTGGGTGGAAAGCGGAAGTTTTGGAAAATGGTAATATTTCTTTTTATCGAACATTGCGTGGCGTGAAAGAGGAACATATTGTTGGCGCGTCTGTATTGGATAGTGCAGAGGCTAAAATGCTTAATGGTATGAAAGAGTTTTTAGCTGAGAACTTCTCTAAGCCATTGAAGCTTGTTGTTAAAAGTGGTGGGGAAACCGTGATTGCTGGTCCTGTTACCTTGGTTGATGCGGTGATGGCGGCTGGTAAGAAAGGTATTACTCTTCAACGGTATAAAGGGTTGGGAGAGATGAACCCAGAACAACTTTGGGAAACGACTCTGGACCCAGAAGCCCGTTCACTCTTGCAGGTTAAAATTGACCAAATGGAAGAAGCTGATGAGGTCTTTTCAACCTTAATGGGTGATGTGGTTGAGCCTCGTAAAGACTTTATTCAAGAAAATGCGCTTAATG
>CAZRHI010000128.1:0-4123 GCA_964599945.1 uncultured Acetobacter sp. | reverse complement strand
CCGATCTCGCCCCCACAATCCGCGTCATCGCCCTCCCTCGCTACGACTCCACCCCCCTGTACTCACTTTGAATAGGTATCTTATAGCTCGAACTTATAATCACTCATTATAGATGAAGACATGTATAATTAAGTAAATCGGCTCGTATATATTTTAGAGTATATTTAGATTACCAAAAATGCTGGCTTTGAAAAAAACTTGTGGCAATATTCTCTATAGCTGAAATACGTCTTTTCGAGAGTTCATGTGCACGAGCACGCTTATTATCTTCTCTTTTAAATGCGAGTTCTTCTGCTCGTTCTGCTCGTTTATGAGCCTCAGCCTCTGCATTTCTAATTTCGAGCTCCATCTTTTGCGCTAGCTTAAAAGCCTCTTCTGCACATTGACTTTGAGGATCTATGGCGTTCAAGTATTCTTCTGCCTCACTATACTTTTTTTGCGAGAATGCGGTCTGAGCTTTCATAATCATAGAATAACAATCTTTATTTTGTTTCTCCAAATAAATTTTGTTTAAAGCTGCAAACACTGGTTCATGAATTGATTCTATATTAGGACAACTCCAAAGTAATGCTATTGCCTCTTCAAATTGCCCGGACTGATTAAGAATATTAGCCTTATCGATAATTTCATTTACGTGACTTGCATAATACTCTTCTGCTTTCTGAACAGAGGAGATCAGAAAGTTTTGCACATCAGAGGATGTAGGACTAAATTTTCTTACTGCGTCTATTGCCGCTTTTGAAGGATTGAGTCCGTACCCCTCCAATGGAATTTCAATTGTCCCAAATTTAAGGTGTAGTATCGGTTGTTCAAGCCGCAAAGAAAGATTATATTTTCGAATTGAGACTTTTCTCATCCCTGTATCAATATTATCCTCTGATATATTCAATAGTTCCCCAACAAGGTATAAGCCTGCCTCCTCTTCTGAATGAAAGCCTGCTTGGGTAAGAGAACTATCTAACTTTGATAAAAGTATTTTAGCTATACTATTCGCCTCAATAGAACGATTGTCTATAACTGCTGTTAACGGTATTTCTTGAGCACTCAATTTTAGAAATGACAGGATTACAACAGACAATATACTCAATAGTTTTTTTACTCCCATAGCATTAAATTATAATTATCAATGGATGGTTATTATTAATGAATTATTAACAACATCTCGGGAAATCTTAAGACCATATTTTCGGGCAAACTTGAGAAACTCTCGGCCAAATGCTGCAAGGGTATAATTATTCCCTTTTGCATCCTTTATTGGTATTTTTAGGTCATCGATAATCATGCGTGTTGCTGTTACCCCCTGGACATGAAAGTTTCCTTGATAGGCATTTTCCTCAAGCCACATTTCAATGAGATCAGATAGTGTCAACATTTCATCTCCTAATTCCGAGTTCATATTAAAAGATGACATCTCATCGAACCCTATTGTCATATTTATTGATCTACCGTTTTGAGTGATATCATTGAATTTTGTCTGCATAATATTTAGAAAATCTTCCGCACAACTTTCTATTGCTTTGGAACCAAGTCTCCCGAAATCATCGGTATAGAATTTTCCACTATCACCTACTTTGTTTGAGAGTGAATTTCCTGTACTTATATCATATGCAGTAACAATCACTTTTACAGAATTTCCAGTTTGAGATTTATTAATGATCATCTCAGCATCTACATATATGTCCGCACCGGAACTTCCGATAATCATTGATTTCAAATCGGCTTGATGATCACTCGACATTCCTTCCTGAACCGAAGAGGCTTTTAGTTTCCCTAAAAAATCAACCGTTGTAAACCCCCGAGAATCAAATGCCTCTTTAATTTTAGTAAGAACAATACGTTTATCGGCATCTTCCTCAAGAATTGTCCTGATATCTTCATTCTCTTTAACAAAAGGGACAACCATTATCTTAGGTTGCACAATAACATTATCCGCATTAACATTATGGAATGGGAATAAAAATGCCATCGCTAACATGAACGTACTTAATAATCTATACGTCTTCATAATCCAAATTTTTTAATAACACCATTACGTTCCAGTTCTAATCGCAAAGCTTTTGCATTTACTGTTACATCCAGCGTTAAAGATTTCTGCTTGTTTTCATCTTTACCAAATTTGCGAACAATGACAGAACGAACTATCACATTTTGGTAATTCCCTTCAAAAAACTTATTGAGGAAATAACCACATTCCTTCATTACAGACGTTTCAGTTTTCGGAACCATCGGTACAGAATATTGTGTATTTGGGACACCATAGAACATAAGAGTTTTTATAACTTTTGTCTCTGCGTCAGAATTGGCTTTCTGGAAATTTTTGCCATACCCTACAACTCTAAAAGTCAAAGTATCGCCACTTGATGACAGGTAGTTAACCTGATATTGTGCATGTACATACGAAACAACAATGTCAAAAACAAAGAAGACGAGTAATACAATACGTTTCATTTCTTAGATATTTTTATGACACAATGTATCTTTACAGCATTATTAAAATTCGTTATAATTTCATCAAGAATTTTATTTGAACCAGAACATTCTGAAAAATATTGACCAGCCAATTTTTTAACCTTGATTTCCCCAATATTTCTATGGTAAGGCTTTCCGTTAATATCCTCAACAATATCAACATTAAAAATATCTCCTACATTAACGCCTTGAGATGTTCCAGCATCCACAAGTATTGTTTTATTATCTATAATTTTGGAAACAGAACATTCTACCGGGAAATTTACACAAAACCAATCGGCTATTTCATGTTGAATTGATTGCATTGCCATAGATACAGCGGCCTCAGGACTTAAACATTCCTTTGAGGCTTTACCTTGAAAACTAGTTGCGTCTGAACTTAAACCAGTAGCAACATCTACAACTTTCATTTCAAATCCAACACTTGCCTTATACCCCCTTGTTGTTCCGTTTGCATTAGTCATGGCATATACGGGAATTTTTATAATATGCCCCGTTATCATTTTTTCAGCTGCTACAGCAATGTCCTGTTCTACAAGATTCTTGCTATCGAGAAAAGCCTCCGTTTTTTGTAATTCAAGCTCTTCTCGAATCTTATCAGAACTAGTTCTATCCACTACCCTGAATCGACGAGTATTTGTAAGCATTTCAACGACTTTCTCAGTAACCAGACCGGTATACGGACTTTCCTGCTGACATGTGAACTGAGCAACACCGACGACTGGACGATTATCAGACTGTGAGAACGCACTAAGCGTTCCCACAGTGAAAATAGTTAATACAACACTCTTAATCTTCATATCTGCTATTACAGATTATTACCAGATTTAAGAGTCTTAATTATTTCATCTATAGCCTTTGTCTGCTCAGCCAAAGCCTCTCCTATTACAGGATAAATGTCCGTACTCCATTTTACAGATTTAGACATTCCGATTGCTTTCATTTTAGGAGCTTTTTTAACTGCTTCTGTAGCTTTAGCAGCTGCATCACCAGCGACTGCAAGCCCTGCTGTTTGAGCTGAAACTGACACCCCAAGCTCAATCCAATCCTCTAAGGTAGGTTTCGACTCTGTTACAGCAGTAACACCATCCTGAGTTTCGCCTATCTGACGGGAATAAAAGTTATGTAACTTTTCAGCTGAAGCAACAGCTCCAAGTCCAGCAACTTTTGCTCCATTAACATAAGCATCCACATCGGGTTCACCGCAATCTTTTGGCGCTTTTTCAATGGCTTTAGACAACTTTACCAAAAGCTGATCCATTTTTGTAAAATCAGCAGTTACACTTTGTGCACTTGCACCAAATGCCATCGTAAACACACAAATGGCAAACATAAAAATAATCTTTTTCATGATTATTATTAATATGTGCCTCCTGATTCCCTAATTCGGCGTAAGAATGGATACAAGAAAAGAGGGGAATTCATCGCACCTCTATCATAGCTAAACTGGCTCGCCAAAGCCAACGAACTGAATGAAAAAGGGTAGAATAAACTGCCCCTCTGAGTTGTGTATGCTAATATACAGCCATTCGGGCCGCAGATAGATACGACAAAACAGAAAGAGCGTCTAATCTCACTCTGTCTCAGTTCGTTAATTGAATTGGCGATTCGTTTAGCTGAGAAAGAAAGCTTGACACTTTTCTTTTACAGTGGC
>CAZRHI010000127.1:0-4135 GCA_964599945.1 uncultured Acetobacter sp. | reverse complement strand
CACCCAAAATTTTGTTGTATGCAAAGGGATACACCTCAATCATCTGCATTTTATTATCCATACCACACCTCCCAACTATGTGTTTATATATATGATATAGGGCATAAAAATACAATTTGCAAGAATTTTATACATACCAGTATGTATATTTTCCATTCTATGTACGATTTTATTTGACGTCTTTTAAAAAATGTGATACACTAAAGATGTTTTTATAAGCATTATTACAATTATTAGGTTTACGTTTTCATGGTATTTATTTTACTGTGCGTATTCCTAATTTTTAGGCTTGTAAAAAAAATTCTGAATATTCACATAAAAAAATAAAGATTATGAAAACAACAAAAATCAAGACACCAGAGGTTGGAATCTTCGTAGTAACCGCTATCATCACCACCGCCATACTATTCATCGGTGGAATCGATAGCATAGTCGACGCAGGTATCTTAGGATTCATCACAGGAGTATGCGTATTCGCCTTGATAGGAACCCTAGTAGGTATGTCATGTATGATACTATACATCATCTTCCGCTATTGCGCATCCGAAAGTTACTCAAGTTGCCCCCAAAACGCGCCATACCGCTAAGACACTATCCTCTCTGTCGCCCCCAAGCACTAATAGCTTAAATTCAAAACTCTCCCATTCAAATCGGAGAGTTTTTTTATTTACATAAAACCAAACGCCCGATGTTTCCACCGAGCGTTTCTCTTTAAAGGCTATTTTATTTCCAACTCATCGAATTTAATCTCTTTTGGTTGAGAAATAAAACTCAATTTCACCCAAATTCCATAATAGCGCATCAACCGCGCCAACAATCCCCAACGCATAACTTTACGTCCCTTTTCAATCATCTCAATCGTCTCTTCTTTTATCCCCGTAGCCCGAGAAACAGCAGGCACACTCAAACCCCGAGTTTCCCGCAAATGCTTAAACATCCTACGGATTTTCCCCACAAACTCCTCTTGTAACAACGTTCCGTCACTAGCATGATTCAACATATCTTGTGCTGATTTAAATTCTATTTTACTCATTTTCTTAAAACTCCAATTTTAATTATATTAAAACAAAACTGGCACTGCATGACACAGCGCCAGGGAGTTCAACAATCACGATAATATGACTCTTATGGTCTTCAACATATAACCATAAGCTCCCTGACTTTTATCAAGGACAAATTTATTATCGAGAGCCGTTGAAAGCCCTATCGACATCTCTGCCGACCTCATCACTATAAAAGAAAAATAAAAAATGTAAAGAGAAAAAACTATATCCCCCTCTCCTGTCCTCTCCCTCAAAGGGGAGAGGAACCCACAAAGCAATCTCTTCCGCTCCATAGCCTCCCCCTCGTCATTGCACCACCGAAGCCCCCTCTCTCGTCATTGCGAGTGCCGTAGCGTCAGCTACACAAGCGCGAAGCAATCCATCCCCTCTCTTCCCCCGTCATTGCGAGCGTCGCAACATCAGCTACATAAGCGCGAGGCAATCCATCCACCCTCTCCCTCTCGTCATTGCGAGCGGGCGTTAGCCCATATGTGCGAAGCAATCCCAAAAACAGGTGCGTAGCACTCCCACAAACCAGTGCAACGCACACCTTAAATTCTCCCCTTCCCACAGAGGAAGGGGATGGGGGATGGGGACACAAACACATCAATACCATATCCCGCCCTCAATAGTTTGCCACATCGCTATCGCTCTTCACAATGACACACAAGGCATCTTCCCCACATATCACCCCCACGACTCCCGATAACACCGCCATACATTTCTTCCCTCTCTTACCTCCATAAAAAAAGGCACTCATCCAAGTACCTTTTTTATTCCTTAAGCAACCTTCACTTAAAGCGAAGCTCCTTTTTTCGGACGACCACGCTTCTTAGCTACTTCAGCCTTTACCTCTTTAGCCTTCGCAGGAGCTTTCTCCTTGCTCTCTTTTGAAGACTCTTTTACAGCCTTTGCCTTAGCTGTTTTAGCAGGCGTCTTTTTCTTCTTACTCTTGCTCTTATTTTCTTTCAACTCTGTCTGTTGTTGAGAAATCAACATCGCTTTTTCCAACTCTTTCTCAGAGCAAAGCCCCACAGCCATTGGGTTCACTGGGCGTAAATTTGCCATATTACTATGAGTTCCCTCACGAATAGACGCAATAGTCGGCTTTGTTGTCCCAATAAGTTTACAAATCTGCGAATCAATAACTTCTGGGCAATTTCTAATAATCCATAAAATTGCATTTGGCTTCTCAGAACGCTGTGTTGGAGATAAAACTTTCTTCGCTTTCGCATTTCTTTCTTTAACATTTTTCTCCAAAGGTGTCGCCACCAAAACAGCCTTTTCATCAGCTTCGCAACGTCTAATTTCATCCATAGATAACTGACCATTAGAAATTGGGCTAACACCTCGAATATTATAAGCAATATCACCATCAGCAATCGCTTGAATTTCTAATTCATGCAATTCACAAAAATCTGCAATTTGTTTAAATGTTAGCGTTGTATTTTCAACCAGCCAAACTGCCGTTGCTTTCGGCATCAAAGGTGCAGTCATGTCAAATCCTTTCTTTTTAATCAAAATCTAAAAACTTTTATTGTACTCTAAAACCTTTTTTAGCGATAGACAAGCAGATAATCATGTTTTCCTACACAAACTTTATCTCTGTCTTGCGATAAATAAAAACCTGTATTTTCATACAGGTTTTAGAAACATACTTGCCAAACAAGTTCTTAGTTTGAAACCTTCAAACCAAATTTAGCAAATTTGTTATTAAACTTACCAACTTGACCGCCAGAATCAACCATACGATGAACACCTGTCCAAGCTGGATGAGATTTTGGATCAATTTCCAAAGTCATCTTGTCGCCAGCTTTGCCCCAAGTTGAATGAACTGTTTTTACTGTTCCATCAGTCATTACATATGTAATTTCGTGATAGTCAGGGTGAATACCTTTTTTCATTATTATCTCCAAAAACTAAACTTCACAAAAAAATTTACGCCTTTTATACACTACACTTTTATAGATTGCAAGCATAAATTTACTTTATTTTAAAATTATTTTAAAATCTTAGCAATTTTCTGGCTCAAATTAAAGCTAACCGCCATCAAATTACCCGAATTTAAAACCATCGGCAAATCTTCTGTACGCGTATCCTCTTGTTCCATATCAAGAACCATACCGCCAGCTTCTTTAACCAACAACGCCCCAGCAGCCATACTAGCAAGCATCGTTTCTGGTGCAATCACCGCATCTAGTTTACCTGCTGCAACGTATGCCAAATCCAACGCAACCGCACCACTCACACGCACATCTCTGCAAAGTGCCAACGTATTGTTGACAATCTTTGCCGATTGTTCAATATGATTAGCATTCGGCTTAACGGCAACAAGTGCGCCATCAAGTTCTTGTTTAGCACCAACACGCAAACGCTCGTGGCTTCTAAAACCTTCCTTAAACGCACCTTTACCTTTTTCAGCAAAAAACAATTCATCACGCGCAGGATTATATACCACACCACATAAAATTGTCTGCCCATTCATCAACGCCACAGAAATCGCAAATTCAGGATTACCATGCGCAAAATTAACCAACCCCTCAATCCCCGAAACAATCAAATACATTCCGTTTTGAGGTGTTTTCTCGTTAATCGCAACGGCTGGTATTGCTGGTAAAATCTTCGCCAATTCATTTTTCAAGCCTTTTTGAATTTTATCAAACGCAATGCGTGTAAAATCCAAACTTCCTTTAACAGAATTTTGTAATCGTTCAATCTCGCTGAAATCACGATTAAGATTAACAGATGCTCTTTTAACCGCCGTAACGATATTTGTAAGCATCGGAGAAATATATGCCATTATTTTGCTCTTTCAACATAGTTAGCTTCTTCTGTACCAACCACAATCTTCTCACCTGTGGCAATAAACGGAGGCACACCGATTCGCATACCATTGTCCAAAATTGCTGGTTTATAAGAAGAAGTAACAGTTTGCCCCTTAATAACAGGCTCAGTTTCAACAACTGTGCAAATAACTTGTTGTGGAAGTTGAACAGAAATTGGTCTATCGTTAATATGAGAAATACGAACTGTCATACCCTCAACCAAGAAAGGACGCGAGTCGCCCAAAATATCTGCAGGCATGGAGAACT
>CAZRHI010000126.1:0-4176 GCA_964599945.1 uncultured Acetobacter sp. | reverse complement strand
GATAGCACCACTGGCTAAAAGTCTCGTCTTGTCTACGGCATAGTCAGATGATGGGCTGTGGACACCGCTGCGAGAGTCTTCTAATTTATATTTTGCTACACCTGTTCTGCCTGCAAGATAAAACCCATCACATTCGGCAAGAGCTGAGCCTGTTTGTAAGATAAAAGCTGTTGTTAAAAGTGGTATAATTTTGTTTGCCATCTTAAAGTCTCCTAAGTAAAAATAGTCATTTGTTGACAAAAGTAACACAAAACTTAAATAAATCAAGTGAAAAATGTGTAATTATTTAAATAAATATATAATATAGTATTAAAATATTCTTTACGCCTTAAAAATATTGCTTTTTTAGTAAATTATGTTAAAAAATAAGCAAGATGGTCGGATAGCTGCGCTGATAAATTTAGTGAGGAAAGTCCGAGCGTCATGGAAACAGGATACCGGATAACGTCCGGCTGGAGAAATCCAAGGGAAAGTGCCGCAGAAAATTACCGCCGAACTCGATTCGGTAAGGTTGAAAAGGCGAGGTAAGAGCTCACCGCAAAGGTAGTAATACTCTTTGGCAAGGTAAACCCTATCTGACGCAAGACCAAATTAGGAGAGCGACTAAGTCGTTTAATGGAGCGTTTCCACTCTACTCCAGAGGTAGGTCGCTAGAGCCAAGTGGTAACATTTGGACCAGATGAATAGCTATCACTTTGAATCTTCGTGTTTTACGAAGCAAATGACAAGTACAGAACTCGGCTTATAGACCACCTTATTTTTTTTATATAGAGGAAGGTTAAACGTGCAATATACAGTTAAAAAAAGTGTTGATATTAAAGGAATAGGCCTACATTCAGGGTGCGAATCGATTCTCAAAATCGAACCCGCAGAAGAAAACACAGGGATTGTCTTTAAACGAGAAGATTTAACTGGTGATGGGCCGATTCGTGCGTTATATAGCAACGTGGTTGATACAAGAAATTGCACCTGTATAGGAACATCATCTCAAAATATTGTCAGCACAATCGAACATCTAATGGCTGTATTATATATTTTAGGAATAGATAATGCGTGTGTCTCTGTAAATAATCCTGAAGTTCCGATTCTTGACGGTAGTGGTAAGGTCTTTTATGATATTTTGGAAAAGGTGGAGCTGAAACCCCAGCAAGCCTCACGGCAATATCTTAAAGTAAAAAAAGAAATAAAATATACGGACAATAAAGGAGCAAATATAACATTATCACCTTCAGAAAAACTTGAAGCTCATTTTGAAATAGATTTTCCTTCAAAAATTGTCGGTCATCAAACTTTTGATGGCGCAATAACCAAAGACCTATTTGCCAAGGAAATTGCACCATGTCGCACATTTTGTGAAAAATATCAAGTTGATTATTTGCGCTCAGTCGGCTTAATCAAAGGTGGCTCACTAGAGAACGCGGTGGTTTTAGACGGTGAGAAAATATTAAATCCAGAGGGGTTTCGCACCCCAAGCGAATGTGTTAATCATAAAGTTTTAGATATGCTGGGTGATTTATATACTTCTGGGTATTATATATTAGCAAAAGTTGTTGCCAATAAGAGCGGACACTTTCATAATAACGAAGTTTTGAAAGCTCTTTTCGCATCAAAAGATAATTATGAGGTTATAAAAGGGGAATAAAGATGAAAAAAATTTTATATATGCTAGTTGTTGCGCTTTCATTAACATCATGTGCAGGAAGTAAGGATACGACAAAGGATGAAGACAAGAGTGCTGAAACACTATATCGTGAAGCTTATGCGTATCTTGAAAAAACATCATATCAAAAAGCTGCTGAAACCTTTGATAAGGTTGAAATGGAACACCCATATTCTAAATGGGCAACAAAATCCAAATTGATGAGCGCATATGCGTATTATAAAGATGAAAAATATGATGATGCGATTGCCTCACTAGATCGTTTTATTCGCTTACACCCAGGAAACAAAGATATTGCATATGCGTACTATCTTAAAGGCGTATGTTATTATGATCAAATTGCCCCCTCTCAAAAAGAGCAATCGTCTACCAAAGAGGCGTATGAAACCTTTTCTCAGCTTATCACAATGTTTCCCGAAAGCAAATATGCAGCAGATGCTAAAAGTAAAATGGCGTTAATAGAAGACCATCTTGCAGGGCATGAAATGACAGTCGGACGCTATTATCTTCAAAACAAAGAGTATATTTCAGCGTTAAACAGGTTTTCAACAGTAACCGAGCAATATCAAACAACAGCCCAAATTGAAGAAGCGTTATATAGAGAAATAGAAATATACACGATTCTCGGGCTGACTAATGAAGCACGTAAAAAAGAAGAAATCTTGCGTCGCAACTATCCCACAAGCAAGTGGACAGAACGTGCAGTAAAACTTATCGCAAAGGACTAAAGAGTACTGATGTTAAAATCACTATCAATCAGAAATGTTGTGTTAATTGACAGTTTGGATATAGATTTTTCCAACGGATTGATAGTGTTAACAGGAGAAACGGGCGCAGGTAAATCTATTTTGCTCGATTCTTTGGGGTTACTGTTAGGCAATCGAGGAGAGTCTTCTCTTATCCGAAGTGGAACAGATAAGCTAACAGTAACAGGTGTGTTTGAGGTAAATCAGGAAAATGAGCTTTATGCGCGAGCCAAAGAGTTTGATTTGGAAATAGATAATGATGAAATTATTATCAAACGTACCATAACCACAGACGGGAAAAACAAAATCTGGTTTAATGACCAGATAATAACCCTCAAGCTCTTAAAGGAACTAAGCCAATATTTAATAGAGATTCATGGTCAGCACGATAATCAAGGATTGTTAAACCCTGCCACCCATTGTGATATACTGGATAATTATGGCGGATTTTCAAAAGAATTATCCGCTACCAAAATCGCATATCAGCAATATAAAACAGCTTTAGCCGAACTCAAAAACAAAGAGGAATCCATAGCAAAAGCGAAAGTTGATGAGGAAAACCTGCACCATTGGGTAAAAGAGCTTGAAAAAGCCACTCCGCAAAAAGGCGAGGAAGAAACTTTAAGGATTCGTCGTAGCGAGCTGATGAATGCGGAAAAGATTATTGAAAAGCTTAATACGGCATATTCTGCGCTAAATGGTGGAAACAATGTTTTAGACCAAATCACCAAGGCGCGTAATGCTATCTCTCGTGCAAATGAGATTGTAAACGGCAAATATACCGAGATTGAGCAAAACCTCGAAAATGCAATATACACCTTAAACGAAGCGGTGGAGCAAATAGAAAACAATTCGGCAGATATTTCCTTAAACCAAAACGAAATAGATAACATTGAATCACGCCTGTTTATGCTCCGCGATTTAGCTAAGAAACACCAAACTGATATTGATATGTTGCCAGAGAAGTTAGAAGAGCTGAGCAATATGTTAAATAACCTGCAAAAAGGTGAGGAATGTTTGGAGGAGTTGCGTCAAACTGTCGAAAATCTGCGTAATGAATATATCAAAAACGCAGAGGTTTTGAGTAAAAAGCGCAAAACCTCCGCTCAAAAGCTTGATAAAAGCATAATGAAAGAACTTCCCCCGCTAAAAATGGAAAAAGCGGTGTTTCAAACCTCTTTTCAGCAGAAGAAAGAAGAACAATGGGGCGAAAAAGGGTGGGATACTGTGTGTTTTGAGGTTTCTACCAATCCGAATACCCCAATGGGCGCGTTAAACAAAATCGCTTCAGGTGGTGAGCTTTCCCGCTTTATATTAGCGTTAAAAGTAAACTTGGCGCAACAATCCAGCCAAGAAACATTGATTTTCGATGAGATAGACACTGGAATTGGTGGTGCAACGGCAGAAGCAGTCGGCGAGCGTCTATCCCGTTTGGCGCAAAATGTGCAGATAATGGTTGTAACACACTCTCCACAAGTGGCCGCTTTCAGCAACGAACATTATAAGGTGGAAAAGAAAACTGCAAACGACATAACAACCACCAATCTCTCAAAACTATCTCCAACAGAAAAGATAGAAGAAATTGCCCGTATGCTAGCTGGCGAAAAAATCACCAAAGAAGCCCGCGCCGCCGCCGAGGTTTTAATAAATAAAGACAAAGATTTGACATTATTTTAGTAAATGAAATCTATTCATTAAGCAGTTGATGAATATCATATTCATCATAGCCCTCATAGTAATAACTAACATCAATTCCCTTCATAAAAACTT
>CAZRHI010000125.1:0-4183 GCA_964599945.1 uncultured Acetobacter sp. | reverse complement strand
GCACATATTCAATCGTTTTATATCGATTCTCTTGGCAAAAATCGACGTCAAAGTCAGGCATATTAACACGTTCTGGATTAAGAAAACGCTCAAAAAGTAAATCTAATTTTAACGGATCAAGCTCCGTAACCTTTAACGCCCATGCAACAATCGAACCAGCACCAGAACCTCGCCCTGGACCAACAGGCACACCGTGCCCCTTAGACCACTTAATAAAGTCTGACACGATAAGAAAATACCCAGGGAATCCCATTTTCTTGATAACACTCAGCTCATATTCCAATCTTGCGTAATAACGCTCATCAATATCCAGCTTCTGCTCTGCTGTCATACCCTCAAAATATACAGCTTTTCTCAAGCGTTCATCTAACCCTCTATACGCTTCTTCTGTAATAAATTCATCTTGAGTGCGTCCTTCTGGACATTCAAAAATTGGCAACAACGGATCTACTTTTTTAGAAAGATAGTTACAAAGCTTTGCTATTCTAACAGTATTGTTAACAGCCTCAGGCAAATCAGCAAAAAGCTCCACCATTTCTTCTTCTGTTTTTAATCGATTGTTTATTGAAAACCGACGCCTATCCACATTAGCCACATATTCCCCTGCAGAAATACACACCAACGCATCATGCGCTTCAAACATATCTTCATCTAAAAAGAAAACTTCATTCGTTGCAACCAACGGAATGTTATATTTATAAGCAAACTCTATAAACGTATCTTCTGTTTTTATCTCTTTATCATCGCCTATCCGCGAAATTTCCATATACAAACGATCTTGAAAAATCTCTTTAAGACTTTGAGTAAAACTTTCTGCCTCGTCTTTACGATTCTCTAATAGCAAACGTCCAATAGTTCCTTCAACCCCAGCCGTTAATGCAATCAAGCCAGCATTAAATTCTCTCAAATTATCCAAAGTCAGTTGAGGTGCCCACCCTTTCTCAGTATTATCTAAATAAAACCGTTTCATCAGCTTCATAATATTCTGATACCCTTCGGCATTCATTACCAATAATACAATTTTATCAGGATTTTGCTCTCGTCCTTTAGAGCGCATAATATCATCAGAATCCGCATTTCTAAGTAAAAACTGACACCCCATTATTGGCTTAATTCCCTCATCAGAGGCATATTTAGAAAAAGCTTTCCCACCAAACATATTAGCAGAATCTGTAACCGCCACAGCAGGAACCCCCATATCATGCAATTTATGAATGAGAGTCGGCAACATAATCGCACCTTCCGCTAGCGAATATGCCGTATGAACTCTCAAATGCACAAATTTAGGGTCTTTCATTATATTGTCCTACTACCTTAGCCTAACAGAATACTATCACAAACTTCTAATATCTCAACAATTATTATTGTTATATAACCAAAAGGAAGCTCATTCTTCTTCCACTTCACCACATTTAACACAAAAACAGCTTAAAACAAAAAGTTAACCACATACTTCTTTTTGTTTTTTACACACAAAAACATTCAAATTAACCTTGAAATATAAATCTCTTTTCCCTAAACTAACGCCACACAATAATTTTATGGAAATAATACTATGTGTCTACGCAACGCCACTCTTTTAACTGGCTTCTCTGTAATGGAAAATTGTGCTATTTATATCAAAAACCACAAAATCGCAGATGTTTTTAATGAAGAAAGATTATCTCAGAAACAATTTTCTCCAGATGTTAAAATTATAGATGTAAACAATGCCTACATTGCCCCTGGGTTTATTGATACACACATTCACGGTATTGGAGGTTTTGGAACAGATGATCAAAAAAGCACATCAATTCTTAAAATGTCCGAGATATTACCAAGATATGGAGTAACCGCATTTATCCCAACCCTATACGCGTCTAAAGAAAAAAAGCTGATTAAAGCTATCCGCGCAATAACAAACGCAATGGGAAAAGAAACAGGTGCAAAAATTCTAGGCATTCACCTTGAAGGACCATTTATTTCCCCAGAACGTCTTGGCGTACAAACTCCAGATTCTATTTCCCCTGTTGATGTCGACTTAATGAAACGCCTGTGGGAGACCTCTGAAGGTAAAATTATCAATATGACCGTCGCCCCAGAACTTAAAGGAATGAGAGAACTAGCCTTATTTTGCATAAAAAAAGGAATTGTATTACAAGCAGGGCATACCAACGCCACCTACGAACAAATAGTCGAAGGAATGCAAGTACGTATTATGCACATGACACATCTATTTAACGCCATGAGCAGAATCCACCACCGCAACCCAGGTGCTGTCGGGGCCGCATTCATTCACCCAGAACTCTCTTGCGAACTAATCGCAGACGGTGTTCATGTTGATCCAAATTTGATAAAAATGCTAGTGCGTTTCAAACCAGCAGACAAACTCGTATTAGTTACAGATGCTCTAAAACCCACCAAACAAACCACAAAAAAACTCACCGCAAATGGTGAAGAAGTTTACTTAGACAAATGTTTCTATCGCAAATCAGATAATGTTATTGCAGGCTCTGCTCTCACAATGATTGAAGGCGTTAAAAACCTAATATCATGGGGGCTTCCTGCAGAGTTAGCCATAAAATTAGCATCAACCAATCCAGCAAAACTCATGAATGTAAAAAACAAAGGATTTTTAGCTCCTGGGTATGATGCTGATTTAATAGTGTTTGATAAAAATTGTACAATCTTAGAAACATTTATTAACGGGAAACCACAACATTTTGAAATTTTTTAAGGAGCCTATCATGCGCGTTATCATCAAAAACACTCCTGAAGACTGTGCAATTTGGACAGCCAACTACATTGCAAACAAAATAAATAACTTTCACCCCACCCCCACAAACCCTTTTGTTCTAGGTTTGCCAACAGGTTCAACACCTCTCCCAACATATAAACGCCTTATTGAATTATACAACAATAACAAAGTTTCTTTTGCTAACGTAGTAACTTTTAATATGGACGAATATATAAATCTTCCCCCCGAACACCCACAAAGCTATCATTATTTTATGCACGAAAACTTTTTCAAACATATTGATATAAAAAAAGAAAATATCAACATCTTAAACGGAATGGCAAAAGATCTAGAAAAAGAAGCAAACCAATATGAAGAAAAAATAAAACAATATGGCAAAATAAACTTATTTCTAGGTGGGGTCGGCGAAGATGGACATATCGCATTCAACGAACCTGGATCGTCTTTAACATCACGAACTCGTTTAAAAACATTAACAACAGATACCCGAAAAGTAAACGCTCGCTTTTTTGACAATGATATAAACAAAGTTCCAGAACAAGCTTTAACTATTGGTGTTGGCACAATTTTAGATGCAGAAGAAGTCTTAATTTTAATCACAGGACACAAAAAAGCACGCGCCCTGCAACAAGCAATAGAAGGCAGCATCTCTCAAATGTGGACTATTACCGCTTTGCAATTACACCAAAAATCTATTTTAGTCTGTGATGAAGACGCCACAGATGAACTAAAAGTTGCCACTGTAAAATATTTCAAAGATATTGAAAAATAAGCAACATTCTTTTTTAAGGCACCCTCAAAAAGCTATCATTTACAAACCGATAGCTTTTTCGTATTTCAATTAGCCAAACAATATTCTCCACCTCAACCAAATAAGCAATTTCTATACAAAAAAAGAGTGCAATAAACATCACACTCTTTTTACCGTCTTACATCACAAAATTAGTTATATTTTGCTTCAGCACCATTTTGATAAACATCTTGAGCATCATCAAAATTACTCTTCAAAACTTTACCTAACTTTGCAGCAGAATCTGCTGTATTAGAAGCTGATTCGCTTTTTAAGCTATATTTTAAATAGTTAATTTGCTCTTCAGGTGTTAAACCACTAACAGCCCACCAAGCAGCAGAACCACCAGCTACTAATGCAATAAGAATAATTAACGTTTTCATTAGACACCTCTTATTACTTCAAGATTGATTTACCTGCATAAATTGCAGCATCCCCCAATTCTTCTTCAATTCTAATAAGTTGGTTATATTTAGCCATTCTGTCTGTTCTAGACATAGAACCTGTTTTAATTTGACCGCAATTTGTCGCAACAGCAATATCTGCAATAGTTGTATCTTCTGTTTCGCCAGAACGATGAGATAAAACAGCTGTATATTTATTACGTTGAGCCAAATCAACAGCCTTCATTGTTTCTGTCAAAGTACCAATTTGGT
>CAZRHI010000124.1:0-4210 GCA_964599945.1 uncultured Acetobacter sp. | reverse complement strand
TAATTAATATTCCCTAAATTTGCATTTGCTGTTGGACTCTACATTGGACTCTACACACCGCGCAGACCACTATTTTTGCGCTCAAGTTCTTGCTCAATCCATATTTTCTTTGTAATTTTGCAAAACACATAGCTATGTATACTTTTCTTTCATATACAGATGGAGAGCTTGTCAAGCTTGTAGAGTGTCGAATGACATTCCGGATTGGTGTATTTGAACTTTTAGTAGATTTCGATTCAAAGCCATTAGATGAGGTGCTTTCTACATCTGAATCTTATATTGAAATCTCGTCCTGGCACAAAGAATTACTTTGTGTACTTCCAATAACTAGCATTGCACTTCGCTCAGCTGTTTATATAGATGAAGATGCAGTAGAGTTCTATCCGTTAGCATTCGAAGCTGCGAATTTGTATAAAGACATTACATCTTTGTTTCCTCTTATATTTAAAAATATTCCGACTGTTGAAACACTCTGTGTTGAGGATCCTTGTGATGGACTTGGATGTCCAGAATATGGCTTTTATTATGGATGGGAGGCTAAAATCGACAATACTTATTGGAATTCGGAGCAATTGTATACGTGGCTTAAATATTATGATATATCCTCACACTATCCAAAATTTTATTACAACTACACATCTAAATTAGCTGACACATTAGAACTTAAAATATTAAACATAAGTACAAAAGTTCGTCGTTTGGGATATATAAAATTGCTTGTTTCCTTTTTTAAGGAAAAGGAACAATATCCTATTTCAAAATTTTTACGTACTTTTGAATGTTATTGTAATAATTTTGCTCAATTGCTTGATCAGAGGTCTGGTTCCAAAGGGAATATAATTGAGACCAAGACAGGCAATTCTGCAAAACCGTACATTGAATTAGGATTAGCACTTGGTGTAATCCGAAAGGATGCATTATCTTATAAATTAGGGAAAATAGGTAAAACATATGCTATCTTAAAAGATATTATTGATGGCAATGACCAAAATATATTTGATTTAACCGAATTTGATACATTCTTCTATCTTGAGCGATTACTATATGCAGATTACTGGTATTTACATGTTATCATAAAATATATTTTTGAAAAAAACACTGTATCTAATAAAGAGATTCGTTTGAATTTTCAAGATTTGCTATTAAAAGATATTTCATTACTGATTAATGACGCAAATTATCAAAATCAATCAAAAGTTCTTCCATTAAAAATTATAGAACGAAGAATAAAGGCCTGGACTAAACCATATTTATATATGGATCATGTCGTAACTCCCAGAATTAATTGGCTACTGGATTTCGGAATTATTAAATTAACTCAAGATCAATGCCTGAAGTTAACACCACGTGGAGAGCAGCTTTTATATAATCTCCAGCTCTGGAATGATTTGCGTAGGTATCATGTAGTATCGCCAGATGATTTCCTAAATACATATTATTGCAAGATGATGAATGTTTTGTTTGGAGCTAGATGTGCTTCACAAGAGAATTATGGCGAAATACAACATTACCTAAACTCCAGTTTTAATTTATTCAAAACCTTAGCTCCAAACAGAATTAATTTTTCACAATTTGCGATATTTATTAAAAATATGCTTTTTTTTAAAAACCGCATTCTGTTAGATGTTGCTGATTTAATAAATATTTTTGAAGAAAATAAGATTCATGGCTATTTTTGTAAATTGCAAACGCAGTATAAAGATGGCTATATTCAAAAACGATAGAATTATGAAAGAGCTTAGAGATTTCAAACTAAAGATAAATCCTTTCCGAACAATCCCGTCGATAAACTCCGACGAGATTATTTGGGCAGGCTTTCACTCGGTTAAAGAACGAATAGAAACACAAATTCTACGTATTATAAAACTAAGGAATTCTCGATTGGTTCTCAATTGGGGAGAATATGGAAGTGGAAAAACCCATTCTGCACGCTATTTCAGTAAAGATAGTGTTCTTACGGAATTAGCTGCAACTAATTCTTTACCTTTCTCGTTTGATATATCATTTCCCAAAGGTAAAGATCCCATAAAAGAGATTTTTAATCAAATCATTGACAGAGTGAATTTTCAAGTCATTCGTGAAAAATTAAATTCTGTTCTTGATATCCCCAATGCGGTTAATAGCATAACAGATAGCTTATTAATCAAGCATCTATTATCTTTCATTTTTGACAAAAATCTCAACATTAGTTCTGATATAATTAAAAGTTACCTTTATGGAACTATATCAAAAAAAGAACTATCTATCTTTATAGAAAACGGTGTTCAGAGAGAACTCTCATCTGATTCTGATTATACTGATTTTCTCGCAGGATTATTTTCCTTAATTTCATTTGATAAAAAAGCTTTTTCTTGTATTGTACTGTGGATTGACGAATTTGAGGATATATCCATTCTAAACACAACTGGGATTACGAAAATCAACAACTTTATTCGTACGTTGATAGATAAAACGCCAAATAACTTGCTGGTGTTCTTGAATTTAACGCAGTCATCAATGATGGACGTAACAGATTTGGGAGACTACTTAAGTGAAGCTGTACGATCTAGAATAAAAGATCGTATTGAGTTTGCATTCCCCGACCATGATCAATTAGTTGATTATTTAGCAGAACTATTAGCAAATCCAATTGTTCGCGAAGGGGCGAGTATTCCAGACAATAAGTTTTATCCTTTTAATCAGGATGTTGTTGAGGCTATACTGAAGAAGTTCCATACCGTTTCACTTAGAAAGTATAATCTTATCTTCTCAAATTTACTTGAATTGGCGCTATGTGATCTTGATGATTGCGATGAAATTAAACTAGATTTTTACAATCAAAACATCGAAGAGATTGTACCAATATGACAAAACGCCCTATAGTATTTGATGCTTGCGCACTAATAAACCTCTTAATTATTGATGATGGCGATTTATTATTAAATGCAGTAAATCGTCTTTCTGCAATAGAAGGGGAAGAAAAAATATGCATTTCAGAAACTGTTATGCGTGAGATTCGAGTAAACTTAGGTAAAAGGAGAGACAACAAAGATGAATATACTGAGATTATTAGAAAAATATCTCTAAGAGTAAAAGTGTATTATGACATCAATTTAATAGATCATTTCCCGAAAGATTATATACATGAAATTAAAGATTTTTTAGGATATAAGAAGAAAGACAATGGAGAGTTATTTTCTACTGCATTATCGTTGCTTTTGAGCAGAAAAGAGAGGCATCATGTAATTTTTTATACCGATGATGTTCCAGCCAAAGAAGATTTTACTTATTATTTCAACTATCAACAGATTGGATATATTGCAGATACTGCTGATTTACTCATCTTTCTATATTGGCATGATAATTCTATTTCATATACGACTCTTAAGCAGAAATTAAACAACTTGCGTTCTTGTTATCTAACTGATTATACAGTAATAAAAGAAGAACTTTCGGCTTTAGTTAATAAATTAACAGGGAAAAAGAATCTCAAAATTCGAACATACTTGTCATACGTTAATGACACTATCTATAAACCTATTTCATTCGAATCTCGCGAACTGCAGATGGCATTGTCACAAATTGGGAAAGACTACCCGAAATTGAGTGAACAATTGCAGGTATTCTTCACTAATCAATGCAAGATGGTTAATAAGATCAATTCTATCCTTGCAAAGATTGATAATCACCATATATATAACTATTCCAATCAAGCTTTATAAATTCAGGATAAACGTAATGAGTAGATATAGCTTTTCAGGGCATGAGTCCTTTCAATGCAAGTCTCTTTGGCTGAAAAAAGGATACGACTTTTTGCTAGACGGCAATAGTTTCACAGACATTGACGCTGTGGCGAAGTTAGGTGTCGGCAAGAATATGGTGTCGGCTATCCGTTTTTGGCTTCGTGCGTTTGGACTCACAAAAGCAGATGAACCTCAATCAGTAGCAAAATACATCTTTGATTCAAAATATGGTCGTGATCCATTTGCCGAAGACTTAAACACAATTTGGCTTCTGCATTTCCTTTTGATTTCATCGGAAGTTGCGAGTATCTATAATCTCCTCTTTGTGGAGTATCAACGTGAAAAGAAGGAGTTCTCAAGGTCGGAACTTCAGTCGTTCATAAAACGTAAATGTTCCGTCCCGGAGCAAAAGAATGTTTATAATGATAATACTGTTCGGAAAGATATCGGAGTGCTTCTGAAGAATTATGTTACTCCTAAAGACTTGA
>CAZRHI010000123.1:0-4333 GCA_964599945.1 uncultured Acetobacter sp. | reverse complement strand
ATGGAAATTCATCAAGAAGGTCCGCAATGGGTATTGGTCAGCAAAGACGGAAAACAGCGTACAGACGTTACTGATGTTATGAACACCATTGACAAGTATAACCAGAATGTTGATAAAACTAATGCGGAAAATAGCGCGCAAAACGCTGCACAGAATAGCGTTGATAAAGCTGCTGAAAAGCCTAAAGACAAGGACAATACTATCAGCACAGAAACGAAGGTTTCTACTGTTGAACAGGTCTTACCGAATGTTAAAAGCATGGACGGACAAGCTGTTTTCAACCCTGAGGATGTACACAAAGTTGCAGAGACTGCTATCAGCTTCTCTATTGAAAAAGCTAATTTAGAAAAACTGAAAGATCCGAAAGCTTTAGAGGAAATGCGTAAACGTGAACAAAAAAACGAACGTGTTGCTGAAGAAATGGCTCGTAACCACCAGATGGAACAGGCGCGTGGCGGAAGAAATTAAGATCAATCGTCAACACAAACAAGTGCCTAGCGTATCTTAATTATGAACGGAGCTTTGGCTCCGTTTTTTATAGTCCTTTTTTATTGTTTGATTGGGATTTTAATAATTAAATTAAAGTTTCAACACAAAAAAAGACCAGCATTATATTGCTGGCCTTTTTTTATTTACTTGTAGTTTCTGTTAGAGTTCATCGCTGTAAAAAAGTGCGGAGGCTTCAACATTGTTTGCTTCAGCAAACGCCTTTAGCTCTTTTTCAGAAGTGGCGAAAACGCACATCACATTCACATGGAAGTTCATCTCCTTGATTTGGGCAATTTGATGAGAAAGCTCGTTACCAGTACGGAAAAACTGTTTAACGAGGATAACTTCTTTGATGTTACCATTGTTGCGGAAACGATTTAGATTCTGGATGGCACCCGTCGCGATTGTGCATACGTCGCTTGAAAGGGCCAGTTCGTTGATGAGCTGTCCAAGCTCTTTCTTTCCGTCTTGATACGAGGGAAAGAAAACGCAGGTTCTTGATTTCAGATGGATCTGATTGATGATTGCGTCTTTGACGTGTTCTCTGAAAGCATCGTTCTTCAACGAAGTTTCCGCCCCTGTTTCTACTGTTTTGTCGCTCTTTGAAACAGAAAGTGCAGCAATTTCTTTTAAATTCATAATTGTATTTTTTTGGTGAAACATAATGATTATTATTCGCTAGCGAGGTTGACAGAATTTTAGTGGTTTGTCAAGCCTTTATTTTTGCACATTTCAAGAAAAAAGAGACTCTGGAATAATGTATGTTTGTAACAATAAAAAAACAGGCCAGAAATGGTTTGTTTTCCAGCCTGTTTTTTGAGTTTATAATAAAAGCTTCCCTGCGCGCTTTTTATATTCTCAATAATTTTAATATATGCAGAAAATCTGCACCTCGTTATGTCCTGACGGTAACTGTTAAGTTACTCCGACATAAGAAAAATATTTTAGCCAGAGGAAGGCTAAAACGCCTTATAATACGCTATAATAGTATCTAACTAATATTAAAAATTCGTTATCAATTCAACATAAAAAAAATTGGCTTACAAGAAAAAAAACATTTTATTATATACTTATTTTCCTCTTTATTTTTAAATGCTTGATTATATAAAAAAGACGCCAATTTATGACGTCTGTTTTCTTGTTAATTGTGGATATTTATTTGCCCCATAAATTGTTTAAATGTTCACGGAAACTATAATATTCTCGTTGGCTAATAATGATGTGGTCATCAATAAACATATCTACTATTTTAAGAGCTGCCATTAGTTCTTTAGTCATGTTTATATCTGACTTTGAAGGTGTTGTATCCCCCGAAGGGTGATTATGTACTAAAATTATTCCTTTGGCATTATACATCAGCATTTTTGAAATTATATCGCGAGGACTTATTATCACATTTTCAAGTGTTCCTGCTTGTTCTATTTCATCTCTTATGTAACGCCCATGAATATCTAAATATAAAATTAGAATCTGCTCCCTACCTTCATACCCAATTTTTGCACGACAATACTCTGCAATTTTTTTCTTATTGCTTAGCATTGGGCCGTCCCTATGATCCAGATTTTCCCAACAAATTTTATTTGAACAGGCATGAACTAAGGCACACAGAGTTGCTGTTGTGCTACCGACTCCTGGAACATTGATAAGTTCATCTATTGGGGCTGCCAGCACATTTGCCAAGTTTGTATATTTCCGAAGTAAGCTTTTAGCTAGTGGTTTCACATCTTTTCTGGGAAGCGCATACATCAGTATCATCTCTAATAATTCATAATCAGGCATAGAGCGACCTCTGTCTGTGATGAATCGCGCTCTTAGACGATGACGATGGCCAATATAATCTGGCGTTTGCGGTGTTATGGAAAAATCTTCCTCTGCGTCCATTTTTTTAGTCCTTTATTATTTTTTATAGGGTGGCTTATCCAATCCTTTAAGAGAATATGTAAATACTTCGCACCCGTCTTTTGTTACACCTAAGGAATGTTCAAATTGTGCAGAAAGTGTTCTGTCTTTGGTTACTGCAGTCCAGCCATTAGGGAGAATCGTTCCAAATTTTTTACCAATATTTATCATTGGTTCTATTGTGAAAAACATTCCCTCTTTTATAAGTGGACCAGTGCCTTTCTGCCCATAGTGCAATACATTTGGCTCATCATGAAACACTCGTCCTAAACCATGACCGCAAAACATCTCCACAACTGAATATCCGTATTTGTGAGCATATTCCTCTACTACTGCGCCAATATCTCCGAATCTGGCTCCTGGGCGAACAACATCTATTCCACGCATCAAACATTCATATGTTACCTCGCATAAGCGTGTGGCTTTAAGCTTTGGCTTGCCAACATAATACATACGCGAAGTATCTCCAAACCAGCCGTCAACGATTACAGTTACATCTATATTGACAATGTCGCCGTCTTCAAGCTTACGGTCATCAGGAATGCCATGGCAGATAACATGGTTGATTGATGTGCAAATTGTTTTAGGATACCCATGATACCCTAAGCAGGCGGGAATCGCATTATGTGATGTGATAAACTCTCTGCATAAATCGTCTAGATATTCTGTGGTTACACCAACATTTACATAGTCTGTGATATAGTCTAAACATTCTGCAGCCAATTTACCTGCTTTGCGCATTCCTTCAAAATCCGCAGAATCGTAAATTTTTATTCCATTATCATCTGTTGTCGCCAATTTTTTGCTCCCTTATTATTTTGTTCTAGTTTTGTTTATACATCATTTATTTAAAAATGCAAATTTTTTATTATATTTTTTTAGAATTTTTGTGATGTTTTTTCTTAAATGAGGCTTATATTTGAAAAAAACAATGTAAATGGAGGAATTTATGACATTAAAAATTATGCAAGGACTGTATAGTTTTGTTTTGGTTTTTGCCACAGCTTGGATTTCTAAATATATTGTCAATCAGGGACTTATCCCTTTTTATGATTTATTGGAAAAACCTACATTCACCCCTGATGGGAAATATTTTTCCTATGCTTGGATGAGTATTTATTTCTTGCTATTTGTTAGTTTTTATTTGATATTGTCTTCTCGTAAAACATTAGAACAATTTGATGATGCGAATGCGCTTTTCGCAAGTCAGTTATTTTTGCAAATTGTTTGGAACTTTAGCTTCTTTTATATGCAACAAATTGGAGCTTCGGCGATTGTTATTGTTTTGTTAGATATGGTTGTGGCATTGATGCTTCATACCTTTATCTTTATAAATCTTTGGTCTTTTATATTGTTGCTCCCCTATTTGGCTTGGCTCATTTATGCAACAATTTTGAATATTTATATTTATTTTTTGAATTAAATATAAACGAATCGAACTTCCCTTAAAATTTAAACTTTACATACAAAAAAAACTGCTTTATTTTGGATTGGTTAAAAAGTCTAATTTAATTTTTTGGGAAGAAAAAATGGTAAAAGTTAATCAAATAAGAAAAACTTTCTTAAATTATTTTGAGAAGAATGGTCATAAAATTGTGCCTGCATCTTCTCTTGTTCCAGATAATGACCCAACTTTGATGTTTACAAACTCGGGTATGGTGCAATTTAAAAATATTTTAGCAGGAAATGAAACCAGAGATTATACACGAGCCGCAACTTCCCAAAAAAGCGTTCGAGCTGGCGGTAAGCACAATGATCTTGACAGTGTGGGTTATGATGTGCGCCACCATACATTTTTTGAAATGCTCGGAAACTTTTCTTTTGGTGATTATTTTAAAGAAGAAGCGATTTATTATGCGTGGGAATTACTTACAAAAGAATTTATGATCCCTCAAGAGAAGCTTGCTGTTACGATTTATCATACTGACGATGAAGCTTATGGAAT
>CAZRHI010000122.1:0-4391 GCA_964599945.1 uncultured Acetobacter sp. | reverse complement strand
CAAGGCTTTAACATAGGCGGTATATAGTTCTTGGTCGGTTGTTTCGATGATTTTTGTGATAAGTTCATCGACAACGGGGTTTTTGATGCCGATGATATTATTGCTGCCGTTTGTATCAGCGGATTGGCTACCCCATAAATCTTTTTGTTCTGATCCTGGCATATTTAAGCCATGAAACCCACTGATAATTACATCAAAATCAAATTTATCTAATTTGTTTTTGTAGGTATTGACTTCTAATATGCGAGTGGTGGCTTTGATGCCTATTTTTCGCAAATTTTCTATAAACGGCAGGAGGACACGAGTGAAGGCATTGCCATTGGCAGAGTTTATAACAATTTCAAATTCTAGAGGTTCGCCTGTTTTAAGATTGCACATTTGTTCGTTAACAAAATCGTATCCTGCTTTTTTTAGTAAATCGACAGCAATTTTTAGGTTTTCTCTATCTGTTAGCGAATCGTTACGAAAGATTGCTTCTACGGGGGTTGTAAATATTTCAGGAGGTAGACTTTCTTCCATTGTGTGTAGGATTTCTGCTTCAAGACCTTCAGGGAGATAAGTTGCTTCGAATCGTGTGTTTGTGAAGAAGCTGTTTAGTCTTTGGTATTGGTCATAAAATAGGTTTTTATTTGCCCATGGAAAATTAAAAGCATAGCTGATTGCTTGGCGAATGAGTGGGTTTTGAAATTTTTCTTTGCGCGTGTTAAAAGCAAAAAATTGTATGGTTGCAGGACGATTGTGTTTTAAGGCTTGTTTTTTGATTTTTCCTTGCTTTATTAGCTCGTTATCGTATCCTGTTGCCCATGCTTTTGCGATGTATTCGCTACGAAGGTCTATGTTGCCAGAAAAGAGAGCTTGTAGGGTTACGGTTGTATCTTGATAATAGTCATATTTGATTTCGTCAAAATTAAAGAAACCTTTTCGAGAAGGGTGGTCTTTTGCCCAATAATTTGGATTGCGTGCGAAAGTGATATATTTTCCAGCTTCGAAATCTTTGATGACATAAGGGCCATTACCTAGTGGAGGTGTTAAACTTGGTTTGTCATATTCTTTGTTTACAAAATCTTGTGCGGAAAAGATTTTTAAGGATGTTATAATCAGAGGGAGTTCTCGATTTTTTGTATTTTCTTTAAAATAAAAGCGAACATGATGTGTGGAAAGCTTTTCAACCCTGTCTATATCAGCATAATAAAATTTGTAAAAAGGCGAACCTTTGGTTATGAGTGAATTAAAGCTAAAAACCACGTCGTCTGCTGTAATTGGTTGATTATTACTAAATTTTGCGTTTGGGTTTAGATAAAACCCGATAAATGTATTATCTGAGGGGATTTCAAACTTTTCGGCAATGAGCGGATAGGCTGTTTCAGGGTCATCTGCTGGGCTGATGCCAAGACTATCTAGAGTTAATGCTACAGCTTCTGTTGAAGCTGTTCCTTTGAATATATATGGATTAAAGTTATCAAATGTGCCATAGGCTGGAAGTGTTATTCGTCCACCTTTGGGGGCGTTAGGATTTGCATAACTAAAATTTTCATAAGTGCTTGCGTATTTTGGAGTGGTGTTAACAGATATAGCATCTGTTATTGTGATTGCTGGCTTTTGTTCTTCGGCGATGGTTGCAAAAGAGGGGAAAAACAAAAGAAGTGCCAATAATAGTTTATTTATCATTCTTCCATGCTCCAAAGGGGGATATGTATTCATCATAATTGTTTTCTGGAGAGGCGTTAATTTCTTTTTCAATTTCATCAACTGTAATGATTGGTTTGGATTCTTTTTTATAGAAAGTTTTTTTTGATGAACTAGAAGTTGTTGATGAATTGTTACTTTTTTCTGTTAAATGTTGTGCGTAAGGTATCTCGCTGTTTGTGGAAAGTGTTGGTGTTTCAGATAGCAACTCATCATGAATAGCTTTTAAGCTAGTTTCTATGTTGGTTTGGGAAATCATTGGATAATGTTCAACACTTGTATTTTGTGATGCTTCTGTGTTGAAAAAAGAAGGAAAATCTAAGCTTTCTTCTATGACAGGGTGTTCTGGAAGATTTGTCATCTCTGAATGTTGAGAGGATTCTGAATTTTCTGTGTTTTTTAGGAGTTCTCCAGCAATAGGATTGATGAGGTTAAATACTTTTCCTAACGCGCCATATTCTATCATATTATAAAAAAGTTTTGATTTGTCATATTGTTTGAGCAGGTTGAGAAGGCAAATATATCTTGTTTGAAATTCTAAAATGCTTCCTTTTAGCAGGGAGTCTTTTTTTGCCTTTTGTAGCAAATGGTGAGCAAAACCTGATTGGAAATTGTATGTTTCAATAAATGCTTTTGCGATGAGCCATTTTTCGCCACCAGCTGTTCTTGACCACAAGTGTTCCATTTGAGTACTTGAGATAGAATTGCTACGTTTGATGATGTCGGAGAGAATTTCATTTGTATCTGAAATTAAGATGTTAAATTCTTTTAATTTGAAACTGCTTTTTAATTCAGTATTCGAATCTTGTAGAGTTTTGTATAGAGAAATGGTTGTTTCGAGATGTTTGCTAAGTAGTTCTTCTGTGTGAAGAATGTGGAACATTAGTTTGTGTTCGGAATGTGTGTTTTTGACTATTGTAAATATGCCCCAGATGAGTGCGATTGGAAATAAAACGATTGTGGTGGCTTCATAAAGCATATTTGGGGTAGGAGAAGATAAAATATTTGAAATGTTTATGTATTTTAAGCTAAATATAAACCAAAAAATACTGCTGAATGTTGCAATAAAGAAAGAAATATTTAACACGCTTAAACTCCTACGATGATTTTTTTGTTATTCTAGCGTGATGTTGATATTTTGCAAATAAAAAATGTGCTAAATTCCTATGTTTTTTAAGTTATAAACAGGCTTTTAGGCTAGTTTATCCGTATAGATAAAAAAATATGATGAAATTTTTTTATTTTGTGTTATAAGAGGTGAAAAAGTGTAATTTTAAAAGGTACTAAAAATGAATGATTCTACAGCTGTTGCGCTTGATTTTGAAAAAGATATTTTAGAAATTGAAGAAAAAATCGAACACCTGAAGCTTTTGGCAAAAGATGAAGATATGGATATTACTAGAGAAACGAGGCGTCTGGAGCGAAAGCTTAATCAACATATTAACCGTACATATATGAATTTGTCTGCTTGGCAAAAAGCCCAAATTGCTCGTCATGCGTTAAGACCACATTGTTTGGATTATATTAAAGCGTTTATTAGTGATTTTACATTACTTGCGGGAGATAGATGTTTTGCTGATGATGAGGCAATGGTTTGCGGTATTGGGAGATTAGATGGACAAGCTGTTGTTGTGATTGGGCAGGAAAAGGGTAATGATTTGGAAAGCCGTATAAAATATAATTTTGGTATGGCAAAGCCAGAAGGATACCGTAAAGCTCAACGAATGATGGATTTGGCGGAAAAGTTTCATTTACCAATTATTAGCTTGGTTGATACGGCTGGGGCTTATCCTGGGGTTGATGCAGAAGCAAGAGGACAAGCAGAGGCGATTGCTTCTTCGATTGAGAAATGTTTGCAGGTTAAAACCCCAATTATCTCTTTAATTATTGGTGAAGGTGGCTCTGGTGGGGCTATTGCTATTGCAACGGCTAATCGGGTATTGATGCTAGAACATTCGATTTATTCGGTGATTTCTCCTGAGGGGTGTGCTTCAATTTTGTGGCGTTCGGGGGATAAAACCCAAGAAGCTACGGAGGCTTTGCGTTTGACAGCTCAAGATTTGAAAGCTTTGGGGATTATTGATGAAATTATCAAAGAGCCTTTAGGTGGTGCACATCGAGATGTTGAACAAACGTTTAACTCGGTTAAGGAAACATTGATAAAACATTTGAAAGAACTTCAAACGTTATCTCCTGAAGAGCTTAAAAAGCAACGAACGGAGAAGTTTTTGAAGATGGGTAAAAATATTACCGTTGAATTTTAGATAGAAAGGGCAGTTCTTCTGCCCTTTTGTTTAGCTTCAAATACATGAAAGTTAGATTATTTTTTTGTGATGTAAAGTTTATTTGTAAGCTTTGCATTAAAAAGCTGGTTTTGACTGGCTGTTTATGTTGGACGTTGGTTTATGTTATTAAATATAAAATTTTGGAGGTTAATATGAAAAATTCTCAGTCTAAATTTTCTAATGATAAATCAAAATCTGGCACAACTTCTAATCCAAGTTCTTCATCTTCATCATCTTCTTCTGGGTGTTGTTGTGGGTCTAAACTTTCCAGCGATATTGATGAAATCGATGTGTTGGGCGTGGAAGAGAAATAATTTTATAGGAGGAAAATGATGAGAAATGCGGTTACAAATACAAATCAAGGCAAACGAGATTTGTCCGTTTCTCACAATCCTACAGATTTCAGAAGTTTAATGAATT
>CAZRHI010000121.1:3426-4421 GCA_964599945.1 uncultured Acetobacter sp. | reverse complement strand
AACTAAAGGCGGGCAGATGCTAGAAAACCGTGTACAAACCAAAACGGCTCGGCTTATTGGGGCAGAGCCTTATTCACCGACATCTACCCCTTTTGAGGTATGATATCGGCACAATTTTTCAAGTCGTGTGCTTACGACTGGTTTGTACTTATCTAGGGTTTTCTAGGCCCTTGACTATGCTCTTTTCTAGGGAACATAATCTTTGTTTAGTATATTTACTTTTTTATATTTAGCAAGTTTTTTTTCTTTATAAAAATCCTCCTTATTTCTAAGGAGGATTTTGTTTGGTTGGATTAGTTCTTTAGCTTATCTGGAATTTTAAGTTTAAATGTTCCACTTTTCAACTCTTCAACAAGCTCTTTAAACTCATTCATTTTCTCGGGGTTTGTAAGTGCCATATCTATAATCTCTCGTCCGAAAACGTTTGTTTGAACTTCGTGTAAAACTTCTGGATTTTCAATCAGTAATTTAAGTACTTCTTTTGCTTCCAGACTTAACGACGTTGTTGGCGTTAATATATTTCGTTCATCATATATGGCCGTGATGCTGTTAATATATTCATCAACCGAAGTTCCTTTTTTAGAATCATACGTTGTTGCGAGAGTGATTAACACATTATATAAATCTAACTCTGTTGTCATTTTTTATCCTTTTTCCAGATGTTAGAAGAAATAATATCTAACACCGACTGTTAATTCTTGTACATTTTTCTTGAAGAAATTATCTTCTGGAAAAATATAGCGATACATTGCTCTAATGCCTATATTACTTGTTGGATTAACTTGCGCGCCAAAACCTGCACGGAATGTTTTATCTTCAAAACCTTTCATTTTAGAGCTGATATGTCCTCCATCAAGAGCATATTTACCATAGCCGACTGTTGTTAACACTTCAACTAAACCTAAATTTAAGGTATCAAAAACCGCATCTACGCCATAAGCTGCTGGTTTGGTTTTCGTACCTTTGGCTGCATCTGTTGAAAAATATTTTTGATA
>CAZRHI010000121.1:0-3416 GCA_964599945.1 uncultured Acetobacter sp. | reverse complement strand
TTTCACCCCTAAGCTTAACGCTCCGCCATTTAAGCTATCTATGTTTCCAAAACCGTTTGGTGTTGCGGAAACATAGTCTAACCCTACATAAGGGGAAATAATAAATGCGTGTGCATTAAATGTTAGCATTGTTGCGGCGAGTGTTGCGTATAGTTTTTTCATAAACATTCTCCTTTCGGTGGTTACAGTTCTTTAATTATGATGTCGCGCGTTTGCGGACTATATGTTAGCCCCAGATTTCCACGACGAAATTCCTCGGCTGTTTTTCCAAAAACCTCATAGCGCCAACCAGAGAGAATCTTATTTTTCGCTTTTGGGTTTTTGATATATTCACGTAGATTTTTCTCTGAACTAATGAGATGAGAAACGACTCCATGTTCGTTACTTTTGATCTTTAATAACAAACGTAAAATTTCATATAAGGATTGTTGGCTTGGTGGAAGAGTTATATCTCTTTCTCTATCAACTTTTCCTAGGGTTTTATCTAGTCCTTGTTCTGCCAAAGTAGATAAAACATCAACCATTTCTTTGGCTAATACGCTTTTGGCAATGTCAGCACGCATTCCCCTCACCTGTTTCATTTCTTCTAATGTTTTCGGGAAAGCGGTTGCAATATTTATCAAAAAATCATCTTTTATAATATTTTGGCGAGATGTGTTTTGTTTCATTGCTCTTTTTTCACGCCACGATGCTAGTGCTTTTAGGGCATTTATAAAGGAAACGGAATGTCCATTATGACGTATTCGAAGCCATGCTTCTTCGGGATTAACCTTATAGTGGTTGATGTCCACCAAATCTGCCATATCTTCTGCGACCCATTTCTCACGTTTATTTTCTTTTAGATAAGAAGCTATTTTATGATAACATGGCAAAAGATTTGTTACATCTCCTGCTGCATATTCCAGCTGTTCTACGGTTAATGGACGAAGTTGCCAGTTGGTTAAACGACAGGACTTATCTAATTCTTTATCACAATATATCCGTACCAGATTTTCATAACTGACGCATTCCCCTAACCCACAGGCTTGGGCTGCGATTTGGGTATCAAAAACAGGCGTTGGGACTTGTCCTGACAAATTATAAATTATCTCAATATCCTGACGTCCAGAATGAAATACTTTCAATATTTTTTCATTTTGCATTAGCTCAAAAAAGGAAGTAAAATCTAATCCTTTGGCAATCGGGTCTAGGAGGAACGCCCCTTCATCATATCCAATTTGGATTAAACACGGAATCGGGTAATATGTTTTTTCACGCAAAAACTCACAATCTATGGCGATTACTTTTTGTTTTTTTAAAATTTCGCAAGCATCTTCAAGGTCTTTTGTATTATCTATCAAATTCATTTGGCTTGTTCCTTATTGTTTTTTTGCTACAATATAGATGATTGTTTAAGATTTTTTTAATTTTAGCTTGCATTTATAGCATTTTGGAGATTAAATGCCAATATTAGTGCTAACATGATTATTTGAGGTATTGATGATTGAATACAGAACACATACCTGTGGCGAACTAAGAGCTGGCGACGCAGGTAAAACAGTTAAACTTTCTGGCTGGATACACCGCAAACGTAATTTGGGAAATTTATGTTTTATTGATTTGCGCGACCATTATGGTATTACGCAATGCGTGGTTGATAGCTCTAGCGATTTATTCAAAAAGTTTGAAGAGATAAGAGTTGAAAGTGTGATTACGGTTGACGGCAAGGCGGTTATGCGTGAGAGCGTTAATAAAAATATGCCGACTGGAGATATTGAGGTTTTGGTTAACGCGATTGAATTGCACTCTCAGGCTGATGTGTTACCTATTCAAGTTTTCGGGGAAGATAATTCACCTGAGGATATGCGCTTAAAATATAGATTTTTGGACTTACGCCGTGAGAAAATTCATAACAACATTATTTTGCGTTGCCAAGTTATTAAAAGAATGCGCGAATTGATGAACGAGCAAGGTTTTCTTGAATATCAAACCCCTATTTTGACAGCTTCTTCACCAGAGGGAGCACGCGACTTTTTAGTTCCCTCTCGTTTAAACCCTGGGAAGTTTTATGCACTTCCACAATCTCCTCAGCAGTTTAAACAATTATTGATGGTTTCGGGTTTTGATAGATATTTCCAAATTGCCCCATGTTTTCGTGATGAAGACCCTCGTGCAGATCGTTCCCCTGGGGAATTTTATCAGCTTGATATGGAGATGTCTTTTGTTACGCAAGAAGATGTGTTTGCCGTTATGGAAAAAACAATGGGAAGCATCTTTAATGAATTTGCAAACGGCAAAGTTGTTGACCAAGCTCCATTTCAAAGAATCGCTTTTAGAGAGGCTATGTTAAAATATGGTTCAGACAAGCCTGATTTGCGTAACCCTCTTTATATTCAAGATGCAACCGCCTTCTTTAACAACTCTGGTTTTGGCGTTTATGATAGCAAAGCTTCAAATGGCGAAGAATTACGAGCGATTGTTATCCCTCAAGCTGGTGAAAAGCCACGTTCATTCTTTGATAAGCTTGACGGTTTTGCAAAGGAAGAAGGTTTTGGCGGGATGGCGTATGTTGCTTTGTCTGCATCTGGGGCAAAAGGAATTGCAAAGTTCTTCTCTGAAGAGAAAATGGCTGAACTTAAAAGCACATTCGGTGTTAAAGAAGGTGATGCGATTGTTTTTATGGGGGGCAATAAGAAGCTCATCAATAAATTTGCAGGGAAAGTTCGTACAAAACTTGGTGAAGAGCTAGATTTAATTGAGAAAAACGCTTTTAGAATTTGTTGGATTGTAGACTTCCCATTCTATGAAGAAAATGAAGAAACTGGCGCTGTTGAATTTTCTCATAACCCATTTTCCATGCCTCAGGGGGGGATGGACGCTCTTTTGAATAAAAACCCACTCGACATTTTAGCTTATCAATATGATATGGTTTGTAACGGTGTTGAACTTGCTTCTGGCGCGGTGCGTAACCACAAACCTGAAATTATGTATAAAGCATTTGAGATTGCTGGTTATGACAATAGTGTGGTAGATAATAAGTTTGGTGGTATGATTAACGCCTTTAAGTATGGCGCACCTCCACACGCTGGATGCGCTCCTGGGATTGATAGAACTGTTATGTTGCTTTTAGACGAGCCAATTATCCGTGATGTTATTCTATTCCCTCTTAATGGTAAGGCACAAGATTTGTTAATGCAGGCCCCAAATACGGTGAACCAACAGCAAATTGATGATTTACATATTAAACTTGTGGAAGATAAGGAGTAATTAACAGGAGCCGCTTGGCTCCTTTTTTTGAGAAAAAAAAATCGCTCCAAGAAATCTTAATTTTAAATTAAAAAAATGCTTTACTTTTTAAAAAATGCGTGTATAAATATGGGGCGAATGATGGTTAGGGCTAATGGCATGCCTTATCTGTTATCTTAATCCAACTTATT
>CAZRHI010000120.1:0-4428 GCA_964599945.1 uncultured Acetobacter sp. | reverse complement strand
GATAGTAATGTCGCATAGGAAAGTCCAAGAAATGCGGCCGTTTGCTTTAGATTAAGCCAATTTGACTGTATCGCAATATCAAATTCTGTCTTGCTTTTTGTTGTATCCATATTATTGAAGTAAAGATTTTCTAGTTCCGTGGCATAATCGGTAATTTTATGAGCTTTTAAGATTCTTATAAAGTTGCTAATGGATTTATTTGCCATTTTTACAATTTTTATTCCGAAAAGTAGCTGACTGATTTGTGCATCGGAGGGAAAAGAAACAGCATTGTTTCTAAAATCTGTTAAAAAGAACACATTTCTCCAATTTACAGAATCAAAGCTTACATTTTCAAAAGCCACCTTACTTTCAAAGATAGTATTTTCAAAAAGAGTATTTAAGCCTGATATATTTGATAAATGGAAATCAGCGTTAGGGGCAAACCTACAATCTTTCAGGATTAACGCATTGCCCATGCCTACTTTTACATTATCAATATTTACATTAGAATTAAATATACAATTTTCAAACATTAAGACACTAACAATGGATTGATATGATAAAGTTTGCTTGGCATTGTAGCTGATCGTGTCATTAAAAGTGCAGTTCTTAAAGAAAATAGACTTTTTACTGTTATAAAGCCAGAAATTAAAAGTGCAATTTTCAAATTCTAACGTTCTAACATAATCAAGATGTATCAACAAATCGGTTATGGTTTGAAATGAGCTTTCAGCGTAAAACTCAATATCCTTAAAATGAATCTTAAGATTGTTAAAGCTTTCTGATGTAATGCTGATATAAGGGGAGTTTACATCAAAATCTTTTTGTATCTCAGGGTTTTCAAAAGCATACTCGCTTTCAAACCTATCAAACCAATCATTAAATCTTTTGTTGTCGGTATTCGTGATTTCTTCCGTAAAACCAGTATATTCGTGAGGTTCTGGCTGTTTTAAAGTCAAATTGAAAATAGTTGTAAGGACAGATAAAAAGAACTTCAAAGCATTTGCATAATAGGGGGCATATTGGTCCAGATATGGACTTTGAACACGAATAAGGTCTTTATCTCTAGTTGGAAGTCTTAAAAGAAAGTTGGTTAAACTGTCTAAATCCTTTTTCTTAAAAGGAATTTCTTTATTCTCCAAATTTTCGTAACACTTAATCAATTCCAATATTGAACTGCCAGCGTTTTTAGTGTCAGCTTTGGCACCTAAATTATAAACATCTGAAAATGTTGGAATGAAATATTGGAAAAATAAAATAACATCAGTCATATTGTTGCAATAGATAAACTTGTTGCTCTCCATGAATGTTGCAAGATTCTTAGCATATTCTCTTTTTAATAATGCGGAGATGTATTGCTCAAATTTTTTAGCAGATTCGTCTTTATAAAGATAAGAATTAGAGGATAAAATCTGATATTTAGCTATTTGATTGTTTACAGTAGATAAGACATTATTAAGATGAGTATCATCACTAAATTGCTGAACCTTAAAATTAACCCATTCTCTCATAGCATTTCTCTTCATATAATACGTCTAAAACAAACATACTTTGTAAAAAGTTTAATATTCTTTAATAGGGCTATTGAGACTCCTCAAAAATAAGAAAATTACCGATTCTGACACCAATTCTAGGAAAATAGAGCACTTTTAGGCAAAGTGTTCCAAACTTTTTACCCCGCAATATATATCAATATCCATTTAAATATATTTAAAAAGACATTTCAGAAAAATTAAGGAAAAACAAATCATTGACTTTGATTTTATCTTGTTTGCATAATGAGCGTGTAAGGTGAATAACCTATCAATTTTAATTTTTAACGAAAGGAAGACGACATGAGAAAATTTTACAAAAAAGTATGTCTTCAATGGAAGTTGTTCTGCTTAAAACAGCAAGTTTCTAAAATGGAACAACATCTTTGGATGACACGCTTAGCCCACTAATCGCTTAGATTACCCCTAACAATAACAAGTTTTACCATTGGTTTGGTGGCTGAATGCCACAATTCCAATAACAGAATTATTATGCCTTTTTAACTTGAATAACAAAATGTAATTTATTGAAAGGAAATAAAAATGAAAAACTTTTTAGAAAAATACAATGCAACTAAAATTGAAAACTCCAAAGACGAAGGAATGTTGACCTTAGAAAAAGCCAAAGAGCGCATTCTGAACCTATTGACCGAGAATATGAGAAATTTCAAAAACAATTCTTGGGATATTAAAAACCGTATGAACAAGTTAATCACGGATACAGAAAAGAATTCAACCTTCAATCTGCGCCTAGGGGGTAAACGTATTGCGCGCTATTCTTTGGATTTGTTGACAACCGAACAGAAAATCAACTTCCTTGCAGATTTTTATACCAGTGTTGCCAATAATGAATTTGATGATGATATTCTGAATTTCTTAGCCCAAGAGGTAGATAATGCTGCCGTTCGTAAAAAAGAAGCAAATGAACGTCGCCGTATAAAGAAAAAGGAAGCAAAAGAGCGAAAAGCCCGAGAAGAGGCTATTAAAAAAGCAGATTCAACCGCCAGAACAGTTGCTGCCGCCGAGCCAATGTTACAGGAAATGGGAATTCCTAATGCGAGCTTATTGGCGCAAATCTAAGGTTTAATGTATCAGGGGCTATACATTTAGCCCCTTGATAGAAAAATAATATAATTTCATGTAAAAACAATGAAGTAATTGCTTGAGATTTTGTAAGAGGATGTAATAATATGATGACAGGACTAAAAGTTGCATTGCAAAAAATTTCTCTAAAACCTGTATCTGACGAGGAATTAGAACAAGGTGCTCGGCATTTAATCGGTTTTGCGAAATGTTTATTAACAATGCAACAGGAGATATCAGAAAATGAAAGCAATAATATTAACCAGAGTGTCAACCAAGATGCAGGAAGAAGGCTTGAGCTTGCTTGCACAAAGCAATCGTCTTCATGAATATGCCGAAAGAAAAGGCTTAGAGATAATCAAAAGCTTTGAAATTGTTGAGAGTTCCACCCGTGGCGAACGTAAGCAGTTTATGGAAATGATAAACTTCTGCAAGAAACAGCGTGAAACTATTGCCATTGTGGCTGATACGGTAGATAGAGTACAGAGAAGCTTTAAGGAAAGCGTTTTGCTAGATGAGTTAATGCGGCAAAATAAAATAGAACTGCATTTTTATCGGGAAGGCATGGTTTTAAATAGCAACTCTACATCGGTAGATATTATGCGCTGGGATTTTTCAGTTATGGGGGCAAAGGCGTATGTTTTGCAACTTTCTGAGAATGTCCGCCGATCCAATGAACAAAAGAATAAAAATGGTGAAATTACAGGATTAGCCCCTCTGGGGTATGAAAACTATACCGATGAGCGTGGCAAGCACTTTGTTCGCCAAAAAGAACCTGATGCCACAATCATTCGTAAATGCTATGAAATGTATTCACTTGGCAGAGCCAGTGTCGCAGAAATCCTACATTATGCGAATATAATGGGGTTACGAACACGCAAAGGTGCAAAAATATCCATCAATACCATGCACTTTATTTTGGAAAATCCTTTTTATTATGGGGAAATGAAAACCAAACGAGGTCTTATGCCTCATGTATATACCCCCTTGGTAAGCAAAGAATTATGGGATATGTGCCAAGAACAAAAGGCCATAAGAGCAGGGCAGTTTTTAAGAACTTCTGATAAAAATTTGCTATATCGTGGATTAATAATATGTGGCGTAACCAACAGGCAATGCCCCTGTGAGTTAAAAAAGGACGTGTTCAGTTATGTAGTTTGCTGGCGGAAGGATAAAACAAGGATTTATATTCGTGAAGAAGAATTTACCAAACAAATCCGTTCAATTCTCAATCGCATAAAACTTCCCGATTGTATCGTGATAGAACTGCAAAAGGAACTAAAAAACTCCAAAGCAGCAGAAAGAAAATTCTGCACAGAAGAAGTTGCACGGCTTAAAACCGAACAAACGAAGCTAAAGCAAAAAATGGATGCCTTGTTTGATATGCGTTTAGATGGAGAGTTAGATAGAGAAACCTTTGATTTAAAACGAAATGAAATACAGGTCAAAATAACTCGCTTAAATAATAAGATTGTCGCCCATGAAAAGGCTGATAACCGTTTTGATGAAACAATATTAGGGCTTTTAGATATTGCAACACAGGCTGGATATATTTTTGAAAAATCCGCAAATAACGATTTGAAAAGACTGCTCTTAAAGTTTGTATTTGAGAACATTACCTTGACCGAAGGACAAATCAGCTACAAATTAAGATTTCCGTTTGATGAGTTTGTAAACCTTACCACACCGAGAAGAAATAAACAAACCCCATACGAACCGACACCAAGCCTTATAAACCAAGGCCTCAAGGCAAATCATAACGAAAATGTACAATCAGGGTATATGAATTTTTACGAACCGCAAATTTTAGATAAAAATCAAGGAGTTACAT
>CAZRHI010000119.1:0-4448 GCA_964599945.1 uncultured Acetobacter sp. | reverse complement strand
AGCGGGGTTTTTAAGGTGATGGCGGTGATGTTTTCCATTTCCTGTTTAATCAGCTTTGTGGCGGTTTCCACCTCTTCTTCGGGAGCTTCAAACACTAATTCATCATGTACTTGCAAAAGCATTTCAGTTTTTAAGCCTGCTTTCTTTAGTTTATAGGGGATTTTGTTCATCGCGAGCTTGATGATGTCTGCTGCACCGCCTTGGATGGGGGCGTTAATTGCTGCGCGTTCGGCAAACGAGGCGAGGCGTTTATTATTATCTTGAATACCGAAAATGGTGATTTTGCGGTTAAACGGGGTCAAAACATAGCCGTTTTGACGAGCGAAGTTGATTGTTTGCTCCATATAGGCTTTTACCTCGGGCATATTGGCAAAATAGGCGTCTATGTAACGCTGTGCTTCAGCTGGCGTGGTGTCTATTTCTTTGGAGAGTCCGAAAGCCGAGATGCCGTAGACTATGCCAAAGTTTATGGCTTTGGCGCGTCGGCGGTGAGTGCTATCTACCTCATCATAAGGTATACCGAATACTTGCGAGGCGGTTTTCTTGTGAATGTCTACATTTTCTCTAAACGCTTCTTGCAAAAATGGCACATCGGCAATGGTTGCGAGTAAGCGAAGCTCAACTTGCGAATAATCTGCGGCGATGAGCTTATGTTTTGGCTTGGCGATGAAACATTTGCGGATTTCTCGCCCGATTGGGGTGCGGATAGGGATATTTTGCAGATTGGGATTAAGTGATGAGAGACGACCTGTGTTGACAGAAATTTGGCTATATGTGGTATGGACACGGCTATTTTTATCCATTACCTCAAGCAAAGCGGTGGTGTAGGTTGATTTTAGTTTTTGATATTGTCGCCATTCAAGGATTTTTTTTGGTAGCTCGTGGGTTTCTGCCATTTGCTCTAAAACTTCGGCACTGGTGTTTAGCGAGCCTGTGGTGTGTTTCTTGCCTTTTAAGCCGAGTTTGGTATATAATATCTCACCGATTTGTTTGGGGGAGCTTAGGTTAAAGGTTTCTCCTGCTAATTCGTAGATTTCTGCTGATAGAGTGTTCATCTCTTTATCAAACAAGCTGTTTAGCTCGGTTAGTCGTTTGGTATCAAGGCTGATGCCAACGCGCTCCATGCTGTGTAAAACGTTTGAAAGGGGTTGGTCTATTTCTTCATATACAAAAAGCTTTTTTTCGGTTTGCAAGAGTGGGCGGAAAAGCTGGTGTAGACGCATGATGTAGTCAGCCTCTTCGGCAAAGAATGATACAGCGTCGGTTAGGGGTAGGGTTTTAAAATCTGTTTTTTTATATTCTGGTTCGGCAGTCTTTAGGTTTTTTTGTAAAAATTCGCTGGAGAGGTTTGGGAGAGTGTGATTAACCGCGGAGCTGTGTAAATCATACGAGAGAATCGCTACATCGTCGTAGGGAAAGGGGGTAAATTCGGTTTTTAAGGATTTTTCTAGAATGTGTAGATTTTCTTTGATATTTAAGGATATTTTTAGGATTTCCGAATTGTTGAAGAGTGGAGTTAAAAATGCGTTAAGTTCTTCTTTGGTGATGCCTCGGGATATGGTGGTTGGGGCAGAAAATAAATCTGCAGAGGGGGTATATTGCGCAAGGGGAATATAGTAGGCTTGAGCGTTTTTAAGGCTTATTGATAGTCCGATAAGCTCTTCCTTGACGAGATGAGTTTTGAATGCAAACATATTTTCTTTTTGGATTAGCTTGGCAAGAGGAGCAAGATCGGTTGCTTTTTCAATGAGTTTGTAGTGTGGGGTTAGGGCGTTTTCTTTGGGGGGGATTTCCTCTGGTAGGTCTGTACATTTTTGTTTTAGCCAGTTTAGGGCTTTGTTTTTTAGGCTTTTAAACGCATGGCGTTCGAGTAGGTTTAGCAAAATATCGCTATGAGGAGCCATACAACGTAGGTCTTTTAACGAGAGTTCTACGGGAACGTCTGGTTTTAGAGTAACAAGTTTTTGCGAGATGAGTGCGTCTTGTTTGTGGGTTTGGATTAGCTCACGGCGTTTATTTTGTTTAATCTCGTCGGCATGGTTAAGCACGTCTTCTAACGAGCCAAATTGGTTTACTAACTCGGCGGCGGTTTTTAGCCCAATCCCTGGGATACCTGGGATATTATCGGTGCTATCACCAGCAAGTGCTTGCACATCGGTTACACGTTCGGGGTAAACTCCAAATTTTTCTTTTACGTCTTCGGGGGTGAAAAACTTGTTTTTCATGCTGTCATAAAATTCTACCTTAGGGCGGATAAGTTGCATCAAGTCTTTATCTGCGGAGACGATAGTTACTTCTTTTCCTTCGTTTAAGGCAATGTTGGTGAAGGTGGCGATGAGGTCATCTGCCTCATAGCCTTCCATGGCGAGCCAATGGAGGTTTAACGCCTCAACGGCTTCGTGAATTAGTGCAAATTGGGGTTTTAGGTCCTCAGGGAGTTCGGGACGAGTGGCTTTATATTCGGGAAAAAATTCATTGCGGAAATTTTGGCGTTTGGCATCAAACAATACCAAACAATAATCACATTTGATGTTTGCGGTGAGGCTTAAAAACATATTTAAAAAGCCGTAGACGGCATTAACAGGTAGACCTTCGGGGTTGGTCATAGATGGGCTTGCGAAAAAAGCACGGAAAATATAGCCTGAGCCGTCAATTAAACAAACTTTTTCTGTCATGTCTTGTGTTCCTTTTTTGAATTTTTTTTAATATAGTGGGTGTTTTTTATGTTGTATAGTGTTTTTTGTTGTTTTAACGCTTTTTTTATGGTATAATGGGTAGAAAGAAGATGTATTATTGATTTATTTTGCGGGGTAGTGTTATGGCGGAAGAAGAAAATAATAAAAATATGGTGCTTGGTAAGGAGATTGTTACTTATCTTTTAGAGGAAGATATAACCTTGGAAGGTTTTAAGGAGCTTTTCGAGAAGGGGAATTATGATGTTAATGCAAAAGGTAAGTTTGATAATGTACCTCTTACTTTGGCTGTTGGTTTTGAACATAAAGAGATTGTTCAATATTTAGTGGAGCATGGGGCGGATTTAGAGGCTAAAGATGATGAAGGACGGACACCGCTTATAGTAGCTATAGGAACTGGAAATAAAGAGGTTGTTCAATATTTAGTGGAGCATGGGGCGGATTTAGAGGCTAAAGATGATAATGGACGGACACCGCTTATGGAGGCGTGCTTATGGGGGAATAAAGATGTTGTTCAGTATTTAGCGGAACATGGGGCGAATGTAAATGTTAAAGATGAGCATGGAGATACACCGCTTGTGTTAGCTACAATGTTAGGGAATGAAGAACTTTCCCAATATTTGGTGGAGAATGGGGCTGATGAACGCATGATACTCGGTAATGAAATTATTGATTATCTTTCAGGTGATAATGTTACTCTAGAAGGTTTTAAGGAGCTTTTTGAAAAGGGAAATTATGATGTTAATGCCAGAAGTATGGAAGGAGAGGTTAAGGGAGGGACGCCTCTTACATGGGCGGTCTGTTCTGGAAATATAGAGATTGTTCAGTATTTGGTGGAAAATGGTGCGGATTTAGAATTGCAGAATGAAAAGGGTACTAATGCACTTATGTATGCAGTTGATTCTGAGAATAAAGAGATTGTTCAGTATTTGATAGAGCGTGGGGCTGATTTAGAGGTTAAAGATAGTGATGAAGGATATACACCGCTTATGCATGCTGCAGAATTAGGGAATAAAGAGATTGTTGAATATTTGGTAGAACATGGGGCGGATGTAGATGCTAAAGATAATGCTGGGCGGACACCGCTTATGGGGGCGTGCTTATGGGGGAATAAAGAGATTGTTCAGTATTTGGGAGAACAAGGAGCGGATTTAGACGCTCAAGATAATAATGATTGGACATCACTTATGTATGCCACAATGGCAGAGGAAAAAGAGATTGTTGAATATTTAGCCGAGCATGGTGTGAATTTGGAGGTTAAAGACGAGCAAGGACTAACCCCACTCTTGATGGCGATAACTTATGAAAATAAAGAGCTTGTTGAATGCTTGGCAGAACAAGGAGCGAATTTAGATGCTAGAGACAAGGATGGTGCGACATCTCTTATGTATGCTGTGGCAATAGAGAATAAAGAGATTATTGAGTATTTAGTAAAGCATGGGGTGGATTTAGAGGCTAAAGATAAGGAAGGTCGGACACCGCTTATGGTTGCCGTAGTAACTGAAAATAAAGAGATTGTTGAGTATTTGGTAGAACAGGGGGTGGATTTAGAGGCTAAAAGTAAGGATGGTCGGACATCGCTTATGTTTGCTGTTTTATCTGGAAATAAAGAGATTGTTGAGTGTTTGGTAGAACATGGGGCGGATTTGGAGGCTAAAGATAATGAGGGTATGGGGGTAACGAAGTATTATTCTGGAGAGATGGCTCGTGAGTATAGAGAAAAACAGAAAGAGGAATACGACGGAAACGCATGGA
>CAZRHI010000118.1:0-4481 GCA_964599945.1 uncultured Acetobacter sp. | reverse complement strand
TTGTAACATTTAAATTTTATAATTGCAACAAAAAAATGCACAAAAAACAAAAAAATTACACTTTTTTTGCTTTTAAATCCCTTATCACGATTCAGATTGATTCACTTAGACAAAAAAAGAGTTTTTCATCCCTCTTCAAAACAACAATAAAATAATTACCTATTTATCGAAAGGAAAAAACATGAAAAATTTACTCATTATAACATTGGTTTTAACAGCCATATCCGCACAAGCCAGTGAGGAAAATCAATCTCCAACACCCCCACAAATGATAGTAAACCAATTTGCCAGCGTCAACCCCAAAGACATGAACCCTCTAGATTATCAAGACAAAATCGAAAACACCGTCTACCAGTCTGGCGACAGGTTAATCGTTATCCAATCCATTCCCTTAAAATATATCAAAGAAGCAACCGAACCCAATATCCAGCCAACAATCAACGATTTTCCCTCATTTTGAGAACTAACTTTTCAAAAAAGGCTCCAGCTATCTAGTGATTTTCTGAATACGAAAAAGCCCCGTCAAAAAACAGGGCTTTCTCAAATGGGGCGGACGATCGGGCTCGCGACATTTGCCCAAACGACCTATTTTCTTTCCATTTTACCTGTTTTAGCACAATTTTTAGCGAAAATGCATCACACTTTGCATCACACTTTAACCATTTTTCATATAATATCGCAGCTTTTCCAAATCGTACACGCTTTTTTTACATTAAAATATAAAAAAAAATATGAAAATTACACATTTTTTTCATAAGCCCCTTATACGTGTATCACCCACAACAAACAAAAAAATTTCAGTAGCACACGTTAAAAACAAAAAAAGATTCACCAAAAAAACAAACACTTACAAAAAAGTTTTAAAAATCTTTTAAAAACACCCGAAATTTTTCAATTCATTATCAATAGCAGCTGTGTGTTGCACGAGCATAACGCTCACTGTCTAATCTTGAATATTAATTTTTTAGGAATAATCAAATGCAAAGATTTTTGCAAAACCTTTTTTCCGCTTATTCTTTATTCAGAACAAGCGGATACAACGTTCCCTATCTTCCAAAAAATTATTGGCAAGAACGGAAACAAACTTTAACAACACCAATTTATTACACGTCTCTTTTTCAAAACGTTGGAATTGGTGAATATTATTTAAAACATCTGGGACTTATCGGAGCTGTTGGCAATGAAATTGTTCCTAAGCGAGCCAAATGGGCAAAGGAAATTTATCCCGACTGTGAAGTCGTTTGTGGCGACATCTGGGATAAAGAGGTATTTAAAAAGCTTGTAAGGCTTCATAAAGAAGAAGGTTGTACAGGTGTTTTGGCAAGTCCTGCGTGCCAGAGCTACGCATTATGTAACTTAAAGCGCAATCCTTCCGATAAACGAGGACATCTGTTTGAGCCGACCCTCGAATTTATTAAAGCGGTTGATGCAGAATGGGTCTTAATCGAAAATGTTCCGCAAATGTTGACTGTTAAACTTGATGATGGTCGTATTGTCGGTCAATATATCGTTGAAACGCTCAAGAGCTGGGGATACTATGTGGACTATGGAGTTCAAAGTGCTGCCGACTTCTTTACGCCACAAGATCGCAACCGTGCCCTTATTTTGGCTTGCAAAACCAAACCTGTCTTTTTGCCAAAGCCAAATGAAAGACAAATAACCCTCCGCGATGCCATTGGCAAATTGCCCTCTCTTGAAGCAGGAATGTCTAGCCATCTTAAATGGCACACCGCACCTATGTGGGCTCTTCCGCAAATTGAGGTTATGAAACATACCCCCTCGGGATGTTCAGCCCACGATAATCCGATATGGAAGCCTGTTAATGTTGACGGGACACCGAGCGGAGCAAAATTCCACTGTAGTTTTCAACGAAAGGCTTGGGACACCCCTTGCAACACTATTTTGCAGGATTCCAAAGGCGTTTCCGGCTTTAGAACTGTTCATCCTGGACGATTACTACCAAATGGAACATACAGCGACGCAAGATGTTTAACCATCCTTGAACTGCTCAGAGTAACAGGTCTTCCCGATGATTACCCGATTCCAGATTGGGCAAGCGACAAACTAATCCGAGAAGTCATCGGCGAATGCTTCGCTCCGCTTCATGTCTTGGAAATCTTAAGACAGTTTACCGAATAATTTGGTTTCTGCCCCAAAAGCGTCGATGTCTTAGTTGGTGTCGGCGCTTATTTCTTAATGAACCATAAAAAACAAAAAAATAAGCCTATAATAATTTCAAACACACATAATTTAGAAACAAACCATAATTCTATTCTTTGTATCAGCCAACCGTAAATGACGAGTGCGAAAAGCGTTAAATGCCGTCATTTTGGCAATTCTTATAACTGCACGGGATACAAGGAAACGAAAAACGGGTCCTTTGTTATTATTATACTTAAATTTTTTTAATAAAAACATTAACACCTAATTGCAAAGCATAATATTATGACCAAGAGTAAAAACAATGAAAACAATAAAACAAAAAATAATATCCTTAAAGCCTTTCTTCATACAGCTTATAATTTACTTGTTTTTCTATTTGCTAACAGCACTAATCCTCTTACCTCTCACATAAACCATATCGTTCAAACAGTTTATAAAGCCTCTTCTGCCCGGAGATGCTTAAGCCCATCACAAACCAACAAAAGCACGAGCATAAACAGATATAAAACAAGCAGGAACAACCAAATCAATGTTAATCTGAGCCAATCTAAGCTAAACAAAACAACCAATCCTAAAGAGAAAAAAACACAACATTCAAAATCTGAATTTACCAAACAAGAATTGCATAAATGGCTAAACAACACTTACCAACCTACACACTTTCTAACAGTGCAACTTCCCGAAAATTGGAAAACCAATAACGAGAATAACACCAAAAGCCATTTGCGGATGATCATGAAAATATTTGAAAAAAATCTTTTGGGACAACATTGGAACAAAAAACACCTTCCATTTATTGCTTTTGCTGAATTGGGCGAAAGCGAAGAATGGCATTATCATATTTTGTTTAACCAAAAACAATTTGCAGAAGATGATTTACAAACCGCAATATCCCAAACAGTAAAAAAACTTAAATTATCCGACTATTGCTTACAGTTGAATCAGATTGAGGAGAATTTAGAAAATGCTGAAAATTATTGCCTCAAAGAATTAAAAGTTTACTTTTACGGACATTTTGACAGCGACAGAATAATTTTGTCGGCTGAGCTGTTTCAACTACCATACAAACCTGTACAGTAACGCAAATATATCTTATTTATTCAATGTGTAATAAACGGCTTTGGTTGTTCCGTGCTTAACCAAATATCCTTTTTTTAGCAAGGATTGAACAGACTTTTTAATCGTTTCAATATTCTTATTTAACTTATCTGCAATATTGGCAATCGTCCACTCCGGCTGTTCTGAGAATAATTCCAGAATTGCTTTGGCGGTGAAAGAGAGTTTTTCACTTTCTTGATTTTGAACTTGCTTAATTTTTTCTTCCAACAATCGTTTTTGTTTTTGTAAAGATGTGATAAAGAACGAAAGCCATGGCTCATAATCAACTTTATCTGTCCAAATAGATTTTTGAGTTCCGCGTAAAGCTCTGTAATATCCTTCTTTACTTGCTTCAACAACCGATTCCATAGAGGCATACGGCATATAACTATATCCGTGTTGCAACATTAACATAGCAGTTAAAGCTCTGGACATTCTGCCGTTGCCATCTGTAAAAGGGTGTATGGCTAAAAAATGCACAATAAACACACCAATTACAATAATCGGGTGAAGATATCCATCTTTGAAATTATCATTAGCCCATTCAACAAGCTCACGCATTAACTTCGGTGTATCAAAAGGTGTTGCCGTTTCAAAAATAGAACCGATTTCACGCCCCTTGGCATCAAAAGCCGCAACACGATTACTGTCTTTTTTATAATCTCCGCGATGACGTTCATCTTTAGAAGAATAATGCAAGAGAATTTGATGAAGTTGCTTGATATAATTTTCAGATAAAGGAATATCCCGATAATTATCAAAAATCGTATTGATTAAATCCGCATAACCGGCGACCTCTTCCTCATCACGAGATTTAAAAGACTTTTTATCAATCGCACTAAACAAGGCCTCAATCTCGCTATCGCTCATCTTGTTGCCTTCAATACGATTAGATGAGCCAACAGATTCAATCGTCGCAATTCGTTTCATTACTTTGAGTTGCTCTCTGCCAATACTACTGAAACCACCTTGCCAGACACCATTAAAATAATCAATCTCAGCAATTTTTGTTAGCATTTCTGGTGTAATTTTGACATCTTTAATATTTGGCATTGAAAACTCCTATTACCTAATTGAGATAATTCATTACCTAATATTACCTAATAAATTTTTAAATGTAAACTTATTTTTACCTAATATTACCTAATAATGACTTTTTGTACCCAAAAATGTATTGATACTGTATAGTTTAAATATTTTAAAACCATAAAGTATGCCAT
>CAZRHI010000117.1:0-4497 GCA_964599945.1 uncultured Acetobacter sp. | reverse complement strand
GCAAGCCCGCTTTTCTCTCTCCCCTTCCCACAGAGGAAGGGGACGGGGGATGGGGACAACATATATCCTTCCCCCCATTTAAAACCGAAAAGCACTCCAATAAAGGAATGCTTTTACCACAGATACGAGAAAGTGCGGTGCTATCATTAAATCAAGAAGCGTGGTATATAAACCGTTGCAGGTGGTGCTACCACTGACCATGCTTTAGCACGCCCCTAAAACATTCCTCTTTTTCTGAAATATATAATCGTCCCAATCGTCGCCAAGGCAGAAATCCCCATAACCCACCAAAAGCCATTCGGGTCTGAAGCAAACGCCACTGGCACATTCATACCCCAAAAAGACGCCAACATCGTAGGGATAGAAAGAATAATAGTAATCGCCGCCAAAAACTTCATTACAAGATTCACATTATTGCTGATAATACTCGCAAACCCGTCCATCATACCTTCCAAAATGGAACGGTGCATATCAACCATCTCAATCGCCTGCTTGTTTTCAATAATCACATCGTCTAAAAGCTCCACATCATCTTCCGTAAAGCTAATAAGCCGACCAAGCGCAGGTGTTTTTAGCATCCGCAACAACTTTAATAACACCAAATGATTATCTTTTAACGCTGTCGTAAAATACACCAAAGATTTTTGAATTTCCATCAGCTGAAACAACTCTTTATTAGAGGTGGTTTTACGAAGCGCATACTCAATCTGCTCTGTTCTGCGGTTAATAATTTTGAGATAACGCAAATAAAACTGCGTACAGCGAAAAAGAATGTTTAACAAAAAGCGCGAACGCTGACGTGTATCAAACGTATGCGCGGTTGAACGATTAAACGAGTTAAGCACACGATTATCTCTGGCGCAAATAGTAATAAAATTTTTCGCAGTTAAAACCAAGCCACAAGGGAGCGTATCAAAATTCCCCTCATCATCTAAGAGTGGCAAGTTAATAATAATCGCAAAGGAATTTTTATCTTGTTCAATACGCGAGCGTTCATCAGCATCTAACGCATTATTAAGCAACTCATAGTCAACTTTTAAGAAGCTTGAAACTTGTAAAAGCTCTTCATCGTTGGGGTTAATGAGTGAACACCACGTCATCGGGAGAATTTTATTTTTCTTGAGCTTGGCAAGCTTACCATTTTCTTCGGTTTTATAGATTCTAAGCATAGCTTTCTCCCTCCTCAACCAAAAACAAACCAACAGTCCCTTTAAAGAAAAAAACAGGGCAACGCCCCAAAGAACTAAAAAAAGGGAAAAATGGTGCGGCCAAGAAGACTTGAACTTCCACGGGCTTAGCCCATAACGACCTCAACGTTACGCGTCTACCAATTCCGCCATGGCCGCACATTCAAACAAGACCTACATATAATACCTAAAATAAATAATCAAGCATTTTTTTCACATTGTGCAATTTTTTTTAACGCCCCTCCAAAACGCGAAGCTTTCCACCCCCTCTCTCTCCTCGTCATTGCACACTGAAGCAATCCCCTCCACTCCCTCGTCATTGCGAGTACCATAGCGTCAGCTACACAAGCATGAAGCAATCCCTCTTCTCTCTCGTCATTGCGAGGTGCGCCGTAAGGCACATAACCGAAGCAATCCACAAAACAGGTGCAACGCACACACCCTCTCCCTCGTCATTGCGAGTACCGTAGCGTCAACTACACAAGTCATGCCCGTGGCGCTGCCACCAATCCATAAAACAGGTGCAAAGCACACCCTCTCCCCCGTCATTGCGAGGTGCGCCGTAAGGCACATAACCGAAGCAATCCATAAAACAGGTGCAAAGCACACCACAATCAAACAGATTACCACATAGCCAGCCCCTAGCCGTTTCTTCCGCCTGTCTCGCGCAGAACAATCTGCATAGGAGAAAACTCTGGTTGTTTCCCCCATGGCATTTTAGGTTGCAAAGACTCACTTTCAGTTATCTCACGTAGCTTACGGCGTTCTTCACGTCGTTGTTCTTGAAGCTCCATATCCTCACGATAATTGTTTTGCGCCACTCTAATAGTATCGTTAGCCTCATTAATTGCCTGACGTTCACCAGTTGACGTTTGGTTGTTATCTCTTTGTTTCGTAACCGCAGCCATAAGCGAAGCAGGGTCATTAACATCAATACTCTTAAAATTATCAACATTACCACAAGCAAAAGCCGTATGTAACACAGCAAGTTGCACAGGTAACGGCATATCATCAATATTCGGCACAACCTTTTTAGTCCTGTCATACTTTTCTTTAAAATCTTTTTCAAAAACCTGTCTCATACCAGCTTTTGTCAACCGCCCAGTTGGCAAATTAGTAACACAATGAGGTAAATTTTTCTCCGTTTTAAGACTTCTTTTTTGATAAGCAGTTTTAATTTTCTGAAAGTCTGCAATTTTCTGTGCTTGAGAAAGAGGCTTGCCATTTGCATCAACAAGAGGCATACTCGCATATCTATCTTGAAGATTCTTAACCTGTTCAGGTTTTTGAATATATTTACCACTTAACACTAAATGCCCAACGCCAATCGTTGGAAGCCCTATTGGGTCTAAATACAACTGAGAAACTTCACCCTCCCCCTTAACAAAATCTTTATACGCCTCATCAACCAAAGCTTTATAATTTGCCGCAGGCTTATCTTTCGGGTCGCAATATTTCGCATAATCCTCAAGGGTCATTTTGGTAATATCAACTTTGCTAGGGTCAACCACCTGAGCCTTACCCTCAGACCGCCGTTCCATTTCATCATTAAAGTGTTGATTAAACTTTTCCTGACGTTCACGAAATTCTTTTTGTTCTATTGTTTCTTCAGCTATTGGGTGTGCCACCCGATATTCAGCCATCTCAGCTTGAACCTGTTGAGGTGTTTTATGAACAACTTTAGCTAATTCCTCATCAGAAAGAATATGTTTAACCATATAGTCAACAGCACCTTTAGAACCACTGGCTTTTCCACCAACCTCACTCATCAACACAGAAGGTTTCATCATAGCTTTTTGCATAATCTCATGCGCATATGGTCCATATTTTTCGGTCATAACCGCCGAAGTTTCTTTTGCATCAAGCCCTAAAGCCACAGCCCATTTCTCAATCTGTCCAACTTTAGCGTCTTCAGATAATTCTTTTTTAACTTTCTTAGCCATAACACATCTCCTAACACAATTATATTTATAAGAACATTATACCTCTTTTAAAAGCGATAGTCAACATTTTTTATTAAGGTATAATCAATAGCTTAGCACAAAAAACCACACAATGTTTCACTTAAAACCACTTCCCCCCCCACATCTCACCATACGCCCCAATCTGCCTCCCCTTGAAGAGAAAGCCTGCTATTCTCTCTCCCCTTCCCACAAAGAAAGACACTCGCTCCTATCTCTCCCCTTCCCTCGGAGGAAGCTCGCTCCACAACTCCCCTTCCCTCCCCCACAAAAAAGCCCACTTTTCTCTCTCCCCTTCCCACAAAGAAAGACACTCGCTCCTATCTCTCCCCTTCCCTCGGAGGAAGGGGCTGGGGGATGGGGACAACAATAATACCTTACCACCATTACACCCCTCACACATTGCCACACCACCTCCCTCGCACCTCATCTCTCCCTCCAAGGGAAAAAGAACCCCAAAAGCAATCCACACACCTCCTCCTCCGTCATTGCGAGTGCCGTAGCGTCAGCTACACAAGCACGAAGCAATCCATAAACAGGTGCATAGCACACAAATCCCCCGTCCCCTTCCCTCGGAGGAAGGGGATGGGGGATGGGGACAACATATATCCTTACCTCCCATATCTCTATCATCACACACATTGCCACACCACCTCCCCCTCTCCTAACCTCTCCCTCCAAGGGGAGAGGAAGCCACAAAAAAAGCCCTGACAGTTTTTCGTAAAAACGAAAAGGGTCAGGGCTACGTTAAATCTAAAAGAGCTGAGGGCATTTCGAAGGCAGAAACAAAGTTCTGGGATACTCCATTATGCACTCAAACTAATCTCTTCACTTTTTTACGGGAAACTATTTATTTTTGAGTAGTTTCCTTAGGGTGATGCGCGTATCATATGACTAGTGTTAATGGTTAAAAATTAAAACTCACTAACGCTCGGCCGATCGCGTATACGATTAGAAGACATCATAATTACAAAAATTTAAATTTAACTAATATTTATATACCATAAATTTTCTCTCCTGTCAATCCATTTTTTTTAATTTTTGTCATTTTTTTATTTTTAGACTTTAAATCAACCTGTTACCCTCCCCTCCAAGAAAGCCCACTCCTCCCCTCCCCCACAAAAAAAGCCCTCCTTTCTCTCTCCCCTTCCCACAGAGGAAGGGGACGGGGGATGGGGACAACATAAAATCCTTACCACCATTACACCCCAGACACATTACCACACCACCTCCCCCGCACCTACCCTCTCCCTCCAAAGAAAGAGGACCCCCAAAAACTAATCCCTCACCCACAAAAAAAGCGAGCCACCCAAAAACAGCCCGCATATAGCAATTACACTACCCTCAAC
>CAZRHI010000116.1:0-4598 GCA_964599945.1 uncultured Acetobacter sp. | reverse complement strand
TTTTTTGTTTTTGAGTTAATACTAATTTTAAGACATCATAATTAATTTGTTATCTTCTTGTAAAACTTTATCCTCTCTTTGTCAATCTTTTTGACTAAACACATTCAAAAGCTGTTTTTTGCTTGTTGCTGGCAGGCTTTTTAATATTTTTTCACAAATCTAAAAAAAATACTTGCATTTATATCTTTTTTGTTTTAAATATCCTCTTGTTTGAATGTTATGAACTTACCAATAAATAATTGGGGTGTCGCCAAGTGGTAAGGCATCGGCTTTTGGTGCCGACATTCGTTGGTTCGAATCCAGCCACCCCAGCCACAGTTCAAAAATCGTCAGAAATGGCGATTTTTTCTTTATAAATCAATAACTTAACCGAGTCCGAAAATTTATATCATTACAGGCTTAAATATGAATCATCTTCGGACTATTTTTACAGCTTTTCTTATTTTTCAATAACTTAACAATTTCAGACACAAAAGCTTCTCAGGATGCAATCTTTCATCAAAATCAAAGTTTTTGAGGTTGACGACGAATTATTTTTGTTCGAAGAATTGACACTCTTTTGATGAGCTTTCGGGACTATTCAAGAGCGAAACTAAGCTAAAATGGCGCCTCTTATATAGGGACACGGGACTACTCTAGCCTTTTTCAGTAGAAACAAAAACAGGGAAACCGAAGTCTCCCTGTCTGCCTTACTTTACTATAATAATTTACTGCCGAGGCATTACCTCTAATATCCGTTGAACTAAGCGAGGTGCAAATGCTTCTCCCAGAACCGCTCGTTGCAACTTATATTCATCAAGAGCCCATGCAGGAAAAGGAAAATCATCTGGCAAATCATAGCCTCGTAGTAGCTCCAAAATGGTATACGCTCTGGCATCGCTATATGTACCATCTTCTTGAAGTCTTCCTGGGTGACAGGTAACCATCCCACCCATGCCATCAGATTCTCTCAGGATACATGGAAAGGCGTCATTCCATTTCGGTCTGCGATATGCTGAGCGGTAATATTCCTTCGGTGTTCCATCTTTACGGACAGGTCTATACTCTGACGGATTATCAAAAGCTGAACATCCGGTTGCGGTATGTTTCATGATTTCAACTTCTTGTTCAGACCAATACGGGGCGTTGTGATACTTTAACATATTTAATTTTTGCCCCCAAACCGGATCCTTTTCATATTTCTCAGTTCCGCGTTCTCCTGCTTCAAGGCTTGGCAAATCCCCAATAGCGTCTTCCAATGTTCGCCATTGTTCTTTGGGCAACATTGGTGGCAATGTCCATTCGCCTATTCTGGAAGCTAAAACAATCGCACGAACACGTTGCTGTGGGGTCGAACTATATTTACGTGCATCAACACGCTGATAAAAATTAACCATATATCCATGCGTCCGAAAAAATTCTTCCAAATATTGACGGATGTTTTTTCCTTTAAGCTCTGGCAAGATTGTGTCCGACGAATAATCTAAGAATTCGGGAACATTTTCGATCATAATAGTGTCAAAATTTCCTTTTTCAACAGCCTCCGTAACCGTCAAAATCAAACGATTGCGGATATCTTCATCCTTATTTTCGCTTTGATTTGCGCGGGAATGTCCCTGGCATGGCGGAGATGCCATCAAGAGAGAACAATTACATTCTTTTGCTTTGGCAATAAACGCATCCATAACCTTATTTATATCATCCGGAAACACGTGGCAATGCGGATAAATACATTTATATATGTCTGCACGCTCAGGCTCAAATTCCACTGCTACCATATTTTTGACATTGGCAAGGTGAGCATAAAACTCACCTATACCAGCGTTGGCAAACATTACTGCGGCTTTAATCTCCTTCATGGTTTTCTTCCTTTTCTTCATCGTTAAACAATACTTTCCAGTTCGAATTGAACGGCTTTGCAGAAAAGACATCAAGCTTCGTGCCTTCGGGAAACATCCGTTCAATGATTCCGTAATAATATTCCGGTTTCAAATCGATTTTTTCACTCCTTTCCTGATAGACAGACACTTTTGTGAATGCGGGCTTTGAAATATTGTCACCTTTCGTTGCAACTAACAAAATTTTATGTCTGTTCTCAAAACAAAAGCTAGCTGCCTTTGATTTTCCAAAATCCCAAATTGCCTGATCGCGATAAGTGAACCCCCAAGCAGCGATAACCTCCAGAGAAGCAATTAAATCTGCTGAATTCGTCCATAAAAACAGAACAGCATCATCAGCCGATGGAATTTGTAGCTGTTTCATATCATTGATAGATACGGCTACCTCCTTATCAGAGTCCTCGCTTTCATAAATCGGGTTGGCATAAATAATATTATATGTGTCCCCGTCTGATTTGATTGCTTCGGAACCATGAATTGCTGCAAAAGCTTTGCGCTTTTCCTCCATCTTCTTTGCTTTGTTTTCATCAGAGCGTTTTTTACGAAGTATTTTTAAGGCTAGCTTTCTAGTTGGCAATTCACCTTTTTTACAGGCTTCTGCAATAGCTTCCTCAACTAACACCTCATCAATCTGCTGAATTTCCCAAGCCTGCTGATATTTTAAGCCATATTCAATTTCCAAAATTTTTGTTTTCGTTTTTGTTGCAGTTTCACCACCTTTCAATTTATATTTATTATGTTTATCACTTCTAAAACCATCAGCCGTTGGAAGATTTTTAAATTTCTGAGCCAATTCTAAATCTGCTCTCAATAAAGCTTCTGCTTCATCAAATGCCTTATTATACAATTCTTGATACTCAGCTTGCGAAAGCTTTTTAAGCTTAAGCAGTTCCAACGCCTGATTAATTTCATTTTCTAAAGATTTTTCTTTCTCTTCATTTTCTTTCAGAGTTGAAGCATCTTCGGTTTCTATATTTTGGTTGGCATCAGCCGGATTTTCTAATAATTCGTTATCAATAATATTTTTATCTAAATTGAGCTCTTCCATAACTCGTTCCTTTCATACAAAATTGTTAAAATTTTGTAGGACGGGCGCCCGAGCTACATTTCCTTTATAAGCCTGTTGTTTTTGCGTGTAAAACAAGTATTGTGGGAAAATAGGAAGATGAGACACAAAAAAATATGAGAAGTCTGTTTCTCATATTAAAACATTCTTATTTATAGTATGAAATTGAGGAAATTATTTGTGGGTAGCCAAATATTCGAGTTCTGGCTTATAATATCGAGGTGCTTGAGGAGAATAGTCCGTATAGGTTAACAATCCTTTTTTGGTATAACTATAAATCGTGCGTTCTGTTGTTTTCATTGTATTTGCTGCGACTTTGCGATTACACCAATATTTATCTCCTGTTAGAGAGTAATCAACATCTGGGTAGTTGGCTTTATGAAAATGTTTCTCTAAATATTCATTTATATCTTGTTCATCATAGAAGCCTTTAACCTTATTGGATGTTAATATCCCTTTTTTATTTAAAGTGTCTAATGTTTTATGATCTATCTCTAAAACACTGGCAACTTCCAATTTAGGTAGACAACCATTCGCATAATGTGATTTTATTTGCAATGCTGTTTTGCCAGTCTTATTAATAGTAGTTAAGCATTTCATTAAATCATCTGAAGCACTTTCTACTTCTGCGATATATAGCTTAATTTTATTATCGTCTCGTTGCTCTTTCAATTTAACAATAGTAGGAGAATCTACCGTTGTTTGCAAAAATTCATAATATTGTTGCAAAGCTAATTTTATTTTTGTAGCGTCTTTGGTATTATACTGGATATGAATTGAAGTGTCTAAAAATGACATTTCCGGACTTTCGGAGCAAACCGCAACAAACTTTCTTACTAAATCCAATGAACCTTCATTGTAGAGTGAATAAAGAGACAAAATATCGTCAATATTTGTAGAGGTTGTATTTGCTTCCTGTTCTAAACAAAAATCAAATATCCTTAAATAATTTTTAATTTGGCAAAGCGTACTGTTTGAAATTAAATATTCCTTACCGTTATCAACTAAATTTATCGTTGCTTGAAAAGCATTGCTATCTATACTGATATTGGCAATGTCCTCAAAATATGGTAACGCCTCTTTTATATTGTATCTGTCTATATAGTACTCTTTATTGCAACTCTCATAACAAGAAATAAGAACCGATCCTATGTTAGCAGATAAATTTTCCCATGCTTTCGATGAATGCTCATTATACAACCTATCACAAAGTCTATCAATCCGTTTGCAATATTCATATATTGTACTAGGACGACCTTTCTCTGTTTTGTCTTGGAAACCTAATGTTTTCAACCATTTTTGAAATTCTATCTTTATATCATCTACTTCCATATATCCTATCTCCGTTCCCATGATAAAATAAAAATTCTTTCTATGTAAAGGTAAAAAGCTAAATAACCAACCTCATTTATTTTGTAAATTAGGTTATGTTATTGTTTATACATAAAAAAAATATCAAAAGTACGCAAAAAAAATCACATAACGGAAATTTTATTCATCAAAATCGCAAAAGACAAACAATTCTAAAATAAAAAGTGAGGAATTGTTCATGCAAAAAAAACAGAAAATAAAATCAAAAAAACAAAATCAACGTGCTTATGGTAGCTTTATTTCCAAGGTTAAATGGTGGAGAAAGCATGTTGATGACATACTTT
>CAZRHI010000115.1:0-4605 GCA_964599945.1 uncultured Acetobacter sp. | reverse complement strand
CTTCTTTATAGGCATATGCAAAATCTTGCAAGGTAAAATCTTGTATAACAGGCTCTAGGATGAAAATTTCATTATCATCCTCAAAGTCTGCTCTTGCTTTGAATGTTATAACGAGCAGAGCCAGTACAAGGCAAACTAAATTAAATAGATAGTGCCTGTATGGATATATCTTTTTTTGTTCGAGCATCTTCTAATTTCAGTCTCAAATGGTTAGAAAGTTTAGATTTGTCCAACACAACAGAAAGATTGAGCTTGTCTGTTGAAAGATAGATTTTAACATTGTTAATACGCCCGATTTCTTCATTTTTATCGTTAATAACAGCAATATTAACGCGAGAAGATAGATTTCCACTTCGTTTTAAAGTTAGAACCAACAAGCCATCTTGTAATATTTTATAATTTTCAACAGTGGTTTCATGGTTCAAGTTTTTTCCCTTTGTGATAGTAACTGGTAAAGTGATGGCAAATAAAGCTTTTAGCTGCATAGAAAGCGTGTCTGAAGGCGGATTATCATTTTTTATTCTAGGGTCGCCCATTGCTACTTCTCTAATTTTAAGGTGCGAAACAAACTCACCATTTGGTGCTAATGCCATACTTTTACGAGCAATGTTAATTGTTTGTACTTCATTTGGTTTTAATGTAAATTGCCGAGGAGACCAGTTTAAAAATTTATCAGCAAACAATCCATTCGTATTACTTACCTCAGTTAATTCGCCATCTTCATTTTGCACAAAGTTAACAAAACTAACGCGATATGTCTGCGTACTCTCGGATGTATTGATAACACGAACAGTTTGAACACGTTTGTTTGATTCTGCTTCAAAGTCAATATTATACGGAAAAACCGAAATGTTGGCATAAACATTTTGAAAACCTAACAAAAGAAAACAAACCAAAATTTTTTTTATCATTTATTCCGTCCTTTCTAATCTAATAAGAAACTGTAATGGTATAAGTGCCTTGGTAATTACCAGCTGGTTGTCGTGCTTTAATGTTGAGTGTTGCTCCAATGCTAACATCTTCAGTAGCTGCTAACTGCTCTCCATGAGTTAAAATAATCGGGGAATTACTCGTGAAGTTTGTAACTTCCATACTGTCACTACCACTGTAAATGGTTGCAGATTGCGGTAAAGTGATATAAACCTGTCGATTAAGTAATCCAGAAACAACAAATTTTCCTGCTTTAATGGCTCCACGGCTTCCAGTCCAAAACTCATCGCTTTTACTTAGCGAACCGTTATAAGAGAGTGTTATTACCCCATTTTTATTTGGCGATACAATTACTCCAAAGTTTAGGGCTTGCTTTTCAGTAACTTCAAGAGGTTCTGTAATAGTAAATTGAGTATTGATATATACTTCCTTAATAGCAGATGAATCGCAATTAGCATTATTTGTATTACAACTCAAACCAGAAGTGTTACATTTTTTACTATCATAAGGAACAGCTATTTTTCCCGTATATATCCCTTCCTCACATATACCAGTTAAAGTAAGAGTTGCCGAAAAATATGCATTTTGTTGCGTTTGAATACTACACAAATTACCCTGTCGTCCTAGAATAACCTCAGTTGTTATATCCGAAGTTACATTTGTGATATTAACCGAACAGTTAGACAGATTCGTTGCAGTATATGTTGCATCTTGAGGTCTAAGTGTGATTTTTTCAAAGGCACCAATCCCTGAAACATCTGTAACAAATTTAGTAACATCTGAGGATGAAGCATCATGAGGATTGTAGATGCCACTATAGCTAGAAATATTACCAGATAAGTCAAGCGTAATCGAAGACGAAGGTGAACTTTGCATAATAGTTCCAAAATTCAGAACAGGACTACCAGTAATGGTAGCACAGTACCCCGAAAAGCTAAAAAGCAAAACACTAGTAAGACAAAATGAAATTTTTAGAAATTTCATAAAACACCTGCTATAAAAAAATGATCCTTTTTTTGTAGCAGTTGATTTGAATTTATAATCTTTCTTCAAATCATTATATTTGTTGATAAGTTAGAGTAGATGTTTACTTAGAAAAGCTTATTAATTATGCTACAAAAAAAGGATCATTTTTTTATAGCACATAAAATAACTTTTTCTTGTAAATTGAAGTAAAAGTTACAGTATGTACAATGTTTTTTGTTTAATAACTAACAGTAACAGTATAAGTACCGCTATAATTTCCTGGCTCTTGATTATCTGCAACAGTTAAATTTGCACCAACCTTAAACTCAACTTCACCTGTTCCGCTACCACTGCCTTCAATTTCATCAAAAGAATCTTCAGCGTCAGTTACAAAGTTATTAACAATCATTGATGCTCCAGAACTATTTTCCAAAGTTACCGAACTTTCTTGAATCTTTACAGATGGTCTTGCACCAACTGGACCTGTAATTTTCCACTTACCAGCTTTTGTACTCCCATATCCTTTACCAACTAATTTGCTAGAGTCAACAGCTGTACGCGTACCAGCAGGGGAAACAGTAATCGTATTAGCACCTTGTAAAATTGCTCCAAAATTTAATTCAGCGGTCTCTGTTACAGATAATGGGTCAACAATTCTTGCTGAAACATGCCCTGTCCCAGTAACCTCAGCCGCCACAACCAGTTTTCCTGACAAAGCTAAGACAGAGAAAACAGACATAAATAAAATTTTCTTCATCATCTATCCTTTACAATTTGTTATATAATTTATCAACACCTTAATTATAAAAGATATATGGTTAATTTTACGTTAAGGAGATAATAGGGCTGGCTAACCTTAATAAGAGGTTTGAATAACATAAAATCCTTTTTTAGTTCCCGCTGGTGTATTTGTATTATTAAATTTTAAAGTTCCACCAATATGTAATGTCGTTTCGCCACTGATATTATTTAGTGCAAATGTCCGATTATGGCGTGGAATCTTGGGTACAAAATCTAGCGAGTGATTTTCGTTATCGTAAATACCACTCTCTGGAATACTCACATTTACAAAGTGTCCCTTTGGTCCTTTTACTAAAATTTGTCCTGATGATGGAAAACTTGTTGCAATCCCTGGGCCAGTTGAAGAGAGGTTTCCTAATGTATCCATATCAACCTGTCCAGTTTTATTTTTAACTAACATTCCAAAATTTATATCGCTAACCGATTGCATTGAAACAGGAGCAATAATTGTTGCATAAATACGTCCAGTCGTCTGCTTTGGGCGAGGAAGACCATAATGAAATGACTCTGATGCCTGTAACGGGCAACTTATCAGTTCTAAAAAGGCTACTATAATCAATATATTTCTCATGATAAGTCTCCCTAAAAATGAAATTTAATAAAATATTAACATTTTTTAGAGGGGTTGTCAATAAATTTTGCATTTATCTTGGAGAGGAGCCAAACTCAAAACTAGCAAGGCTAATTCTAACAGTTCTATTATGGAAAAAACATAAAAATCTAAGATAGGAAAATCTATGCTTCTTCGTCTTCAACAGGGCGTTCTTTGACAATCGTTTTAACTCGTGCAATACGCATATTGTCTACTTTCATAACCTCGTAAAAACAATACTCATCTTCTGCTTTATCGCCAACTTGAGGTTCGCGCCCTAAGAGGTTAAAGACATATCCTCCCATAGTGCTTTCTTCATGTTCACAATAAGGTAAATCCAAACAGTCATATGCGTCTTCAACCAAATATAGACCGTCAAATTCGCACACACGTTCATCAATCATCTTCACAGGTTCTTCCGTAACTTCATCGTGTTCATCACGAATTTCTCCAACAAGCTCTTCTAATATATCTTCCATAGAAAGAAGACCAGCCGTCCCACCATATTCATCAACCACAATCGCCAAGTGAATACGCTTCTTCATCATCTCATGCAAAATCTCAGAGATAGATTTATTCTCAGGAACAAAGAGGATTTTGCGTACAATTTTGCTCAAAATATCTTTATGTTGGGTGTTTTTGCACTCAAGCAAATCACGAATATGTATCATTCCCAAAATCTGGTCTTTATCTCCAGCGCAAAGCGGAAAACGAGTGTGTTTGTTTTGTTTAACAAATTCCATAACCTCATTAAAACTACTATTCTGATAAATACATTTCATCTCTTGACGCGGAATCATAATCTCATGCGCAAAAATCTCTGAAAATGAAATAGCGTTTTGAATAATCTCACTTTCCGTATCGTCAATCACGCCACCTTTTTGTGAAGCGTCAATGATGAGTTTAATTTCTTCTTCAGAGTGCGCTTCATCGCTTTCATCAGCAGCTTGAACACCCATCATCTTCAAAATCCAGAGCGACACATGATCAAAACACCAGATAACAGGCGTACAAATCTTATTAAACGCATAAAGCGGAACCGCAATAATCATAACATAACGTTCCGTATCTTGAATTGCCATAGATTTCGGAACAAGCTCACCTAACACAACGTGTAAAAGTGTGATGAAAGTAAAAGCAATACCAAAAGAAAGGGAGTGTAATAAAACCGAATTATCAATAATATACTGAGCGAGCAAATTCTCAAGCAAGCGAGAAACGGCGGGCTCACCAAGCCAACCTAAACCAAGCGAAGCTAAAGTAACCCCAAGCTGTGTAGCACTTAAATAAGTATTCAGATGTTCGCTAATATGGAG
>CAZRHI010000114.1:0-4762 GCA_964599945.1 uncultured Acetobacter sp. | reverse complement strand
TTCAACAAGACTTACCACATCGCCTTTGTCCAAAATTCTTCCAGCCAAACGGTCAGCATGAAATTCTTCGATGTTTTCGAGTTTTTCGCCTGTTCCTAAAAATTTAAGCGGAGCACCTGAAACCATCTTCATAGATAATGCCGCACCCGCACGGGAAGACCCGTCAATACGCGTTAAAACAAGCCCCGTAATGCCAATTTTTTCATTAAATTCTTTTGCAACATTACATGCTTCTTGACCAATTAACGCATCAGCCACCAATAATGTTTCAGTTGGATTGGCCAGCTTTTTAACTTCAGCCACTTCGTCCATTAACACATTATCAATCTGTAAGCGTCCAGCGGTATCCAAAATCAAAACATCATAAAGCCCTTTACGTCCTTCTTCTAAGGCACGTTTAGTTATTGCAAGCGGTTTTTCCCCTGCAACAATGGGCAGAACATCAACGTCAGCCTGTTTACCAAGTTGAGATAACTGTTCTTGAGCGGCAGGGCGGTAAACATCTAAGGAAGCTAATAAAACACGTTTACTTTTCTTTAATTTTAGTGCGATTTTAGCAGATGTTGTCGTTTTACCAGAGCCTTGCAAGCCAACCATCAAAATAACAGCAGGCGGAACAGCCTTAAAATTCAAACCAGTATCCTCGTCAGAGCCTAACAAGTTCACCAATTCGTCATAAACAATTTTAACAACTTGTTGGTCAGGACGGATAGACTTAATAACTTTTTCACCCAAGGCCTTTTCTTTAACTTTGGCCATAAATTCTTTTACAACAACAAGGGAAACGTCTGCTTCTAAAAGCGCAAGGCGAATTTCACGCAAACCCTCTTCAATATCTTTTTCATTTAAGATACCACGAGAGCCAAGCTTCGAAAAAACGCTACTTAACTTATTTGTTAATGAATCAAACATTAGTTTTCCTTTGTTACTTTCCTGTTATTGCTTTTCCCAACTTTTTTAGTATTGGTCCTTTTTTTGTTTGGTTGTTGTCTCTTTTACCTGTTATTGATAAAAAAAATTGCGCCAGTGGGCGAGCCTTCGCTAACTGACGGCACTCCGTAGAGTGTTTATTTTGTTATCAAAACATACCTGCATAATATAAGCAAAAACCAAAGAGTCAAGTATTTTTTTCTTTAATTAAAGCAAAAATATTGAATAAACGGCAACACAGACCAATTATTTCTTTTTAATTTTTATGATGATATTTTTTCCTAATATTTTTCCGAAAGTGATTTTATCCAAAAATTTGCTTACAGGGAAAAGTAACTTATCATAAATTTTCAGACAAGTTGGGGAAATATCTCCTTTATCATTACCGATGTATTTGAATAACAGACTGATAAACCATCCCAGAAAATCTGCATATTTAAGGCACTCAATTTCCCATTTTTGAGGATTAAACAAACGGTTGGCGTCTTTGCTAGTATAACGGCGATAGTGTCCAACCTTTTTATCCATAGATGAATATAAACAAGGAAAAGCAGGTAAATACAACAAGACACTTCCGCCAGTCTTTAATACTTGATAAAATTTTTGCACAATTTCAGTATCATTTTCTATATGTTCCAATACATTTAGAGAATAAATAAAATCTACAGATTGCTCTTCAATATCGTCAAGAGATTTGAGAGGAGGTTCCTGATAATATCTGACCATATTTTCTGCAGGTTCAATATTGATGATTTTTTCACCAATACGCGCAGAAACCATAGCGGAGAAATAACCGTCTCCCGAACCGAAATCAATTATTTTTCGGTTGACAACAGCAGATGAAGAAAGGGACGCTGTTATATAATCTACTAAGAAGGTATTATAATTCTTAGCAATCTTCATAACGTTTAAATTCGTTTCACCACTATATTCCATTGTCTTTTCCTCAATATTTCAAATAATTACTGCGACTGGTTTCTTTTTTTGCTGTTGATACGCTATCTAATACCACTCCAATCAGCATACTAACCAAAGAACATATCATCAGGCTACTTGCCAAAATGGCTGTCGGAAATCGTAAAACCAATCCAGTTGCAAAATAATCTCTTAATACAGGAATCATGATAAGAATGCCAGCCATAAACAAGATTAACGCAATAATGGTAAAAAACATCAAAGGACGTTCATCTTTGATTAAAACAATAATTGTTTTTAGGATACGAATGCCATCTTTGTATGTGGATAATTTAGAAGAAGAACCTTCAGGTCTGGCAAAGTAGTCTGTTTCAATTTCTTCCATGGGCAAACGTCTGGAGAGTGCATATATGGTAAATTCCGTTTCAATCTCAAAACCTTGGCTACTTGCAGGAAAGGTTTTAACATATCTTTTTGAAAAGACACGCAATCCTGATAACATATCTTTCAGCTTATAACCTAAAAATGTTTCAACAATTTTGGTTAAGGCCTTGTTGCCGTGTCGATGACCGCTTCTATAACATTCAGCATCTGTTTCCTTACGCGCTCCAACTACCATATCCAAATTTTCTCTTTTCAATACATCAATCAGTTCAGGAACAGCTTTTAAATCGTATGTAGCATCACCATCAACCAAAACATATACATCAGCCTCAATATCTGCAAACATACGACGCACAACATTTCCTTTGCCCTGTCTTGTTTCCGAACGGACAACCGCTCCTGCCGAAAGCGCAACTTTTGCTGTATTATCCGTGGAATTATTGTCGTAGACATAAATTGTCGCCTCAGGTAAATATTTTTTTGCATCAAGAATAACCGAAGCAATAGTCAACTCTTCATTATAGCATGGAATGAGTATTGCTATTTTATTGGGCATCATTATTCTCCTCCTTCAGAATTTCGTTTTTAAGCTCCTCGGGAACACATATATTTAAGCTTCTATCCAACGAGCTGTTCAACAGACGGCAATACATTCCTTCAGTAACAGGTTTAAGAGCTTCTATTAAGTCATTTCTATTATTACTAAATACGCTGAGTTCTCTGAAAATCACAACAATCGGACCAGTGTGTTCTTGTTCGATTTTATCTCGCATTTCTCTAAACTTTCCTCTTTCCACAAAATCACTTCCTTGCATCATCATTGTATTCAAGTGTTTATATCCCAACGCTCTGAAAGTGTTATATTTTGCTAAAATAGGAATTACTCCTGCTGTAGGATAGTTATAGAGTTTTAACAAAGTGTTCTCAGGTAAATGTACCTCTTCGATATGTACAAACTTTTGAATTTCTGTACTTTTCACAGGCCAAGTTATTCCTTCTTTATAATTTAATATAAGAATTCCATACAAAACTAATTTAAAACTAGTGTATAAAATAAATTTTATGTCTGATTTCGGTTTATAAAGAGATAACACTTTTACTAATATAATAGCACCTCCCATTTCTATTACCACAAGATAACGATAAATCGAAAAAGATACCAACCATAAGATATATCCCAAAATCATAAATACGCTGAAAAAGCACCAAAGGCGTTTTTGAGTATAAAATTTTTTTATTCTTTCAGGTTTTATCAGCATATACCCGATAAATAATAGAGCAATAGTGTAAAACAGTGCACCTCTGATGTCATAAAAACCAATTTCTGCAGTTTTATATATGCCTCTGAACCAAATGTACGGAAAAATCGGTGCTATATGTAGTGGCGGAATAAATCTTCTGTCTGAAAAATTAAAGTCATCAAAATAGGGCGAGTGAAAGATTCCATTTAAAAATGGGAAAAACGGATTTCCATAGAGAGACCACATTTTATACATCCACCACCCATTAAGCAATAAAAAGCCGATGAAGCCACCTAGCGCAAATAAAATAACAAATTTAATAGGATTTTTTAAATATTTATGGCAGATAATTAAACATATTCCACAGGTTATGCAGAGATATACGCAGGTTGATTTTAATCCCAATGCCGAACCTAAAATAAAACCAGCAAAGAAAAATTTTTGTGTCTGTTGAGTGTCAGGAAATTTGATCATTTTCGCTAAAATATAAAGAGCAGAATACACAAGTAATGCAATTTGTATTTCGTTTGTTGATGAACCTGCTTGAAAATATGTCGCCTGCCCAGTTATAGCAATAGCCAGTGTTAACAACAGCTGAAACTGTCCTTGTAATTTATTGACATCAAAAAATAGTGTTGAAAATTTATAAAACACAAATAATAACAAACCAAACCACAGCCCTTGCAAAGCATAAACAACAGCAGGGTAATCATTGAAATATTCAATATAAAAATATAAAGGTAGTTCTATAAGAGGGTTGAAAAATGTGTTAACTGAACCTGGAACAATATCATAATTTAACCTGTCATTTAAAAAAGCAAACGCATTGTAATAGTGATAATTTGTAAAATCCCAATTAAAATTAAATTGATTATGAGCGCAAAGGAGACCCGCAAAAATAAGAAATATACTCAACATAAAAAAATTACTTTTAAGTAATCTTGATAATGTTTCTGCTTTCATAAATTCCCCTCATATATAAAAATTTCAAACATAAGAAACACGAACAATTACAAGTGCCTAAATAAACTTAGTCTTTTTTAAATGTTCTTTATACCACTCAAAAAAAAGCTATGTTAGCCTGTGTATATTGTCAAGTTCTTTTACCGAGTTATAAACGTTATGGGGGAACTCTGAGATGTATCAGCATTTAATGCTCATCAATCTTTACCACCACTCCATTCCAAACAAAAAAAGCCCCTCATAATAAGGGACTTAATAAGGCTACGAGCCTCATACTGGTCGGAACGGGTGGATTCGAACCACTGACCTCTGCGACCCGAACGCAGCGT
>CAZRHI010000113.1:3678-4762 GCA_964599945.1 uncultured Acetobacter sp. | reverse complement strand
AATGTTAAAGAAGGCACATTCTTTAACATTTCTCTTAAAACCATTGGAAAATATAGAGTTTTGAAATAGCTCTCTGAAGTGGGGATGATAAAATGTTAAACTTTGTTCGGATTTGTTATATTTTTTAACATTTTTATAACTTACTATAAAATATTTTTAATTAATAGGAAAATTTCTTGGAAAGGAACTAAGATGGCAACAGGAATACTTTATATTATGACGACAGCTGTTCCAGAGTTGATTAAGATTGGCATTACTCAAGAAAAACAATATTCTGAACGGATGCGTGAACTAGAAGCAAATGGCTATTATAATGTTGTTGGACTTAAAAGAGCATTTGCAATCAAAGTTTCAGACTACCAAGAAAAAGAAAGATTATTACAAGACATTTTCATTAAACAACGAATAGGACGAAGTGAATTATTTGCCTTAGATACTGAATTAGCTGCTCGTTTATTAACAGCATTTGAAGGTGAAATTATCTATCCTCCAGTTAAGAATAGAGAAAAAGAATTTACCGCTTTGGCTAAAGCGAATGAACAGAATAATAGATTTAATTTTTATGCCAAAGGGCTTAAAAATGGAGATACTGTAACCTTCATTAAAGATAAAAACGAAAAAGCTAAGGTGGTTGGTGAACGAGAGGTAGAATATAATGGACATATCTGGAAATTATCCCCACTTGTGCGACATTTATTTGAAAACCGCGGAGAGGTCAACAAAAGTGGAGCATATCAAGGGGCTGCATATTTTGAATATAATGGTACAAAACTTAAAGATTTATCTGATAACTACTAATCTATAAAACTTCCTCTAACTCCTCTACCGTTCTGTAACTATCTAAATCATCAGGTTGTTTGTGGCGGGCATTTTTGAGTATCTGCAATACTACCTTAGTTGGGATGTATTGCTCTTCTGATGGTTGTTGGCAGGAATAGTCATAAGCTATAAGCTTTCTGTCTTTAATATAAGAAATGCTATGGTAATTACTATTGTGGTATCTGCGATAATGAATTAAAGGATAGCCATGGAACATAAAGCCATTATCCCAAAGCTTTACCAGATTTCCGATACTAATTTTATC
>CAZRHI010000113.1:0-3578 GCA_964599945.1 uncultured Acetobacter sp. | reverse complement strand
ATGTTCCTGTGATTAGCTAATTTCTGAACAAGACAGATATTGACGCCTGCATTAACAAGTTTTGACACAAAGAGATGTCTCCCTAAATGGCTTGCGCCTTTAATACCGAATTTATTATAGATTGAACTAAATAAGCGACTGATGCTAACTCGGTTATAAGGCTTATTGAGCTTTTGCGAAGTAAACAGATATGTCTCTGAGCTCAAGTTCTCGCCCCATTTGAGCTGTAAATATTTCGTATAATCTGCAAATTCTTTTTTCATCTGGCTATTTAGATAATAAGTACACTTGTGTTTCCCTTTGTTTTTATCATAGTCCAGATTGATGACATCTTTCGGTTTTAGCTGTTCGGTATAGCAATCCCTAACCTGCAAATATGCAAAATTTATGGAGCGCAAACCATTTAGGCTACAAAGAAACATCATCCGAATTTGCTCAGCGTGTTTCATTGATTTGATATAGGTCAAAATGTCTTTAATTTTCTTATCATCTACAAACTCGCTGTTAGTCATCTTATTTTCCTTTCACAATGGCCTGATAAAATACTTTATAACTTAATCCTTGGGTCAACACGCCGATACCGCCTTGGCATTGCCACCCTTCTTTTAGGTATGAATTGACATATTCAATCAACATATCTATGCTTTCGCTACAAATCACATCATATTCCATAGCTTATCTCCTAGTATTCGTCGGCATACATAATCGTTAAAACACGGTTGGTAACTTTGGGATTGCTCACATCTGCTGAGAAATACAGAAACTCACGATCATAATAGTCAATCTTCCAGAAAATCTTTTTCCCCTTATAATCAAAAGCTCCAAAGTCCCGCTCACCATACGGGTCATTGTTCTCGTCAAATTTATCAAAGGTTCTGACTTTGTTAATAATTTCCTTGATATCCTCTGTCGTATTTGAACGGATACCACAAGTAAGAACGAGAGTTCCTTTTGATAAATGCTGACGGAAATCATCGTTTTGGATAGCAATATCAGCATTAGTCATTATTGCCTCCCTTCAAAGTTTCTAAAAATCTTTTGTCGTTAAAGGCGCTATTTGCTTTTGCAATATCATAGGCGGTTTCATTATTATTGTTCTTTAGGGTCAAATCACTCAAAAGTAATAAATTGCCGACAATAGCCATTCTCATAGAAACTTGCGGATGCGATAAAGCAACCATTAAGGGCGTATTGCCATTGTTATCTTGAGCATTCGGATTTGCACCATTTTCAATCAACGCCAGCAGACAGTTATATGCGCTCCGATGCTTTGCCATGATATGCAAAGGCATCTCCCCCGCATTGCTTTTGGAATTAACATTGCCTCCGTGAGCTAAAAATAGTTGGATAATCTCTGAATCACAATGTTCTTTACACACCCATATAAAAGGTGTCCAGCCATTATGATTGTATGGCAGATTTATATTTACACCTTGGCTTAAGAGATTGTTTATGGTTGAGAAATCATCGTGATATAATGCGTCCATCAGTTGCCGACGCATTTCGGCTTGAAGGTTAGTCATCTTAATTCTCCTTTTAGTCCGCTTCAAAGTGGGACAAGTTGGTTATAAATTCACTTTTTTGAGAAATATCACTTAGGATATCTCCCGCTTGCAATCTGATTTAAACATGCAGAAATCCTTAAGTCAAGCTATTTTTTACATAAAATACGCTTAACTTCATGTTTTTGCATGGTTTTATTTTAAATTCAATGAGTTGATTCGGATTTTTTTTTTATAAATATTGTGGCTATTAGTATTATCTGAATGTATAAATTAAAACCGCCACGTTTTTGCAGCGGTTTTATATAATCTCAGTCTTTATCTTCTGTTTCTTCTTCCCATGCTGGTGGGCGTAACACATATCCACCATTATCTATTAAAATCTCTGCAAGCTCAAATTCGGAACGGTTTAAGGCCTCCATTAAAGGCGTTTGAAACTTTATATTCGGACGATTGATATCAATTCCTGCATCCACCAAAATTTGTATAGCCTTGAGCTTGTTTTCTGTTGGCATACTATCATTGTAAATGATACACATTAAAGCATTATCCCCTAAGAGATTGGTTCGGTTGATTTCGGCACCTCTCTTTATTAGATATTCAATCCCTTCAAGGCCTGCACTATGAATGCAACACTCTAAAAACAAGCTAGAGTGATAATTTCCTATTGTAGCTTCAAGTTTACCATCCATCTCTGTTTTAATGCACTCTTCTAAACTCTTGGCATCGTCAATAATAAGATGATATTCTCCCTTTTCGTCAGATTGCTTACCAAAAGTTTCATATTTGATACGCCCGCTTATTCGCTTTAAAGCCTCCAAAGTCTTTTCTAACTCATCAATATGAATATAATTGGCACAAGTGTTATCTTCTTTATTGTATTTCTTAAGCATTTTCTTTCTCCTATTGTTAAAATAAATTTCATGAGGTCTTCTCACAAAAATATTTATTGGGAAAAATTGACTGATTTTGATTTGGCTACAAAGAGAGAGGGCAAGTTTTTAAGCACTGATTTACTACAAAATCACGATAAATATATGTGTAGCAAATTTCTGCTCATATTGTTTTAATAATAAATTTCACTTGTGCCATCAGTTCTATTGGTGGCACATTTTGTTTCTGACAGCCCCACAAAGCCCCTCCTCACTGCCATTTTCTTTGATTTTGTTATCGGTTAATCTGCCCTACGGATTTATGTCAATATTATTTTCTCTCTAGATTGCTGATTTAAATTTTGCTTCCAATTACCCGAATCACTTATTCTTGATTTATCAGGAAAATTGCTTGCATCTATTTTCTTTTCCGAAGGAAACAGGTATTAAAATAGATATATTTTCAGTATATTTTAATTATATTTTAGCTGTTAAAAATTGCCTTGTAAGCTATATTTCACAAGGGATTTGCAATTTCAAAAACGGATATACGTGCCAACAAATGCGTATATAAGTACCAAAAAAATGGCTATACATACCACTCAAAACGAATATAGATGCCAATAATGCCAAAGATAGCGGATATATCTGCCAAATGCTGATTTTCACTGATAAATACTTTTGGAAATTTATAAAGGAAACAACATGAGTAGAAGTCAAAGTGAACTCTCTTTAACGCAACGTGAAATCTTGCAATTAATTATCTATCGCACTAAAAACCCTAAACACGCAACATTTTTCGGAGACAATGAATACATTGCCAAATGCGTCAATGTCAAACCTGATACTGTCAGAAAAGCCATCAAAGAGTTAATTAAGTTGGAATATCTTGTTCAAGGTAAAGATAAACAAGGACGCCGCCATTTGGTTTATACAGGAAAAGCATTTGCGCCAATTATCGCTGATATGCGAAATTTTGATAAATCTATACTCAAACAAGAACGAGATAATTATCTCCGCGATCTAACTTATTGCCAAAACGAACTTGAACTCGCTCAAATCCGTATAAAAACTCTAGATAAAGAAAATTCCGACCTACGCTTAAATCTGCTCCATACTAAAACAAGACTTATACAACTAGAAAATCTCTTTACCGCCCAAGGTGTTACCAAAGAGCAAATTGATGTTATGATTAAGCAGATGG
>CAZRHI010000112.1:0-4814 GCA_964599945.1 uncultured Acetobacter sp. | reverse complement strand
TCAAGATGATGATGAACAGCGCGTTACGTGCGAAGAATGAAGAGTTGAAAAAGCAGACAGCGGATGAGCTGAGAGTTTTATACGCCGATGGGATTATCTCTTATCGCGGATTGGCTTTGCATAATAAATTCAAATTATTTAGATTTTTGGATTAGGAGTTAGGATGGAAATGATGCGTTTACAAACTAAAATATCGATAATAGTTCCTGTTTATAACGTTGAACAATATTTAGAGCGTTGTTTAGATAGCCTTATAAAGCAAACATTAAAAGAAATAGAAATCATTTGTGTAGAAGATGTTTCTTCGGATAATTCGTCTGAGATATTAAAACGATATGCTAAATTAGATTCTCGTATTAAACTCATTTTCAATCAAGATAATAAAGGACTCTCAACGTGTCGGAATTTGGGCATAGATGCAGCCTACTCTCCCTATATAATGTTTTGTGATTCTGATGATCAATATGAATTAACTATGTGTGAAGATATGCTAACCGCAATTGAAAAAAACAACGCAGATGTTGCTGTTTGTGGTGTGAATATCATTTACGAAAATCATGAAAATTGTATAACTTCCGACAGTAAATATTTTTCAAATAATAATCTTAATGGAACATATTTTGTAAATGCTAATATTATTAATAAAGTAACAAATGTTGTTGCTTGGAATAAAATTTATAAAACTGAACTTTTAAAACAATATAAAATTTATTTTCCTGATGGTTTGCTTTTTGAATCATATCCTTTTTGGGGTGAATATATTAGCATAGCAAAAAAAATAACATTTCTATCTAGTAAACTATATATTTACACAAGACGTGCAGGTAGCATTATGTCTTCAACTGTTTTAAAGAAAAACAATCATGCAATAGACTATGTTAAGAGTTGTTTATGCTTTTACGAATGGCTTGTAAAAAATAATTTATGGCATAGCAAACAATGGCATTTTTGGCAAATGTTTGTTTTTTGCACATCGGCAGCATTATCCTATGCTCCGTCAGAACAGGTATTTAATGACATCTATACTTTAACTGATAATTTTCTAGCAAACAATAAAATTACTTGCCAATTGGGATTTAATACATCCAGAGGGATTTCTTTGATAAAAAAACACCAATTCAAAAACTATGAACATAAAGAATATTGTCATTTTTTAGGGATAAAACCTATAAATGTTACGCATTCAATATCAAATAGCTTATATTATCTTTTCAACATTCCTGTATGGGAAATTAAATATGGTGTAACAAAAACTACGTGGAAATTGTTTAAATTTCTAAAATTATTCAAAATCGCGCATAAATCAAATTGTGCAAAATATTATGTTCTTAATATCCCCCTAGTCAAAATAAAACAGAAAACAACGTACAAAAAGGTTTTATTATTTGGCTTTATACCAGTTTGGAGACAATACAATAACTTTAGAGGTGCAAGTGTTAATCTTTTGCGACTATTGTTTTGCTGGCTTCCTTTTCCAATCGTAAAAAAACAATTAATTAACTATTTACTACAGAAAAAATGCTACCCTGCACTGAATGATTGTAACTTTAGAGGATTTGAACTCAATGATGCACCTATACTGCAAGAGTTAAAAAAGTTGGGACGCTTTACCTATATTGGAAACCCTGGAAATTTGGGGGATTGTTTAATAGCTAAGGCTACATATGACTTCTTTGACAAGTATAACTTGGATTATGAAATATTCAAAGGTAAACCAGCTAAAACTATTGTTTATGGCGGTGGTGGAATTTGGGTGAAAAATTTATATGCCAAAACTTATAACAAATTTTTAGAAATTATGCAACAAGCAGATCGTGTTGTTATTCTTCCTAGTTCTATTTATGATTGTCCCGATTTGATAAATATTTTAGATGAAAAATTTGTTGTATTTTGCCGTGAAAAGCAATCGTATGATTATTTATGTGCGCAACAAACAAAAGCTAAAATTATTTTAGATCACGATATGGCTTTAAGAGCAACAGTTAAAATTCTGCGCGAAGAAATTATTATTACTCCTGAAAGAAAATCTTTATTGCAGAGAATGATCCCTATTTTAAGAAGAATTCCTAAAACTGCTAGATTTTTACGTAATGATATAGAAAAATCAAATACATATCAAACACATTACGATTTATCAAACGCGTTCGGGTCAAGAACTATGTCTAAAAATGATGTCAATTTTGCCGCACAAATGATGTTATCTGTTGTTGATTTATATGAAGCAATCATTACAGACAGATTACACGTCGCGATTGCTGCTTCCTTGATGGGAAAAGAAGTTTATATGTTGGATAATTCATATCAAAAACTTTCAAAGGTATACCAAAACTCCCTTACCCATCAGAAAAACATTCATCTTTGTACAAAATTTCCTACGGACATTCAATCAGGTTCAAAGGCAACTGATAACTTTAACACTCTTTTAGAGGTTATATAAATGACAAAAATCTTTATTACTACATCTATAACTGAAAATCAAATAACTAAATCTGCGACTTCTGATACTGGCTTGATATCTGAGATTTGGTTTAAGTTTCCTAAATCAGTAGAGGCTGATTTAACAGATAGAGCAGATCCATTTGTTCACGCACTTATCTTTCCTATGATGGAGCAAGGTGGGCATTTTGAAATTGAGGGAACTGTTAGTAAATCTGTCTTAACTAATATGGCTATGTTTTGCAGGATTTGGCATATTTGGTGTCCTGATAAATATAGGCCCATTACTATCACCGCTCAGGAAATTGCAGATGACTATCGTCCTGATAATAAGAGAATGATAACAGCCTTTTCTGGTGGACTAGATGCTGCGTATACAACATACAAATACGCCAAGAATTTGGATAACAGTAATTATCAACTTGATAAGTCCGTTATGCTTCTAGGGGCTGATATTCCACTTTCTGAGCGCGCACAATTTGAAACAGCTTTTAACAATGCTAAAAAGATGACCTTGGATTTAGGTGTAGAACTTATTCCCGTTGAAACAAATTATAGAGAAGGTACAAAGGATTGGTCGTATAAGTTTGGCTCTGTTATTTTAGCTACATTAGAATTTTTTAGCAAAACTTATTTTTATGGAGCTGCAAGCGATGATTCCATTCATCATTTTCAAACACCTTGGGGAATGAATCCAATTACAGATCAATATCTTACAAGTGATACTTTCAGATTTATTTCTGATGGACATGAACACTCTAGAACAGATAGAGCTTCGTTTATCAAAGATTGGAAAGTTGGTTTAGAAAATCTAAGAGTTTGTTGGTGTAATGAGGATAAATCTAAAAATTGCGGAAAATGCGAAAAATGTGTTAGAACAAAATTAAACTTTATGGCTGTTGGTGTTAACCACCTCCCGTCTATGCCCAATGATTTAACGGTAGAAGAGCTTTTAAACAACAGTATGATTAAAATTCCTCATAATATTTTATACTATCAAGAAATTTATGATTATGCTCGAAAACACCACACTCTTTCCAATAATTGGCTGAAATTGTTGTCTTCTCAATTAACTGTTTGGAATAATAAATTTTCGTCCGTTTCCAAAAGTAAAAAGCATCATCATTCTTTATGGTGGCATATTAGACATTTAAAGTTTTAAGACGAAGGGTATTAAAATGAAAAGTTTTATAAAATTAGATTCTATTAAAAAAGATAATAACACTATAATTTACCAATTTTCTTACTCTGAAGATTTGGCTAAATATTTTAATGCAGAAGAACCATTTAAAATCGACTATGATTTTACAAAGTTCTCCTCGTCCCAAAGAATTAGTGATGTTCCTAATTCTATTTTGGCTATTCCTTTTTTAGGAAATGTTTTGCCCATTTCATGGTTATTAGACGCTGATTTACTTATCCCTGAGCTAGATCAAGTTTTTTATGAAAAAGTAGAAGATATAAAGCATGGATATGCAGAGATGTATCCTAATATTTTATTTAAAGGAACCTTATCTGTAAACAACATTGTCAATAATACCAGTAATGCTAGTGTTGGTACTCCTGTGTCTTTCTTCTCAGCTGGTGTTGATGCTTGGCAAACTTTATGCGAACATTATGATGAAAAACCTGTTTTATTAACCATGTTTGGTGCTGATTTTTATTTAGAAAATGAAAAGGGAAATAAAACTTGTGGCAATTATATGAAAGATGTCGCCAAACAATTTGGTTGTAAAATTGTTCTATTTAACAGTAGTTTACGAAAGTTTATTAATGAGCAAGCTTTAAACGAACGATTTTCAGAAGCTTTAGGGTTTCATTGGTGGCATCGTATTCAGCATGGGCTTGGTGTTATAGCTCATTCTGCCCCCATTGCTTATTTAAACAATTCTAAAATAGTTTATTTTGCTTCCTCCTATTCATTCAAAGATAAAATTCGGCATAAATGCGCAACAGATCCTAAAATTGATAATCATATCCATTTTGCAAATGCTAAGGTTGTTCATGATGGCTATGAATTTACAAGACAAGATAAAATATATAATATCTGTAATTTCTCTAAAAAGCATAATCAACCAATGTTTATTCATGTGTGCTGGAGTCAATATGATGATGCGCATAATTGTTCGACTTGCGAAAAATGTATGCGTACATGGATGGGAATTTTAGCAGAAGGTTTTAATCCAAATGATTTCGGTTTTAAATATGATGGAAAAAAATCCAGTCAGTTTGTTAAAAATTTGCTTTCTTCTAAAAAACAAGTCCTAACGGAGGAGATGTGGGAGCAAATATTTAATCGTTTTAAAATGAATGCAGGAATAATTTCTCAATATCCTGAATTGGCTTGGACTTTGTCTTTTGATTTTTCTAAACAAAAT